>JAJFGG010000170.1 GCA_021776235.1 Alphaproteobacteria bacterium | reverse complement strand
GCAGTCCCGTAGTGCCGGAGGTGTAGAGAATGACCAGGCCGTCTTCGGGATCAATATCCAGGTCGGGATAGTCAGGCGCCGCGGCCGCCAGGACGTCCTCGTAATCCGGGCCAAGCAGCACTCTACGCTGCGGCGCCAGGTCAAGGCGGTCAAGGGCCCCGGCCAGATCCGCCTGCACGATCACCACCTCCGGCTGCACCAGGCTTATGCAATGCTGCAATTCCCGGTCGCCAAGGCGCCAGTTCAGCGCCGCCAGAATCAGACCCGCCTTGGCCGCCGCCAACTCGATCTCGACATATTCCAGGCGGTTGCGGGCCAGCAGGCCAACCCGGTCGCCGCGCTGTAGTCCCTGGGCCAGAAAATCATTGGCCAGCCGGTTGGAACGTTCCTCCAGTTCGGCGTAAGTCAGCACCCGGTCGCCTTCGACCACCGCCCGGTGCCCCGGATTGGCCGGCACCCGGCTATGGAACAAGGCGCCGATCGTCGCGCGGCGGGATGAATGCACGGCCTGTGGCGGGACATAAAGGGACACCTGGAGACTCCTTGGCAGTAGACTATGAGGCAATAAGCTACGATCGATACAGTCCGGGCGGCCCCGGGACAGCGGGAAATTTAGTCAGTTTGCCCCGCCGCCGCAACGCTTCTCAGGACGATTACAAGAGCGGCATGGCACGGCCCATTTTTCTCCAATTGGATCAACATGATGGCATACGGTACTATAGTACCGCACATTAATCGATTGAAAATATTGCCGTATTTCGCCTTGACCCTGATGGTTTTTCTGACATACTCCGCGCCGCCCGACCCGGGGGCCGGTTGTTACCTGGCCGTTCGGAAGAAATTAAGGATCTGCCATGAAAACGTATTCCGCAAAACCCTCGGAGATCGACCGGAAATGGTTCGTGATCGATGCCGAAGGCGTGGTTCTGGGCCGTCTGGCCTCGATCGTCGCCAGCCGGCTCCGTGGCAAGCACAAGCCGATGTTTACCCCGCACATGGACTGCGGTGACCATATTGTGGTGATCAACGCCGACAAGGTGCATTTGACCGGCAACAAGCTGGCCGACAAGACCTACTATCGTCATACCGGCTATCCCGGCGGCATCAAAAGCGTCACGGCGGGCAAGATTCTGACCGGTAAGCATCCCGAACGGGTGGTCGAAAAAGCCGTCCAGCGGATGCTGCCCAAGGGGCCCCTGGGCCGCCAGGTGCTGACCAAACTGCAGGTTTATGCCGGTACCGAGCACCCGCACGAGGCGCAACAGCCCGAAACGCTGGATGTTGCCGCGATGAATGACAAGAACAAGAGGAGCGCCTGATCATGGCTGACGAAAACACCGGCGGCGAAGACGCGGCGGCCCCGGAAACGCCTGCAGATACACCGGCGGAAACGCCGGCGGCGCCTGCGACAACGGGCACCCTCGCCGATTTGAAACAGCTGGTCGAAGGTGCCGCAGCGGGCGGGACGGGCGATGGCGATGGCGGCGGCGCGGTGACCGGCGACGACGAGGCCGGACCGGTAGAGCCCAAGATCGACGATCTGGGCCGGGCCTACGCCACGGGCAAGCGCAAGAACGCCATTGCCCGGGTCTGGGTCAAGCCGGGTGCGGGCAGGATCACCGTCAATGGGCGGGAATTCGAAACCTATTTCGCCCGCCCGGTACTGCGGATGATCATCAACCAACCCTTCGAAACCGCCCAGCGCAAGGATCAGTTCGATGTCAACTGCACGGTGGTTGGCGGCGGTCTGTCCGGCCAGGCCGGCGCGGTGCGCCACGGCATCAGCCGCGCCCTGCTGAATTACGAGCCGGGCCTGCGCCCGGTTCTCAAGGCCGGCGGCTTTCTGACCCGGGATTCCCGCGTCGTGGAGCGCAAGAAGTACGGCAAGGCAAAAGCCCGACGAAGCTTCCAGTTCTCGAAACGCTAACGCGGATACGCATCCAGCTAAAATGGCTTGCAGTATTTCGCTGCAAGCCATTTTTCGTTTGCTATATACAGACAGTTGATCAGCACGGAGACATACCATGACGGCGGCAATCGGTAAGAAGATCAGAATTGGCATCCTTGGGGCATCGGGCTACACCGGGGCCGAACTGGTGCGTCTGCTGTCCCGCCATCCGCGGGCCGAAATAGTCTTGATGACCGCGGATAGCCACGCCGGCGAGCCCTATGACCAGGTGTTTCCCCATCTGGGCGGCCTGGAGCTGCCCGGCCTGGTCAAGATCGACGAAGTGGAATGGGCCGGGGTCGAGGTCGACGCGGTATTCTGCGGCCTGCCCCACGGCACCACCCAGGAAATCATTTCCGGTCTGCTGCACACGACCCATCACAGCCTGATTGACGAGGTCATGCACGAGGGACCGGGCGATGCGGCAGCCGCGATCAGGGGCGCGCCGCGGGTCATTGATCTGTCCGCCGACTTCCGTCTGGACAGCACTGAAACCTATGCCGAATGGTATGGCCATGAACATTACGCCCCGGATTTGCAGCCCGAGGCGGTCTACGGCCTGACGGAAACCGCACGGGAAATGCTGCCCGGGGCCCGTCTGGTGGCCTGTCCGGGCTGTTATCCCACCGTGGCGATCCTGCCCCTGGCGCCTCTGTTGGCGGCCGGTAACATTGCGCCCGAGGACATTATCATAGACGCCAAATCCGGTATCACCGGCGCCGGCCGGGGCGCCAAACAGGCCAATCTGTTCTCGGAAGTGTCCGAGGGCCTGCATGCCTATGGCATCGGTCAGCACCGCCATGGACCCGAGATCGAGCAGGAGCTGTCGAAGGCGGCCGGCGATAGTTTGACCGTTGCCTTCACGCCGCATCTGGCGCCCATGAACCGGGGTATCCTGGCCACCAGCTATGTCCGTTTGGCGGGCGAAGCGACGGTGAATGATCTGCGGGACTGCCTGAGCGAACGCTATGCCGCGGAGCCCTTTGTCCGGGTCGTGGCCGAGGGCGTGGCGCCGGCGACCCGCGATGTGCGGGGCTCGAACCATTGCCTGATCGGCGTCTTTCCCTCGCGTCTGCCGGGCCGGGCCATCATCGTTTCGGTGATCGACAATCTGGTCAAGGGCGCCTCGGGCCAGGCCGTGCAGAACATGAACGTCATGTATAATCTGGACGAGAGCATGGGCCTGGAACAGGAAGCGCTGTTCCCTTGATCCGCTTGCCCTCGCCGGCACGGCATTGGCTGATCTCGGGAGCGCGATAATGAACGACCGCGGCATCATGACCTATGAGGGCATCCGGCCCACGATCCACGCGCAGGCCTTTGTCGCGCCCGGGGCCCATGTCATCGGCAAGGTGAAAATCGGGGCCCAGGCCTCGATCTGGTACAATTGCGTGCTGCGCGGCGATGAGGAGGCGATCCATATTGGCGCCCGCAGCAATATCCAGGACGGCACCGTTGTGCATACCTCCCTGGGTGTTTGCGATACCTGGATCGGCGAGAACGTGCTGATCGGCCATATGTGCGTCATTCACGGCTGCCGCCTGGAAGACCGGGCCTTTGTCGGCATGGGCGCCGTGGTGCTGGACGAGGCGGTCATCGAGGGCGGCGCCATGCTGGCGGCCGGGGCGCTGTTGACACCGGGCAAGCGCATCCCCAGGGGGCAGCTTTGGGCCGGCAGTCCGGCCAAATACATGCGCGATCTACGGCCCGACGAGATCGCCGGCCATGCCGTAATGGTGGAGGATTATGTGCAACTGGGCCGCAAGTACACCGCGGCCCTGATGCCGGTCGACGAGGCAGGATTCTGACATGCGGATCATTATTGCGGGAGCCGGAATTGGCGGCTCGGTTCTGGCCCTGGCCCTGGAAAAGGCGGGCATGGATTACCTGCAGCTGGAGCAGGCCCCGGCCCTGACGGAGGTCGGCGCCGGCATCCAGTTGAGCCCCAATGGCGTGCGGATCCTGGAGTGGCTGGGCCTGGGCGATGCCCTGGCCGGCTTCGGTGTCGAGCCCGGTTCGCATCAACTGAAGGACTGGCGCAGCGGCGCAACGGTGTTGCAGACGCCGTTGCGTTCGGTGGCCAGGAAAAGCTTCGGCGCGGCCTATTATCACGCCCACCGGGCCGACCTGATCGAGACCCTGGCCAGCCGCCTGAACCCCGGCCGCATGCGCCTGAATGCCAAGGTGGTTTCGGTCAGCCAGGACGCGCGCAAGGTCAGCGTCAGCCTGGCGGATGGCGGCACGGAAAGCGGCGACGTGCTGATCGCCGCCGACGGGATCCATTCCACGGTGCGCAATCAGCTTTTCAACCCCGAGGCGCCCCGCCCCTCGGGCTATCTCGCCTGGCGCGGCATGGTCGGGGCCGCACAGGCGGCGCATCTGAACATCGAGCAGCAATCCGTCGCCGTCATGGGGCCGCGCCTGTCCCTGGTCTTCTACTACGTCTCGGCGGGCCGGCAGATCAACTGGATCGCCATCGGCGCCGGCGATGACGACAAACGGGAAAGCTGGTCCCAGACCGCCAGCAAGGCCGAGGTGCAGGACAGTTTCGCGGGCTGGTATGGACAGGCCCGCGGCCTGGTCGATTTGACCGATCAGCTGTTCGTCACCGCCCTGCACGACCGGGAGCCTCTGCCCAGCTGGATCAATGGCCGCATCGCCCTGATGGGGGACGCGGCCCACGCCATGCTGCCCTATCACGCCCAGGGCGCGGTGCAGTCCATCGAAGATGCCTGGGTGCTGGCGCGCTGTCTGCAAATAGACTCCGAGGCTGGTTCAGATGACCCCCAAGCGTCGCTGTTGAAATATCAGAGCCTGCGCAAGGACCGGGCCCAGCGCCTGCAGCGCCATTCCCGCAATGCCGAACGCTGGTACCACCTGGATGATGCCGACGAGATCGCCCGCCGCAACACCCGCCTGGCGGCGCATGCGGAAAGCAGCGGCGGCGGTGTCACCCCGCAACAGGCCTGGCTGTTCAGCTACGACGCGGAAAAAGCCGTCCTTGGCACCGATAACGAATGGCGCGCCCTGCGGGAGTGGTAGGCACAACCTGGCGGCACGGCACGGCGGCGCAAATCCCCCTTGCCCCGCGCCCCCCGGCACGGCATGGTGCCCCACGTAAAACGCGAGTTCAGATCGTGCCCCCTTGGCGGAATTGGCAGACGCACGGGACTTAAAATCCCGAGACTTAACAGTCGTCCCGGTTCGAGTCCGGGAGGGGGCACCACCAGTTCGGGAATGCAAATCAATGCAATCGAGTGCATGGACATCGTTACCGGAATTGCCGGAGTCCACAATAAATTGAAAGGGTGTAAGCACATGGGCGTCGGAAGATTGAAGGGAAAGACCGTCCTGGTGACCGGCTCTGGTCAGGGAATTGGCGAGGGTATCGCAAAGGTTTTTGCAAGCGAGGGCGCGGAGGTGGTCGTTGCCACCCGTACGGCGGCAAGCGGCGAAACGACGGTGGACGATATCACCGCGGCTGGGGGACAAGCAATTCTTGTTCCGACCGATGTGCAGCACCAGGGCCAAATCGACAACGCAATAGACGTCACGATCAAAACCTATGGGAAGCTCGACATCATGGTGCATAACGCGGCTTCCTTCGCCGGTGGCATGATTGAAGATTATGCACCAATGGATCTCGAAGATTCGTTGAGCACGAACCTAAAGGCGGCATTCAGCTTGGCGAAAGCGTCGATCCCGCATATGAAAAAACAGGGCGGCGGTAGACTGCTCTATACATCCTCGGTAACCGGCCCTCGGGTGGCGATGGCCGGTACCTCCTATTACGCCGCCAGCAAGGGCGGCCTTAACGGATTTATCAAGACCGCCGGCCTGGAATTGGCGCCTTTGCGGATCACCGTCAACGGGGTTGAGCCCGGCTTCATCAAGACCCCCGCCATGGACCTGTTGGCCGACGAGGAAGGCCAGAAGCAAATGGCGAAATATATCCCCGCGGGCCATTTCGGCACGCCGGAGGATATCGCGTATGCCATGTTGTATCTGGCATCGGACGAGGCCGCTTATGTGACGGGACAAACCATCATTGTCGATGGCGGCAGTACAATACCCGAAAGCCCGTTGTTCCTGGATGAAGAGGCCGACGGGGTAACCGGCCTCAAAGCCTAGACCTCATGTCCTACTCATACAATCGTGGCGCACTTCTATCTGGAATCCGCCCTGTGGTAACAGATTAACCATATACTGTCCCCGGTATTGAAGTCCTGACCGAAAACATAACTGGTGCACTTAAAACCTGAATCTGCCTTTCTGGCGCATTCGCAACTTGAATCCGCCCTCAAGGGATGCAGTCCAATATACTGTCCCCTTTATCTTCAACCAGGCCGGATCAGCGGCGGCCTCAGGTTACAAATCAGCGAGGCCCCATGTCCCGACCCCATGTCTTCCGTTAGCGAAATTTTATGAATTCGTCTGGTAGTTGTTAAGAATGGGAAATTCAGGACCTCACACATCC
Source organism: Alphaproteobacteria bacterium (assembly GCA_021776235.1). Classification (GTDB taxonomy): domain Bacteria; phylum Pseudomonadota; class Alphaproteobacteria. The sequence continues at coordinate 529 of JAJFGG010000170.1, read as the reverse complement.
GTGGAAATCAGCCCAGAAACCATAGCCGCGCTGACGGAAATGCGGGTCTTGCGCGAAAGGATAGTTCTGATTTTGGCGAATCCTGAAACTGATTCACGACGCTACCAATTCATTCGTCAAATTCTGGAAAAGATGGACGATCTGGCGGAACATATTTCAGGCACGAGACCTCCCACCATTTAGACGCAGAGGCGACTGAAAGAAAAACGGGCGCTAGCCTTAGCCTTTCCTGCTGCTGATCGTGTTAGATTGATCGAATACGCCGCCCCGGCCGCGATACTTTTGCCAACGTGCCATCATCACATGGCCCAGTGCGGCAATTGCCGTGAGGACGTATTCTTTACCGACGAGAATTGTCACGTCTATTTGAGATGTAAAAGGGTAGCGCCCCATAGGCGCTAAGTTAAGGCGAACCGGAGCATGAATGCCTGCGGTTTTCGTCGCCTTGGGGGCTCGCAGCCATTTCGCGGGTGTTTTGTTAGGCTTTGGATGTATTGCTCAAGGCTCAGGCTTCCGGTGATCAGAACGG
>JAJFGG010000169.1 GCA_021776235.1 Alphaproteobacteria bacterium | reverse complement strand
GGTCGGCATGGCCATTGCCGTGCAGCAACCGACCACCGCGGCCCACAGGGCCAGTTGCACCAGGTTGGAGGGCAAGCCAAGTACGGTGTCATCGTTGCCGCGGCCGCCCGCCGCCGCGCCGGCGGGCTGAATGGGCGGTTTTGGCCTGAGCAGCAGGGCCAGCGGGATCATGGTGGCAAGAACAAAGACGCCGTAATATTGATAGGCTTCGCGCCAGCCCGCGACATCGTTGATATAGCGGACGATGGGCGGCCAGACGATACCGGCCAGCCCCTGACCCGAGGCGATGATGGCGACGGCAAGACCGCGCCGGCGGTCGAACCAGCGGGTGGCGTTGGCAACCAGCGGCGCGATCATCGCCGCCTTGCCCAGCAAACCCATCAGCACGCCGTTGGCAAGATACAGACCCCACTTGCCCTCGGCCTGGGCGGCCACGAAAGATCCCAGACCGATCATCAGCGCCCCGAACAGCACGGGCTCCATGACGCCGCGCTTGTCCAGCCACCAGCCCATGGCGATGCCGCCAACACCGGTCCCGATCATCAGCAGGGAATAGGCCAGCGATGGCACGGCGCGGGCCGCCGCCAGATCATGGGCGATGGGTTTGAGGGTCACGAACAGTATATTCGGCGCGCCGAGGCCGATGCTATGGATAAGCAGCGACGCGATCAGGATCACCCAGCCGTACCTGATCTCTATGCTGGGGCCGTTTTGTGACATCAATTGAAAATCGCAGGGTGGAAAAGGCGGGTCCGAGGCATCGCGGATGGGAGGCATGGCCGCAGCCAACCGGGCGCGCACCCTTGTCCTACAACACGCGCCCAACTGTCAAGCAATGGACACCCTGATACCCTTGTCCACGCTTTAAGGAGCAGCCATCGGTGCGGCCTGGGATCAGTTCCAGCCCTTGACCCCGGACATGTCGGGCAATTCATGGGCGATACCCTTGTGGCAATCGATGCAGGTCTTCTCGCCGTTAGCCAGCAGGCGCTCGTGGTGATCGGCCGCGCGCGGGCTTTGCAGGGTAATATCCATGTAAGCATATTCGTGGCAGTTGCGGCATTCCAGTGAATCGTTGGCCTTGAACCGGGCCCATTCATGCATGGCCAGATCGAGGCGTTTGTTCTGGAATTTCTCCCGTGTACTGATGGTGCCGAAAATCTTGCCCCACACCTCTTTCGTGGCCGCCATCTTGCGCGCGATTTTATCCGTCCAGTTGTGCGGCACATGGCAATCCGGGCAGGTGGCACGGACGCCGGAGCGGTTTGAATAGTGAATTGTCTGACGCAATTCCTGATAGACGTTGTTACGCATTTCGTGGCACGAGATGCAAAACGTCTCGGTATTGGTGACCTCTAGCGCGGTGTTGAAGGCGCCCCAGAACATGACGCCGGCAATAAAGCCGCCGAATGTCAAAAACGCCAGGCTGAAATGGCCGCTTGGACGATTGAGCAGGCGCAGCAACATCAGCGATCTGCTAAGGATACCCATCGCCTATTTTCCCTTTGCCTTGGGCAATGCCTCGGCATCAATGAAATCGTTATCGACCATGGTTCTGGCATCCAGTTGCGGTACATGGCACTGGTTGCAGAAGTAGCGCCGTGGCGTGACCGCTGACAGAATCTGCCCGTCGCGGTCCATGAAATGGGTCACGCTGACCATGGGCGCCTGGGATCGCCCGACGCCACGGCGGCTATGGCAGCTCAGGCATTTGTTGGCCTGAAGATTGATCGCATAGCCCCGGGTCTTGTGCGGGATGGTGGGGGGTTGTTCCGGGTAATTTCGGACCGGGCGCAGATCCGTGTTGACTTGCTTGCCCATCATTGGGGCGCTGGCCTCTTGCTTGATGGCGTTGCCGCGAAGGGTTGCCAGGGACTCTGCCACCGCGGCCGCTGAAATCGTCAAAACGGCCATTGCCAACAGGCCGGCGAAGGCGGCGAGGCGGCTTTTCATGCCGCGGCGAAAGCAGGCTAGACGGGCAAAATTTTGATGGCGCATTTTTTGTAATCCGTCTGTTTGGAAAGGGGATCGGTCGCGTCCAGCGTAACCTTGTTGATCAGCTGGCTGGCATCGAACCAGGGTACGAAGACCAGCCCGACGGGCGGTTTGTTGCGGCCGCGGGTCTCGACGCGGGTTCTGATTTCGCCGCGCCGGGAGACAACCCGTACCTCGCTGCCGCGCTTGAGGCCGCGCGCCTCGGCGTCATCGGGGTGCATGAAGACAACCGCGTTGGGAAAGGCCCGGTACAATTCCGGCACCCGCTGGGTCATGGAACCGGAATGCCAGTGCTCCAGAACGCGCCCGGTGGAAAGCCACAGGTCATACTCCTCGTCAGGCGACTCGGCAGGGGGTTCATAGGGCAGGGCAAAGATGTTCGCCTTGTCGTCCTTCTTGCCATAGAACTGAAAATCCGCACCTTCCTTGACGTACGGGTCCGACCCTTCACGGAAACGCCAGCGGGTTTCCTTGGCATTGACCACGGGCCAGCGCAAACCGCGGGTCAGGTGATAAATATCGAACGAGGCCAGATCGTGGGCATGGCCACGGCCAAATTGGGCATATTCCTCGAACAGGCCCTTTTGGGCGTAGAAACCAAAATCCTTGGCTTCATCATTTTCGTAATTGGGCGATACATCGCGCAAGGGAAAACGGTCGACATTGCCGTTCTTGTACAGCACTTCGAAAAGCGTCCTGCCCTTGTATTCAGGATTCTTGTCCAACAAGGCCGGCGGCCAGACTTCATCGGTGGTGAAGCGTTTGGAAAATTCCATCAACTGCCACAGATCGGATTTGCTCTCTCCCGGTGCGCTGACCAATTGATGCCAGAACTGGGTGCGCCGTTCGGCGTTGCCATAGGCGCCCTCCTTCTCGACCCACATGGCGGTCGGCAAGACCAGATCCGCCGCTTGCGCCGTGACGGTGGGGTAGGCGTCGGAAACAACAATAAAGTTATCCGGGTTGCGATAGCCTGGCAGGGTTTCCTCGTTCAGGTTGGCGGCAGCCTGCACGTTGTTGTTTACCTGCACCCAGTAAGCGTTGATCTTGCCGTCCTTGAGCATGCGGTTGTGCTGCACGGCATGATAGCCGGGTTTGCCCGGAATGGTGCCGGCGGGCAGCTTCCAGATCTTTTCCGCCAGGGCACGGTGTTCGGGGTTCTTCACCACCATATCGGCCGGCAGCCGATGGGAAAATGTTCCAACCTCGCGGGCGGTGCCGCAGGCCGATGGCTGTCCGGTCAGCGAAAACGGACTGTTGCCGGGCTGGGAAATCTTGCCGGTCAACAGATGAATGTTATAGATCAGGTTATTGGCCCAAACCCCCCGGGTATGCTGATTGAAACCCATGGTCCAAAATGACGTCACCTTGGTTCCCGGATCCGCGTAGAGCTTTGCCAGCGCGATCAGTTTCGCTTCCGGAACGCCCGAGAGTTTGGACGCATATTCAACCGTGTAGGTTTTGACAAAGGCGGCATAGTCCTCGAAAGAAATGGGCTTGGAGCCGCCGGCCTTGCCGGCATTCTTGGCTTTTTTCTGGAGCGGATGCTCGGGCCGAAGGCCATAACCGATGTCGGTATTGCCCAAGCGGAAATTCGCGTGCTTCTGCACGAAATCATAATTCACCTGGCCTTTTTCGATGATGTAGTTGGCGATGAAGTTGAGGATCGCCAGATCGGTTTGCGGCGTGAACACCATGCCGTTGTCGGCCAGATCAAAACAGCGGTTCTCGAAGGTTGATAGGACCGCGACCCTGACATGAGGATGGCCAAGGCGGCGGTCGGCAACCCGGGACCAGAGTATCGGGTGCATTTCCGCCATGTTCGAACCCCACAGCACAAAGGCGTCCGCCGCTTCGATATCATCGTAACAACCCATGGGTTCGTCGATACCAAAGGTCCGCATGAAGCCGCCGACCGCGGACGCCATGCAATGGCGCGCATTCGGGTCGATATTGTTCGAGCGAAACCCCCCCTTCATCAGTTTGGAGGCCGCGTAACCTTCCCATACCGTCCATTGGCCGGAGCCGAACATGCCCACGGCTGTGGGACCTTTTTCCTTGATCGCCTGCTTGAATTTGACGGCCATGATGTCGAAGGCCTGATCCCACGAGACAGGGGCAAATTCACCATTCTTGTCATACTTGCCGTTCGTCATGCGCAGCAACGGTGTCTTCAAGCGGTCCTTGCCATACATGATTTTGGATAGAAAGTAGCCTTTGACGCAGTTGAGACCGCGGTTGACTTCGGATTTCGTGTCGCCGTGGGTGGCGACGACCCGGCCTTCCTTGGTACCGACCATGACACTGCAGCCGGTGCCGCAGAACCGGCAAGGCGCTTTCGACCAGGTGAGTTTGGCTTTCTCCCTATCCGCGACCAGATTGGCGGCGGCGGCCGGGACGGCGACGCCGGACGCCGCGGCCGCCGCGGCGATCGCGTTGGCCTTGATGTAGTCCCGGCGGGATAGATCTGCGTTGGGTTTCTTCCTGCCCATGGGATCAGTCCTCTATCTGGTGGTAGACGAGCGATGCCATAACAACGTTCTCGGTGCCTTCGATGCGCGACATGATATCCATGAAATGGCCGTCATTGTCGGCCTCGACCGTCACGATCATGCGGCCAGCGTCATTGCTCCCATGCACCTCGACCCCTGAAATTGCGGTCAAGGCAGGCGCCAAATGATCCATATGCTGCGGCCGGGCCTGCACCATGAGGCTGGCAACATGGCCGCCGGATCGCGCATCACCGGGCTGCGAACTGCGCCCGGTTATCAGGTCCCGGCGGGACGGATTTGACGCCATGTTTCCATGTGCCTTCATGTTCAGGTCACTCCTGCATTTTGCCGATATCCTGCCGATCGGTGCTTTATGATCCGGCCGGGGGCCCGGCCAGGATTTGATAGATCCAGATGGCCAAACCGTAACTGCCAACCAGGGCGATGGACAATGCCGGCGCCAGGACGACGGTCAAAAACAGGAAACCCATAAGTTCTTCTCGTTTCCCGGTGGATTGATCTTTGTTCACGGATCCGATCCCCTGCGAATTGCAATTAACAAAATATTCTAAACTCTGGATTGAACTGGTCAAGTGTCCCCAAGGCCAGTCAGACGGCGCAGAACGTCGTTTTCGATTGTTAGCGAAATATTACAGATTCGCCAAGCAGAACCTTGATTTGACGTGTTTTTTCTTCCAGCGGCAGCGCGGCATCGATCCGGTGCCAGTTAATTGGCCCTGCCCCGGAGGCCACTTGCCTCTGCATCACGGCGGCATCCGCGTCCGAGGCATCGCCATGGCGGGCCGCAATCCGTTGCGCCATCAGGGCCGGATCCGCCTCCAGCCAAAATCCCAGAAAAGGCACGCCGCTTTGTGCCGCCAGTTGGGACAGGGCGTCACGCGCCCCGGCGTGATTATGCACCGCATCGGCGATTACGGCATGACCGGACAAAAGCGCCTGTCCGGCCCATTGCCGTAGTTGTTCATAGACCCGGCCGCTAACGGCGCTGGTATAGGCCGACGAATCCAGGGGGGATTCGGGATCCTGACCCAGCATCACTTTGCGCAGTTCATCGCTGCGCAGATGCACGGCACCTGGCACCGAGCCCAACAGGGGCGCCAGGGCGGCTGCCAGGTGAGTTTTACCACTGCCCGAAAAACCACCGACCGCCAGCAAGATGGGCGGCCTAGGCCGCAGAACCGCCATGGCCAGGTCCAGATAACGGACAGCTTCCGCCCTGGGGCCGGCATTGTCCTCGGTACCGGCTGCCATGGTCGCGGTCACATGGGCCCGTATGCCGGCCCGCAAAGACAAAAACAAGGGCAACGCGGCAAGGCCGGCGACGTCACCGGTACGCAACAGATAGCGGCAAAATATCCGGTTAGCCGGGCCTGTCAGGCCCCGATGCCAAAGATCCATCAACAGGAAGGCAAGATCATAAAGCACATCGTTCTGCGCCAGACGGTCATCGAATTCGATGGCATCGAACAGCCGCGGCTGCCCGTCATCAAGGTAGATGTTGGCCAAATGCAGATCACCATGGCCGTGCCGGACAAAGCCGTTGCCCCGGCGCCATTCCAACAATTCCCTATGCACCTCTACCGCCGCCAAGGTCATCTCGGCCAATTCCTTCGCCTGTTCCGGCGCGAAGACCTCCGGTGTGTAGCTGGCGATGCTGGCGGCGTTGCTCGTGGCAATACGCAACAGTTCATCGGCCCCGCCCCAGGCGCTGGATTTTTCCGCGGCGCGATGAAATTCGGCGATGGTGTCCGCCAGATCATGAACAATTTGCGGCGAAAGGGACCCCTTGGCCACGACCTTGCTAAGCAAGGCATGGTCGGGAAAACGCCGCATTTTGACCAGCCAGTCCACGGTCTCGCCCTCGCCGGCATCAATGGTCAGCGGGCCATCCGCCTGCCGTTCAATTGCGACGACACCATGATACAGTGTGGGCGCCGTACGCTTGTTCAGCCGAACTTCGTTTTCGCAAGCCCGCCGGCGCTTTTCCATTGTGGAAAAATCCAGATACGGCAAGCGGACGTCCCGCTTCAGTTTGTAGGCAAGATCGCCGGCCAGAAATATTATGGCGCCGTGGGTTTGCACACACTGCACGGTTTCCGACCCGGCCAATCCGTGGCTTTCCGGGCGCTTGAGGAAAGCAACGATGTCCTGTTGCGTCAGCTTGGAAATGGGGGGTGCCATTCTTCCAGTCCTGCGGGATCCTGATGAATGATCACTTCGGCTCCTGGAAAGGCCGCGCAAATCGCAGCCTCTACCTCGTCGGCGATTTCGTGGGCCCTCAGCAAGGTCAGATCACCGTCCAGTTCCATATGCAATTGGATGAAGGATTGCAGACCAGAAGAGCGGGTGCGCAGATCGTGCACATTCTCCACGTGTATATGATCCAGAACCAGTTGCCTGATGCGCGCGCGCTGCGCCTCGGGGAACTCACGGTCCATCAGTTGATCCAGGGAGCTGCGAATAATGCCCCACGCCCCGAACAGGATATAGGCCGCGACGATCAGCGCGATCACGGCGTCGGCATAAATCCAGCCGAAACGGCCAGCCAGGACAAGAGCGAGGATGACGCCGAGATTAGCCAGGATGTCGGCGCGGTAATGCACCGAATCGGCAGAAATCGCGACGGAATGGGTGCGCCTGACCACATATCGTTGAAATAGTACCAGGGCGATGGTCAGGGCCAGGGAAAGCACCATGACGGCGATGCCAACCTCGTCCCGTGCGATCGGGTGCGGTTCGAACAGACGTTGGCCGGCCTCGGCCACAAGAAACAGGGCCGATCCGGAAATGAAGGCCGATTGTGCCAAACCGGCCAGGGCCTCGGCCTTGCCATGGCCAAAACGATGCTCCCGGTCGGCCGGCACCAGGGCATGGGCAACGGCGTACATGTTCACCAGGGACGCCCCCACATCCAGGACAGAATCCATCAGGGAACTCAAAATGGCGACGGAATCGGTCAGAAACCAGGCAATCAACTTAGCCAGAATCAGCAACGCCGCCACCGTAACGGCGGCATAGGTCGCCAGCCGCAACAGTCGGGTATTCCGATTGCCGCCGGCGTCATGTCCGCCATGGACCGGGTCAAGGCTATTCAACGCCTCGTTCAAACTATTGTCTCCATCTACAGCCCGTCAAACATTACCACATTGCGGCGACCAAGACTTGAATCAGCACTAGTGGCGCGGCCTAATTGTTCTATATATATGCTAATGATACACGGCGTTCATGCGGCGCGGTGTCGCAATGTATTTGAGCCATCCGTCTCGGCAGATGCGCAGGAAACCGCAGTGTACGATACAAGGCGGAGGAAACGATGTATTCCAAGGACATTAGCGATCAGATGGGAACGACGATGATACAAAGCGCACGTTATTTTGCGATCGGGCTAATTGCCCTGTCCGCGGCAGCCTGTCAGGACGCCGGCGAGAAACAGACCATGGGCACCCTGCTTGGTGCCGCCGGCGGCGCCCTGTTGGGTTCACAGGTCGGCAGCGGCAGCGGTACACTCGTGGCTGTGGCCGCGGGCACCCTGTTGGGCGGAATGCTGGGGAGCGAGGTCGGCAAGTCCCTGGACCGCGCCGATCGTCTTGCCATGGAGCAGGCCACCCAACGGACATTGGAAGCGACCCCGTCGGGTGAGACGGTCAGTTGGCGCAATCCCGACAGCGGCCATTCCGGCACGATCGCGCCGCAACCTTCCTATACCAACGCTGCTGGTCAATATTGCCGTGAGTACGGACAGACGATAACCGTGGGCGGCAAGACGGAGAAGGCCTATGGGACCGCCTGCAGGCAGCCCGACGGCAGTTGGAAAATCGTTAACGGCTAAGCGATTTTTCGCTGTTTTCTTGTCGTTGGGTCTGCACCGCGCGGTCATTCCCACCTTGTCTGTGCTGTTGCTCGCCTGGGCTGTCATGCCGGCCGCGGCGGAGGAGGCGGATCCCGCCCTGATCGCCCCGAACCACGCTCCGGCCGAGCCTTTCTCGGCGGGGGTTGCTGCCTATGATCGGGGTGATTTTGCCAAGGCGCACGATATTTGGCTGCCCTGGGCTCATCGGGGCGATCCCGCGGCCCAACGTAATCTGGCCCATCTCTACCGCATGGGCCTGGGCGTGCCGCAAAACTTCACCCAAGCCGCCGCCTGGTACCGCCTGGCCGCCGACAGCGGACTGGCACGGGCCCAGGCCAATCTAGGTTCCATGTATCTGCGCGGCCAGGGGGTCGAAGAAGACGCCCAGGAAGCCGCCTATTGGTTCACGGCCGCCGCGGTCAATAATCACGTCCTGGCGCAGCATAATTTGGCGCTGCTCTATCTACGTGGCCAGGGCGTGGAGCGGAACGAGGCGAAGGCGGCGGGTTGGCTGTATCGGGCGGCCAAGGCCGGACATAAGCCGTCCATGCGGGCCCTGGCTAAACTGGTGGGAACTATTTCCGGCCCGGCTGGACCGCCCAGTCCACCCAGTCGTCTGCCCGTGCAGTCTAAACCTGTCAGGACCGCCAGCACATCGGCTGTGCCGCCGCCTGCCGGTCCTGACTTGGCAGAGCCTCCGGAATTGGCAGCAATAGAAATGCCCGCAACGGCGCCGCAAATGATGGATCCGCCTGCCATGGACCCGGCCGAGTTCGAACTGGCGAGGGGGGAAGCAGGCAAGGACGGCTTGGCGCAGCCAGAGGAAGACGGTTCCTTGTTCGATGTGGTGGCGGCCTTTTTCTCGACAAAATCCGAGACCGACCATGGTGGCGATCGCGAGGTAATTTCTGCTGACAGCCCTGAAGAGGCCGCGCGGCGTAATATTGCAGCTGGTTTGGTCGCCTTGCACGCCGCCAATTACGCGACCGCCAAGGCACGCTGGCAACCCCTGGCCGAAGGCGGCCACGCCGAGGCGCAATATCAACTGGGAAAACTGTACCTGCACAATAGTTTTTCGGAAGCCAGTAAACCGCAGGGATTTTTCTGGCTTAGCCAGGCGGCATCGCAACAACATGCCGGGGCCGTGGCTAGCAAAAAAGCTCTCGATAGCGTAATGAGCCAGGATGAACGCGTCGCGGCCCGGTTATTGGTACAGAACGTTGCGCGGGACGAAGGGACACAGCCATAATTTAGGCCTGTTAACCCTTCCCTATCGTTGCCATATTAAGATCGTTCCGCGTCATGGGACTAATTTTGTCCGTGGCTGTTCCGATTCGAGAAGCGTGCTTGGGAATAGGCGATTATGCGTGATCCTTATACGGTGTTGGGCGTGGCAGGCAATGCCAGTGAAAGCGAGATCAAGAAAGCCTATCACCGGCTTGCTAAAGAACTGCATCCGGATGTGAACCCGGATGACACGGTTGTGGCCGATCGCTTCAAGGAAGTTTCGGCGGCTTATTCTCTGGTTGGCGACCAGGCTATGCGTAAACGTTATGACAACGGCGAGATCGGCGCCGATGGCCAGGAAAAACCACGTTATCGCTATGAATATGCCGGCGGACGCGGCGGGCCGGACACCGGTGGCTATAGCGCGGAAGATATTTTCGGCGAGTTTTTTTCCAACATGCGCGGCGGCCGCGCCAGACAGGCGACGCCGCAAAAGGGACCGGACCGGTCCTACAAGATAACCGTGGAATTTCTGGATGCGGCCAAGGGTTCGACCCGCCGTATTACCCTGCCTGACGGCAAGATGCTGGACATCCGCATTCCCGCCGGAATTGTTGACGGCAAACAGATCCGATTGCGCGGCCAGGGCGACCCCGGCCCCGCCGGGCCGGGTGATGCCCTGGTGGAAGTCAATGTGCGCAGCCATCCGCAATTTCGCCGCGAGGAGACGGACATCCATATGGATTTGCCCTTGGCGCTGGCGGACGCCGTCCTCGGCGCAAGGATCGAGGTGCCGACCATTGATGGCCCGGTCACCATGACCATTCCGAAAGGCGCGAACAACGGCCAGGTCCTGCGCTTGAAGGCCAAGGGCATTCGGCCTCCAAAAGCCACGGAGGCCGGCAATCAATACATCCATTTGCAACTGACCCTGCCCGATCCCCCGGATGCGGAGCTGACGGCCCTGCTGGAACAATGGGCGGAAAAGCGGAACAAAGGTGCACAGGACAAACCCACCGAGTCCCAATAATTGAAAGATTTGCCCCGTTCCCAGGTTGGTGTAGACTAGGCCAACCAGTTGAGATTTCAGTATTTTCGGCGAGGCAAGGCATGTCAGGAACAGGTATATTGGCCGGCCGGCGCGGTTTGGTGATGGGGGTCGCGAACAGTCGCTCGATCGCGTGGGGCGTGGCCAAGGCGGCCGTCGAACAAGGCGCGGAGTTGGCGTTTACTTTCCAGGGCGAGGCGTTGGAAAAACGGGTGCGACCCTTGGCCTCGTCCGTTGGCTCGGATTTCGTCATGCCCTGCGATGTTACCGACGATGCCAGCATGGATGCGGTCTTCGAGCAGATCGAGGGCCGGTGGGGCGGACTGGATTTCATGGTCCATGCCATCGCCTATGCCGACCCGGACGAACTGAAAGGCCGTTATGTGGACACCACAGCCGGCAACTTTGCCCGTTCGGTGGATATTTCCTGTTATTCCTTTACCACCCTGTGCCAGCGGGCGGAAAAACTGATGGCCAACGGCGGTTCCATCATTACCTTGAGCTATTATGGCGCCGAACGGGTGATGCCCCATTACAACGTCATGGGTGTGGCCAAGGCGGCGTTGGAGGCCAGTGTGCGCTATCTCGCGGCCGACCTGGGCCCGGGTAATATTCGCGTCAACGCCATTTCCGCCGGTCCGATCAAGACCCTGGCCGCCTCCGGTATCGGCGATTTCCGTTATATTCTGAAATGGAACGAGTACAATTCGCCTATGCGCCGCAACGTCGGCATCGATGAAGTCGGCGGCGCGGCGCTATATCTTTTGAGCGACCTGGGCAGCGCCGTTACCGGCGAAACCCATCACGTGGATTGCGGTTATAACGTGGTCGGCATGAAGGCCGTGGATGCCCCCGATATCTCCACCGTTTAGACCGCCATTGTATCGACCACTGCTGTAAGGATCGGCACCACAGGGAGGGCGCGGCGCTCAGCGGCGCCCATGGAAATATGTCGCACAATACATTTGGCCAGCTGTTTCGGGTCACGACCTGGGGCGAAAGCCATGGGCCCGCCATTGGTTGCATTGTTGACGGCGTGCCGCCGCTATTGCCCCTGGCCGAGGGCGACATCCAAACGCTGCTGGACCGGCGCCGGCCCGGCACCTCGCGCTTTGTGACCCAACGCCGGGAAACCGATCAGGTTCGCATTCTGTCTGGTATCCACGAGGGCCGAACCACGGGTACCCCAATCAGCCTGTTGATCGAGAATGTCGATCAGCGCTCCAAGGATTACAGCGCCATTGCCGACACCTTTCGTCCGGGCCATGCGGATTACACCTATCAGGGCAAATACGGCATTCGCGATCCCCGCGGCGGGGGCCGCGCCTCGGCCCGGGAAACCGCCTGCCGGGTCGCCGCCGGCGCCGTGGCCCGCAAGGTGCTGGGCGCCAACATCGTGATACGAGGCGCCCTGCGGCAAATCGGTGAACATGCTGTGGCCGATGCCAACTGGGATTGGGATGCCGTCGCCAATAACATCCTGCATTGTCCTGACAGCGCAATGGCGCCGGTTTGGGAGGCATATCTGGATGCCATCCGCAAAGATGGATCCTCTGTCGGGGCGGTGGTCGAAGTGCATGCATCGGGCGTGCCGGTGGGCTGGGGCGCCCCCGTCTATGGCAAATTGGACGCGGATCTGGCCGCCGCCATGATGAGCATCAATGCGGTCAAGGGGGTCGAAATTGGCAGCGGTTTCGGTGCCGCCCGAATGCGCGGCGAGGATGCGGCGGACGAAATGCTGCCCGGCAACGACGGCCCCGGCTTCACCGGCAATCACAACGGCGGCGTTCTGGGCGGCATTTCCAGCGGCCAGGACATCGTACTGCGTTTCGCGGTCAAGCCCACCTCGTCCATCCTCATACCCCGGCGCAGCGTCGACAAGAACGGTGTCGAAACGGAAGTGGTGACCAAGGGCCGGCACGACCCCTGTGTCGGCATCCGCGCCGTGCCCGTGGGCGAGGCCATGATGGCCTGCGTCCTGGCCGATCATATGCTGCGGCACCGGGCGCAGACCGGTCAGGGCGGTTAATACCACCTTGCGATGATAGGAACCCATATAGATCGTCACCGCGCGCCCTCGGGGAGGAGAGAAGGTGCAGGCGATGTGGGACATCGTCAAGCCTTCACGACGCCATCCGAGGGCGCGCGGAGACGACCGGAACGGCGCCTTGCGGAAGATTTCGGATGGCGTCGCGCACGACTGACGATACCCCGTATCGCTGCGTCGCACGCTCCTACCCGGTCGCGCCAGAGGCGCGCGTCCCGCGCGACTTCCGCAAGGCGTCTATATGGGTCCCTATCATCGCAAGGTGGTATAAGCCCAATGATCATTGATATGCGCAAAGGCAGGACCATGACACGACAGCAGCTGCATGGCCTGGCGGCGTTGCTTTTGATCGCCGGCGGTGGCTTGTTCGTCTTTACTGATACCGTGCCCCCGGCCATTGCCGGGCTGGCCTGTACCGCGGCTGCAGGCCTGTTGTTATTGCTGGCCAGGTACCGGGACAAAGAAAAATGACGCAGACCGCCGCAACCGGCGTGGATCTGACAGATCCCGCCAATTTTGAGTTCTGGGTCAGCGAGAATATCCGCGTCGCCGATACCGATGCCGGGGGCCATATTAATAACACCGCCTACGCAGCCTATGTGGAAAGTGGCCGGGTGGCGCATTTGCACAGGGCAATGGCGCAACGCGGCCCCGCGGAACGCTGGGTCATCGCCCATTTGGACATCGACTTTCGTGCCGAGGCGACCACCCCCGGTCAAATCCGCATAGGAACCCGCCTGTTGGCCCTGGGCGGAAAATCGGCGACCTTTGGCGCCGGCCTGTTCGCGGGGGACCGCTGCATCGCCACGGCCCGTTCGGTCATGGTGTTTCTAATAGGCGCCAATACCGCAGCCATACCCGACGATGTCCGGCAAAGCCTACGGGCGGGCGCCAACCCTTGAGTCTTTCCTTTTTAGACGGAAACGCCACGCCGCCCGCTCCCCTCCCGGCCACCCATCGGGATCATGATCTGTAGGTGGCCGGGAGGGGGAGCGGGCGGCGTGGCGGTCCGACGTCAGTCGGAAAGACTCTATGCTACAAATTCGCCGCCAGATAATCGCTCATGCGTCGCCAGGCCAGATTGGCGGCGGCGGCATTATAGGCGGCCTCGCTGGTTTCATTGAAAAAACCGTGGGCCGCATCATAACGGTGGATTTCCGCGTTGGCGCCGGCTGCCGTCAGGTCGGCTTCCAGTTCATCTACTGCCTGCGGTGTGCACCAATCATCCTGGTTTGCGAAATGACATTGCAGGGGCATGCTGATCCTGGCCGGATCGGCGAATTCCTTGGGCGGGATGCCGTAAAAGCAAACGCCCAGCTTTACCTCCGGCACATGCACGGCGCTGGCGATGGTCAGGGCCCCGCCCATGCAAAATCCCATCACCGCGACATTGCCGCCAATGCCCTGTAAATGCAGCGCCGCGCCGCGCAGATCCTGGTGGGTGGCACCGGGGAAATCCAGGCCACTCATCAGGTGGTTGGCTTCATCGGGCTCCTGTGTCACACGGCCTTCGTACAAATCCGGCGCCAGGGCGTTGTAACCGGCGCGGGCAAAACGGTCAGCTACGCCGCAAATCTGATCGTTCAGGCCCCACCACTCCTGGATCACCACCAGCGAAGGCCGGTCCGCCCCTGCCGCCGCCAGATAGCCTTTGGTGCGGCCGCCGTCGGGTCTGCCAAAGTCGATCATCGTGCCCATCTGTCCTGTCTCCCTCGTATTTGCGTCTGTATTGTTTGCCTGCGGTCCGCCAGCATGGCCACCGGCTATCTGGTGTTCAAGCCTGAAAGCACCAAAAAGACGTGCGAATCCAGTTCCAGCCAACGCACGCCCATTTCACCGTCCTTGGTAAAGCGCACCACTTCGGCCAGGAAATCGCCGGAGTTGCCCAATCCGATACCGCTGATTCGTCCTTCAAAGGTGTCACCGGTCCGCAAGGGTGGGTCCATGGGTGGATCAAGAGGCGGCAGCAAACAGCCGCCGGGCGACCAATCCACAGCGCGCATCTTGCGGCCGGAAAACTGCACGCGTAGCGCCGGCCGGCGAGAACGGGCGTGCCGCCGACGGTCCCAACCCAGGACGCGGCGGATGATATTCGGCAGGGCCATGCGTGCCTTCACGTTCATTATTCCGGAAACCGGGCCATGGTCGCCCAAGCGGCCACACAAGTCCAGGCGGGTTCATATCCGACCGCACTGATGCCGGCGACCTTTTTTGACGACCTCTTGGCTGGTGCTGAACCGGCGCAGGCTGCAACGGCACCGGACCACGCGCTCAACGTTGAAAGCTGGCGACCAACTCCAGATGCCGGCTCCAGGGGAACTGATCGACCGGGGTGACGGACAACAAGCGGTGGCCGCCCTGAGTCAGGGCCAGGGCATCACGGGCAAAGGTAGCCGGATTGCACGACACCGCGACAACCCTGGGCACGTCCGATGCGGCCAGGACCGCGGCCTGGCGGCTGGCCCCGGCGCGCGGCGGATCAAAAACCACGGCGCCAAACGATGCCAGCTCGTCAACCGCCATCGGCCGACGTTCAAGGTCGCGTACTTGCACCTCGATCCGGCTTCGCCGGGCAGCGTTGCGGGCGGAGATCAAGGCCTGGGCCTGATCCGCGGCCCCTTCCACCGCCACCACCTCTGCCCCGCCATCCAGGGCGAAACTGAAAGTCCCGACACCGGCGAACAGGTCAGCCACCTTGGCCGCCTGACCGACACCCTGCCGCACCAGGCCGACCAGGGCCTGTTCACCGGCCAGGCTGGCCTGAAGAAAGCCGTCGGGCGGCGGTATTACCGCGACGCCCGTCAAAGTGACCCTTGGTGCCCGGCGTTGCAGGGCGGTTTCAGGCCGCATGCCGCTGGACAGGCGGGCTAGGTCGGCATTCTGGGCAAATTCGGCCAGGCGCATATCAACCTGGGCCTGGTGCGGGAAGTCCGCCACCAGCCACAGATCCAGGCCGGTTTCGGTTTCCGTGACCTGCACATCTGCACGCCCACCCGTGGGCAGCAGATCGAATAACAGGGCCCGCAGATCGGGCAGCAGGCTGACGATGGCCGGGCGCAGGATATGACAGGCATGCAAACTGATGATCTTGCGGCTGCCGGCGGCATTGAAGCCCAGATGAACAGCATCACGGCTGCGCAGTGCCGCGAAACGGGCCCGGCGGCGGCTGGCCGGAGGCACCGCGACGAGATCCTGAATGGTGCCAACATCCAGGTGGCGGCGCGCCATGACCTGCCGCAGGACATCCAGCTTCCAACGCGCATAGGCGGCAGCCTTCAGATGTTGCAGGGCGCAGCCGCCGCAGCTGCCGAAATGGGGGCAAGGTGGCGTGGCGCGGTCCGCGCCGGGTTGCAGCACTCGATCCAGGCGCGCCAGCCGAGCGCCGCCGCGGTGGCCAGTTATGGTTGCTTCAACCTGGTCCCCCGGCACGCCGTAAGGCACGTAAAGGACACCGTCGTGATCATGGGCGATGCCGTCACCGCGGGCGCCCAGGCTCTCAATTCTCAGTTCAACCAACGCTTTGCACCAGGCTGCCTCAACCGTCCTTACGTCCGGCAAGCAGAAATTCGACGTTGCCTTGGGGCCCCTTGATGGGGCTGGTTGCCGTCCCAAGGAGCGACCAGCCCGGTTGTTGCTCCAGCCAGGCGGTGATCTCCAATTTGACTTCGTCATGCAGGGCCGGGTCCCGCACCACCCCGCCCTTACCAACACGGTCCGGACCCACCTCGAACTGCGGTTTGATCAAGGCGATGAGGGCGGCGCCCGGTGCAGCCAGTGCCATGGCGGCGGGCAGCACGGTGCGCAGGCCGATGAAGGAGGCGTCGCAGACAATCAAATCAACCGCATCGGGCACCTCCGCCGTGGTCAGATAGCGGGCGTTGGTGCGCTCCAGAACAACGACGCGATCATCGTTGCGCAGGGACCAGGCCAGTTGGCCATGGCCCACATCCACCGCATGGACCCGGGCCGCATCGCCCTGCAACAGCACATCCGTAAAGCCACCCGTGGAAGCCCCGATATCAAGGCAGATCAGGCCGGCAGGTGAAATCGCAAATTCCGCCAGGCCATGGGCCAGTTTTACCCCGCCGCGCGAGACCCAGGGGTGATCCCTGCCACGCACCGAAATTTCCGCATCAATGGCAAGTTCCTGTCCGGCCTTCTCCAGGCGCCGATCCGCGCCCTGTGCGCCCTGATGGACCCGCCCCGCCATGATCAGGGCCTGGGCCCGGCCGCGGCTTTCCGCCAGGCCGCGCGCCACCAACAGCAGGTCCAACCGCATCTTGGATTTTGCCCGCGCCGTTAACCGGGATTTTTGCCGCGTTGCTTGTTTGCCTTTGGCTTGCGAGGTCATATCCGCCTACGCCAGTCTTGGTGCCTCAATCTCCTGCGCCCGCCCCAACGCGGCCAGGGCCGTGGCGACGATATCGGGCGCGTTCAGGGCGGCGGCGTCGTACATCGCCTTTGGCGCGTCATGCTCGATAAAGCGGTCAGGCAGCATCATGGTGCGGACTTTCAGATCCTCATCCAGCAACTGGTGACGTTCCAGACACTGCAGCACATGCGCGGCAAAGCCGCCGATGGCGCCTTCCTCGATGGTGATCAGGACTTTGTGGCTACGGGCCAGCCGGCAGATCATATCCTCATCCAGGGGCTTGCAAAACCGGGCATCGGCGACGGAGGTCGAATAGCCCTTGGCGGTCAAATCCTCCGCCGCCTTCAGGGATTCGCCAAGACGCGTGCCCAGGGACAGGATGGCGACCGTATTGCCTTCACGCACCATGCGGCCTTTGCCTATCTCCAGCGGTTCCGCCGGCAAGCTGATCTCCACACCCTCGCCCTCGCCACGCGGGTAGCGGAAGGCCGACGGGCCGTCGTCGATAAGGGCGGCGGTGGCCACCATACGGGTCAGCTCCGCCTCGTCCGCCGCTGCCATGACAACAAAATTCGGCAAACTGGCCAGATAGGTCAGATCGAAGGCGCCGGCGTGGGTTGGTCCATCGGCCCCAACCAATCCGGCCCGGTCAATGGCGAAGCGCACGGGCAGCTTCTGAATGGCGACATCATGCACCACCTGGTCATAGGCCCGCTGCAAAAATGTCGAGTAGATCGCCGCGAAAGGACGATAACCGGCCGCCGCCAAACCGGCGGCGAACGTCACCCCATGCTGCTCTGCGATACCCACATCAAAGCAGCGCTCGGGGAAACGTTTCTGGAACTCAGACAACCCGGTGCCCGACGGCATGGCCGCGGTGATCGCCACAACTTTATCGTCCCGTTCCGCCTCGCGCACAAGCTGATCGGCGAAGACATTGGTATAGCTGGGCGCATTGGGCTTGGCCTTGGCCTGGGCCCCGGTCACCACATCAAAGCGCGAGACACCGTGAAACTTGTCCGCCGCTTCTTCGGCCGGCGCATAGCCTTTACCCTTTTGCGTGACCACATGCACCAGAATGGGATTGGTCCGCCGCGCTTCACGCACGTTCTTCAGCACCGGCAACAGATGATCCAGGTTATGGCCATCGATGGGCCCGACGTAGAAAAAACCCAACTCTTCGAACAAGGTGCCGCCGGTAATCAGGCCTCGGGCATATTCCTCGGCCCGCCGGGCCGTCCGTTCCAAGGGTTCGGGCATTTTCTGCGCCAGTTGTTTGGCGAAATGCCGTAGGCCGCGATAGGGACGCGAGGACAACAGCCGCGATAGATAGGCGCTCATGGCGCCGACGGGCGGTGCGATGGACATATCGTTGTCGTTAAGGACCACTACCATGCGGGTATTAGACGAGCCTGCATTGTTCATCGCCTCGAACGCCATACCCGCGCTCATGGCGCCATCGCCGATCACCGCCACCACGTTGCTGTCCCGGCCGTCCAGATCACGGGCCACGGCAAACCCCAGAGCAGCTGAAATCGAGGTTGAGGAATGCGCCGTGCCGAACGGGTCATAGGGGCTTTCCGTCCGCTTCGTGAAACCGGACAGGCCGCCGCCCTGCCGCAAGGTGCGGATTGAATCCCGCCGACCGGTGAGAATTTTGTGGGGATAGGCCTGATGGCCCACATCCCAGATCAGGATATCCTCCGGCGTTTCGAAAATGTGATGCAACGCAACCGTCAGTTCGACCACACCCAGTCCGGCCCCTAAATGACCGCCGGTCTGGGCTACCGCATCAATGGTTTCGATGCGCAATTCGTCCGCCAGTTGCCGCAACTGTACGATGGACAGGCCGCGGGTATCCGCCGGCCCGTCAATGGTATCCAATAATGGTGTCCTGCTTTCCGACACGTCGTTCCCCGCCGCAAAATGCGATCAATTGCTCCGAGTTATAACGAATTCGCACAAAGCCCGCAAAGCGTTAGCTTTCTCGCCAAAATGATCCAGGTGCGCCGCCGCCTGGCCAGATAACAAGATAGCCCGATCACGGGCGCCCTCAACCCCCAATACGGAGACGATGGTGGACTTGCCCGCCGCGGCGTCCTTGCCGACGGCCTTGCCCACTGCCTTGGTGCTGCCTTCCACATCCAGCAAATCGTCGGTGATTTGAAAGGCCAGACCCAGATCATGGGCGAACATGCGCAAGGCCTGGCGCTGCTGCGGCCGGGCCCGGGCCATTATGGCCCCGGCCTCGCCGGCAAAGGCAATCATCTCGCCGGTCTTCAGACGCTGCATGCGAACCGTGCCGGCTTCGTCCAAAGGATTGTCTTCGGCCCATAGATCCAGGACCTGGCCGCCGACCATGCCATGTCCGCCCGCCGCACGCGCCAGACCGGCAACCAGATCCGTACGCACTTCCGGATCAGGGGAGGTCTTGCGGTCGGCCAGCACTTCAAAAGCAAGGGTTAACAGGGCATCGCCGGCCAACACCGCCGTGGCTTGATCAAACTGCACATGCACCGTCGGCCGGCCCCGGCGCAGGTCGTCATCGTCCATGCATGGCAGATCGTCATGCACCAGGCTATAGGCATGCACCAGTTCCACCGCCGCGGCAACACGCAGGCATCGGGCCGCTTCCAGCTCGAACACCTCGGCGCCCGCGATCACCAGAAACGGCCGCAGGCGCTTGCCGCCGCCCAGTACCGCATAACGCATGGCGTCGAACAGGCGATGCTCCAGCTCCGGAACTGTCGGCAGCAGGTTTTCGAGTTCCCGGTCAACGGCCTCGGCGGCTTTGGCCAGCCTGACCTTGAATTCAACCATTGTTGTTACTGGTGCCTTTGATTACCAATGTTTACTGAATGTCGGCGGGTTCGGTGGCCTGGGCATTGCCGGCGCTGTCCGCGACGATTTTTTCGACCTGCTCACTGGCCGCGTTCAGTTTCGCCTCGCAATGACGTTTCAGAACGGCGCCACGGCTATAGAGGGCGATGGAGGCATCCAGATCAACCTGACCGCCTTCCAGATCCTGAACGATGGCCTCCAACTCCGCCATGGCCGCTTCAAAACTCAAAGCGGTGACGTCGTCGGGGATCGGGTCGGTTTCGGATTTCGTCTGTTTTGCCATCGCCAATCACCTTATGCGGCTGTCCAAATGCAGCGCCCATCATGCAGCCATCAGGGCCCGCACATGGGCCGCCGCCGCCGACGCTAACGCGGCCAGATCATAGCCGCCTTCAAGGCTGGAAACCAGCCGCCCCTGGCAATGCCGCTCCGCCACGGCCAATAATTCCCGGCTGACCCAGGCGTAATCCTCCGTCTCCAGACGCATTTGCGCCAACGGATCGTCGACATGCCCGTCAAAGCCCGCTGACAGCAGCAGAAATTCCGGTTTGAAGGCATCCAGGGCCGGCAGCAGTCCATCGGTGAAGGCATCGCGAAAGGCCACTCCGCCGGCCCCCGGCGGCAATGGGAAATTGTGAATATTGCCCGACCCGGTCTCGGACACACTGCCCGTGCCGGGATAAAGCGGCATTTGATGGGTTGAGCCATAAAATAAATCGCCGTCATCCCAAAACGCCGCCTGGGTGCCATTGCCGTGATGGACGTCAAAATCCACCACCGCCACCCGTTTCAAATCATGGAAAACATGCGCGTGCCGGGCCCCGATGGCGACGGAGTTGAAAATGCAAAAGCCCATGGCGCGTTCCGGCTCGGCATGGTGGCCGGGCGGACGCACGGCGCAGAAAGCGTTCTTGGCCTGCCCCGCCATCACCGCATCCACAGCGCCGCAAACAGCGCCTGCCGCCCGTCGCGCGGCCTCCAACGAAGCCGGACTCATCG
Organism: Alphaproteobacteria bacterium; assembly: GCA_021776235.1. Classification (GTDB taxonomy): domain Bacteria; phylum Pseudomonadota; class Alphaproteobacteria. The sequence goes on along the minus strand of JAJFGG010000169.1, from coordinate 27,804 downwards.
CGGTATCCGGGTCCAACTGCGCCCGGCCCTGCCGGGGCGCCGCCGCGGCAACCCTGTCGATGTAGCTTTGCGGATGCACCAAAGCGATCTGCGGCCAACTGGCCAGGGGCGCCGGCCGCCGTTCCAAGGCGGCGAATTCCTCTTCGGCCAGGGCCAATTGAATTGCGCGCAGGCGGTCGGGACGCTCCGGGTGGCCCGTTCCCATGTCATGTTCCAGGCAAATAGCGTGTTCGAAAATCAAGGTCATGCCTTATCCTTCGGCAATTACGCAATATTGCACCAATACCAGGAAGCATTGGTATATCATCATCAGGCCGAAAAAAAGGTGAGGCGGATATGCTGCAGGAACGCATAGAAGGGAAATGGATAGATTGTTTCGCGCGTGTTTTCGCGCGCTGCAAGGTCGAACCGGGCGAGGCGGTGGCGATCCTGTCGGAAAGCCAATCCCGGCCCGTTAATGTGCAACTGGCGGAGTTGGCCCTGCACCAGTTGGGCGCGCAACCATTCCACATTGTGATCCCCACGCCGGCCCAATCAGCCCCGGTGCCCGTCCGTTCCACCGGCGCATCCGATGTCATTCAGAATATCCGCCCCGTGGTCGGCGCCCTGGCCAGCGCTGCAATGGTTGTGGATTGCACCGTCGAAGGCCTGCTGCATGCCCCCGAACTGCCGGAAATCCTCAAAGGCGGGGCGCGGGTGCTGATGATCTCCAACGAACATCCCGAGGCACTGGAACGCCTCGCCCCCGACGACGCCCTGGAAGGCAAGGTCAAAATCGGCATGAAGATGCTGCGCCAGGCCAAGGCCATGGCCATTACCTCGGCCGCCGGCAGCAATCTGTCGGTGGACCTGACCGGCGCCGTGGCGGGCGGCGGCTGGGGCTGGGTCACCCGGCCCGGCATCATGTCCCATTGGCCCGGCGGGTTGTGTCTTTGCTTTCCCTCGGCCGGCACTGTGAACGGCACCCTGGTGTTGGACCGGGGCGATGTCAACCTGACCTTCAAGCGCTATCTGGACGCACCCATCAGTCTCAGGATCGAAGACGACTATGTTACCGCCATCGAAGGCGAAGGCGTGGATGCGGATCTGATGCGCAGCTACTTTGCCGCCTGGGGTGACCGGGAGGCCTATGCCACCTCGCACATTGGCTGGGGCATGAACCAGGGCGCCCGCTGGGACGCCATGGCCATGTACGACCGCAAGGACTTCAACGGCACCGAATTACGTGCCTTTGCCGGCAATGTGGTCTATTCCACCGGCGCCAACGAGGTGGCGGGTCGGCAGACCTTGGGCCACTTCGATCTGCCCATCCGCAACTGCACGGTCGAATTGGACGGCTTGGCCGTGGTAAAAAATGGCCTTTTGCAAGGAGAACTGGCGTGACCGCGATCGCAAACTTCGAAAGCCTGGGGACGGGTCCCGTATTGCTGTTTTTGCATGGTATTGGCGGCAATCGCCATGCCTTCGACGGCCAGTTGCCAGCCTTTGCCGACCGTTGGCGTGGCGTTTCGTGGGACATGCCCGGCTATGGCGACAGTGCGCCTTTGGCCGAGATGACGTTTGCCAACCTGGCCGACGCCGTGGCCCGGCTGCTGGATCATCTCGAAGCGCCAACGGCAGCCATTGTCGGGCATTCCATGGGTGGCATGGTGGCCCAGGAATTTGTCACCCGGCATCCCGGCCGGACCACCGCGCTGGTCCTCTCGGCCACCTCGCCATCGTTCGGCAAACCGGGCGGTGAATGGCAGGAATGGTTTCTCGGCCAGCGTCTGGCGCCTCTTGACCGGGGTCTCAGCCCGGCCGATTTCGCCCATGAACTGGTGCCGGCCATGATGGCGGACAACCCGCCCGAAGATGCCCTGGCGGCGGCCATGGCTTCGATGTCGGCGCTGTCGCCGGATACCTATCGTGCCGCCCTGCATTGCCTGGTGCAGTTCAATCGCCGCGACAAGTTGGGCGAAATCCCTTGCCCCACCCTCGCCCTGGCCGGCGATATGGACGAGGCGGCGCCAGCGCCAATGATGGAAAAGATGGCCAGTTACATACCGGACGGCCGCTATCACTGCCTGAACGGCGTTGGACATCTGGCGAACCTGGAAGATCCCGCACAGTTCAATCAGGCAGTGCGCGGCTTTTTGGAGGAGGTGGTCTAGTACCGCCTGTGGGGATACAAAGGATGCCAACACAGGAGGATTTGCTCGCCACCGCGCAATGCTTGGGACGCGAAAATTTCCTGCCCCGGGCGGCCGCTTATGACCGCGCGGGGCGCTTCCCGACCGAAAACTACGCCGATTTGCGTGCCGCCGGTTTTCTGGGCCTGGTGATCCCGGAACGCTATGGCGGTTTGGGTGTGGATTACGCCAGCTATATGGAGATATCGGCCGAGCTCGGCCGCTGGTGCGGGGCGACGGCGCTGACCTTCAACATGCATTGCGCCACCATGTTGTGGTCCTCGCAGATGGCCGACGATCTGGAGATGACGCCGGCGCAGCGGGCAGCCCATGAACAACGGCGCATAGGCATCTACCGCAAAGTGATCGAGGACGGCGCCATTTTCGCGCAGCCCTTTTCCGAACCGAACAGCGCGGCAGCCGCCGGCAAAGCGCCGTTTGGCACCACGGCGCGCAAAGTGGACGGCGGCTGGCTGGTCAATGGCCGCAAGCATTTCGCCTCGCTGGCCGGTTCAGCGGACTACTACGGCGTGCTCTGCACCGAGGCCAAAGAGACGGGGGAGGCAGATGTCAGGGACACCATCTATCTGGCCGTCGATGGCGGGGCCAAAGGCTTTGAAATCAGCGGCGATTGGGACGTCCTTGGAATGCGGGCGACCTCGTCCAACAACCTGGAACTCCGCGATGTCTTTGTCGCCGACGATCATCAGTTGATGCCAAGGGGCAAATACTACCAGGCGGCCCTGCACTGGCCCCACATGTTCATGAGTCTGTGTCCCACCTATATGGGCATTGCCCAGGCGGCCTTCGATTTTACCTGCCAGTATCTGCGCGGCGAGATCGAAGGCGGCCCACCGGCCGGCAGCGCCCGGCACAGTCCAGCCAAGCAAATGGCTGTCGCGGAAATGCGTATCAAGCTGGAACAGGCCCGGGCCATGTTCCTGCGGGCCATCAGCGAGGCCGGAGCCAAACCCGCCAAGGAGGCGCGCCTGCGGGCCTATGTGGCGCAATACACAGTGATGGAGTTCGCCAACGATATTTGCCGCCTGGCGCTGCGCACCTGTGGCGGCCGGGCAATCTTTCGCACCATGCGCCTGGAACAATTGTATCGGGACTCCCGCTGCGGCGCCTTGATGCTGCCCTGGACGCCGGAGATCTGTATGGAACGTTTGGGCCGGGAAAGCCTGTTCGAAGCAGGCGAAAGCTAAACGGCCATGGATATCTCTCACTGGATTGGCCACTGGGCCGATTGGCACGGCGAGCGCCCGGCGGTGCATTTCGCCGGCCGGGACATCAGCTATGGCGAAATGGATTGCCGGGTAAGGCGCCTGGCCGCCATGCTGCAACAACAATTGGGGGTCGTCCGCGGCGATCGCGTGGCGCACCTGGGCTACAACAGTCCTGAACTGTTGGAATTGTTGTTTGCCTGCGCCCGGCTGGGCGCCATGCTGGTGCCCCTGAACTGGCGGCTGGCGCCGCCCGAACATGCCTGGATCCTGGAGAATTGCAGCCCCAAAGCCATTCTGGCGGAAGCTGATTTTTACCTGCATCTGGATAATCTTGGCGCCGAGGCGCCGAAATTCCGCAAGATTGCCTATGGCCCGGCGCCGGGCCCGGAATGGCAATCTTATGGCGAAATGCTGGACGCCGTCGCGGCCGACCCGACGGCCGGAAGCGGAAGCCTCGCCGATCCGGTGACCATCGTCTATACTTCGGGAACCACAGGGCGCCCGAAAGGCACGGTGCTGACCCAGGAAGCCATCTTTTACAACGCCGTCAATGCCATCGCAGCGCAGGATATCACCGGTCAGGATCATGTCCTCACCGTCCTGCCCATGTTCCACGTGGGCGGCATGAATATTCAAACCACGCCCGCGATGCATGCCGGCGCCACTGTTACCATCCTGCCGCGCTTTGATCCTGCGGCCACATTGACGGCTATTGAACAGCGAAGGCCGACAATCTTCCTGACAGTTCCCGCCATGGCCATGGCCTTGACCGCCCATCCCGATTGGCCCGGCACGGATCTTTCGAGCCTGCGTCTTGTGGGTCTTGGTTCCTCGGCTGTACCGGAGGCCATCCTGCGCGCCTTTCTGGACCGCGGCATAGCCGCGACCCAGGTTTATGGACTGACAGAAAGTGCACCGGTGGCGATTTGCCTGGCCATCGCCGATGCGCGGTCCAAAATGGGTTCCTGCGGCAAACCGGCCCTGCACTGCCAGGCCCGGATCGTGGGCGATGATGGCGAACCGGTTGCCGCCGGCGTACGCGGTGAAATCGTCCTCGCCGGAAAGAATTTGTTCCGTGAATACTGGCGCGACGAGGCCGGCACGGCAGAGGCATTCACGGACGGCTGGTTTCATACGGGGGATATTGGGCATCAGGACGAGGATGGCTATTATTATGTCGATGAACGGAAAAAGGACGTCGTGATATCGGGCGGAGAAAACATCTATCCGGCGGAGTTGGAGAACATTCTGGCCGATTGTCCCGATTTGGCCGAGGCAGCGGTGGTTGGGCGGGCTGATCCACGCTGGGGCGAAGTTCCCGTGGCCTGCGTGGTACCGCAACCGGGCAGCGTTATTCAGGGCCCTGACATTCTGGCCCTGTTCGAGGGGCGTCTGGCCCATTATAAGCATCCGCGCGCGGTGATATTTATGGCCTCACTGCCGCGCAATGCCATGGGCAAGGTGGAAAAGTTCACCTTGCGCGACCAATGTGCGGTGCTGGACGATTGAGCGGGCGAATAGATTTTGTTGTGAGGCGCCCAACCTGTCACAAATTCGCTATATTTCAGGCGCAAGCTCGCCTGAACATGGGCGAAAGAGGGAAGTAGCAGTATGAAGACTTTGGCTGCCGGCATTTTTGCTGCGGGTTTACGGGCGATTTTACTCGCCGCCTTGATCCTGCCGTTATCCGGCGCCCAGGGGTGGGCGGCGACGGAAGGCTTAATCGAAACGCCTGCCAAGCAGGCAATTCTGATCGATCATGCCACCGGCACCGTACTGTTTGAAAAACAGTCGGAACAAGCCATGCCGCCATCGTCAATGTCCAAGTTGATGACATTGTACATTCTTTTCGAACGCCTGGCCGCCGGCAGCTTGAGCCTGGACGATACCTTTCCGGTCAGCAAAAAGGCCTGGCGCATGGGCGGCTCGAAGATGTTCGTACGGGTGGACACCGATGTCCGGATCGCCGACTTGATCCGCGGCATTATCATTCAGTCGGGCAATGATGCCTGTATAGTCGTTGCGGAAGGCATTAGCGGCGATGAGGCGTCTTTTGCCGCGTTAATGAACGAAACCGCCCGTGAATTGGGCATGACGGGTAGTTATTTCGTCAATGCCTCCGGCTGGCCCCATCCGGATCACATGATGACGGCGCAGGATTTGTCGATTTTGGCGCGGCAGCTGATCGATAAGTTTCCAAAGCAATATGCCATATTCTCCGAACGCAGCTTCACCTATAGCAAGATCCGCCAGGGCAACCGCAATCCCCTGCTTTATAAAAACGTCGGCGCCGACGGCCTGAAAACCGGCCATACGGAAGCCGCGGGTTATGGTTTGGTCGCCTCCGCCAGGCGTAACGGACGGCGCCTGAATCTGGTCGTCAACGGTCTGACCAGCGTCAACCAAAGAAGCAAGGAATCGCAACGGCTGTTAGCCTGGGGATTTCGGGAGTTTGGCAATTATGATCTGTTCAAAGCCGGCGAAGAGGTGACGAACGCACCGGTCTGGCTGGGTGATGCCGGCACGGTACCGCTGTTGATCGAGGATGCCCTGACCATCATCATCCCGCGCAAAGCCCGCCGGAGCATGAAGGTCAGCGTCAATTACCAAGGGCCCCTGAGCACGCCTATCACCAAGGGCCAGCCCGTGGCGACCCTGCGCATTGAAGCACCCAATATGACGATGATCGAGCGGCCTCTGGTCGCCGGTGCTGATGTGACGCGCAAAGGCTTTTTCGGCCGGCTGGGCGCCGCTCTCGAGCATCTGCTGTTCGGCAGTGTTTCCGATTAGTCTGCAGCCATGGCGGATATAGCGGAGCAACCAACGGGGCCCATCGCCACCGCAACCTTGATCGGCCATGAGGCGGCCGAGCTGGCCTTTTTGGAGACGGCGGCGGCCCGGCGCATGCCGCATGCCTGGCTGCTTTCCGGCCCCAGGGGTATCGGCAAGATGACCCTGGCTTACCGCATGGCCCGCTTTCAGTTCTCCCAGGGCACGGCCAGCGGTGACCTGTTTGGCGGCCCGGGCAGTTTACAAATACCCCCTGAAAGCGATCTGTTCCGCCGCATCCTGTCCGGTGGGCACGGCGATCTACGGGTCGTCGAGCGTGTCGTGAACCCGGCCACCAAGAAACTGCGCAGTGAAATCGTGGTTGATCAAATCCGTACACTGGGCCGGTTTTTTTCCATGACCGGGGCCGAGGGCGGCTGGCGCATCGCCATTATAGACGGGGCCGAAGAGATGAATCCGAACGCCGCCAACGCCCTGTTGAAGTTGCTTGAGGAACCACCCGAGAATAGCCTGCTGCTGCTGGTCAGTCATGGGCCGGGCCGGCTGCTGCCGACCATCCGTTCGCGCTGCCGCCACCTGACCCTGCGTCCCCTCGGAGAGGCGGACGCCATTGCCGTGCTGACGCAGCAAATGCCGGATCTGGACCAGAGCGAAGGCCAGGGTCTGGTCCGGTTGTCGGAAGGCAGCCCCGGCCTGGCCATGGCCATGGCGGCCGAAGGCGGCCTGCAAGGCTATGGCGAATTGCTCGCCATGGTGCGGGATCTGCCGGAACTGGATTTTGCGGCGGTGCACGCCCTGGGCGACCGTCTGGCCCGCGCCAATAACGAGGCGGCCTATCGGGTCTGGGTCAACCTGTTGCGTCTGTGGCTGTCACGCCTGGCCCGCGGCGGTGCGGGCCTGAACAATATGAGCGACGCGGTGACGGGTGAAGTTGCCCTGGCCAGCCGCCTTACAGTGGCGGTCGGCCTTGATCGCTGGGTCGAGCTATGGGAAAAGATCGGCGGCTTGGCCATGCGGGCCGAGCGGGTCAATCTGGATCGCAAGCAAGTGGTATTGCACGCCTTCATGGCGTTGCAGCGTACCGCGCGCCCTTAGACTGATTATTTCTTGTTGGAAAAGGTGACAGCGATGGCCGAGGCCAAAGCCTACTACATCACGACGCCGATATATTACGTCAACGACAAGCCGCATATCGGCCACGCCTACACCACTCTGGCCTGTGACGTGGTCGCCCGTTTCATGCGCCTGGATGGCCATGACGTGATGTTCATGACCGGTACTGACGAGCATGGCCAGAAAGTTGAGAAATCGGCCGAGGCGGCGGGCATGGAGCCCCTGGCCTTTTGCGATGGCGTCAGCCAGAACTTTCGCGATCTAACGCCGTTGCTGAATTTCAGCAACGACGGCTTTATCCGCACGACCGAGGACCGGCACGAAAAGGCCTCACAGGCGATCTGGCAGGCCATGGCGGCCAACGGTGATATTTACCTGGATAGCTATGCAGGCTGGTACTCCGTGCGGGACGAGGCCTATTACGCCGAGGATGAATTGCAAGATGGTGCTCAGGGAGAAAAACTGTCGCCCTTCGGCGCACCGGTGGAATGGGTGGAAGAGCCCAGTTATTTCTTCCGTCTTTCACAATGGCAGGACCGTCTGCTGGCCTATTACGACGAAGATCCCGGCCGCATCCTGCCTCAAAGCCGGCGCAATGAAGTCATCAGCTTTGTAAAAAGCGGCCTGCGGGATCTGTCCATTTCCCGCACCTCGTTCAAGTGGGGCGTACCGGTGCCAGGCGACGATGCCCATATCATGTATGTTTGGGTCGATGCCTTGACCAATTATCTGACCGCCGTCGGCTATCCCGATACGGCCTCGGAAAGCTTCAAGACCTTCTGGCCGGCGGATGTGCACATGGTCGGTAAGGATATATTGCGCTTTCATGCGGTTTACTGGCCAGCCTTTCTGATGTCTGCCGGCCTGGCGCCGCCAAAGCGGGTTTTCGCCCATGGCTGGTGGACAGTCGAAGGGCAAAAGATGTCAAAATCCCTGGGCAATTTTATCCCGCCGCATCAAGTTGTCGAGCGCTATGGCCTGGATCAGACACGCTATTTCATGATGCGGGAATTGCCCTTCGGCAACGATGGCAACTTCTCCCATAGCGCCATGGTCAACCGCATGAACAGCGATCTGGCCAACGATTTCGGTAATCTGGCCCAGCGGGTGCTGTCCATGATCAACAAGAATTGCGCGGCGGCGGTACCAACACCCGGACCGTTGAGTATCGATGACGCCGGCCTGCTCCGCTCGGCCCGCGAGCTGTTGGAAAAACTGCGTGTCGCGTTCGGCCAGCAGGCTATTCATCAGGCGCTCGCCGCGCTGTGGGAGGTGGTCGGCGACGCCAATCGCTATGTCGATGCTCAGGCGCCCTGGGCCTTGAAGAAGAGCGACCCCGAGCGCATGGCCACGGTGTTGTACGTGCTGGCCGAGGTGATCCGTCATCTGGCCATTCTGGTCCAGCCCGTCGTCCCCGATGCGGCTGCCAGGATGCTGGATCAATTGGCGGTGCCGGACGATCAACGCAGCTTCGCCGCCCTGGACGACGCCGGTATGCTATTGCCCGGCACGGCGCTGCCCAAACCGCAGGGTGTATTCCCGCGCTATGACGGGCCGGAGGAAAGCGCTTGAGTTTACTGGTCGACAGCCACTGTCACCTGGATTTTCCCGGCTTGCAGGAAGACCTGGACGGCGTGATGGCACGGGCCACGGCGGCCGGCGTCGGAACCATGGTGACGATTTGCACCCGAGTCGACCGCTTTCACGACATCCTGGCCATCGCCGATCGTTTCGACAACGTGTTCTGCTCGGTCGGCCTGCATCCCCATGATGCAGCCTCGGAGCCGGATCTGACCACGGCCCATCTGGTTGAACTGGCGGCCCATGAAAAAGTCATCGGCATTGGCGAGACCGGCCTGGATTTCCACTATGATCACAGTCCCCGTGCGCTGCAGGCGGAATTGTTCCGCCGCCATATCGCCGCCGCGCGGCAGACTGGCTTGCCCTTGATCGTGCATAGCCGCGCCGCGGATGCCGAGATGATCGCTATCCTGCAGGATGAATGGGCAAAAGGACCGTTCCCCGGCGTGCTGCATTGTTTCTCTTCCGGAACGGATTTGGCCCGGGCGGCCCTGGCCTTGGGCTTTTATATTTCCTTCAGCGGCATCGTGACCTTCAACAAAGCGGATGAGGTGCGTGCGGTAGCCGCAGAGACGCCTTTGGACCGTCTTTTGGTGGAAACCGATGCGCCATATTTGGCGCCAGTGCCCCATCGCGGCAAAACCAACGAGCCGGCCTTCGTTGCCAGCACGGCCGCCAAACTTGCCGGGCTTCGTGGCGTCAGCAGCGCCGAAATGGCGGCCCTGACATCGGCCAATTTCTTCCGCCTGTTCGCCGCGGCAGGGAACCAATGATGCGGGTAACCGTATTGGGTTGTGGCACTTCGGCCGGCGTACCACGGATCGGCAATGTCTGGGGTGCGTGCGATCCCGCCGAGCCGCGCAACCGCCGCCGCCGTTCCTCGATCCTGGTGCAAAGCGCCACGACCACCCTGATTGTCGACACCACACCGGACATGCGCGAACAATGCCTTGAGATCAATCTTCAGCATCTGGATGCGGCGCTCTACACCCATGACCATGCGGATCATGTGAACGGTATTGACGATCTGCGCGGCTTCGCTTTGTTGCAGGGCCAGCGCATTCCCGTTTATGGCACCGCCGATACCATGACCGGATTGCAGACTCGTTTTAGCTATATTTTTGCCAACGCCAAGAATTATCCCCCCATCGCCACCGCCCATACCTTTGCGGGGCCTTTCACTGTGGGCGACATTGACGTCGTACCCTTTCGGCAGATCCACGGCTCCATGGAAAGCCAGGGCTTTCGCTTTGGTTCCATTGCCTATTCCACGGATCTGAACGGCCTGCCTGAAGACTCGTTCGAATTGCTGCGGGATCTGGATCTCTGGATCGTCGATGCCTTGCGCCCGCAACCGCATCCAACCCACACCCATCTGGCGCAAACCCTGGAATGGATCGAACGCCTGCGTCCAAAGCGCGCCCTTCTTACGCATATGGCCAGTGACATGGACTATCAATCCCTGTGCAGCGAATTGCCGGCGGGAGTAGTGCCGGCTCATGACGGCCTGATCGTCGAAGTTTCCTGAAGCGGGATGGCGAAAAAAGGGGCGCCGCGGCAATAGCCGCGACGCCCCAATTAAGGCTGGGCCGGAGGAGGAGGGGCCCGGCTCAGCAACACCGGCATGGACGAAAAGGACCGGTGCCTTGCTTGTTCGCCAAATACGTTTCGAACGACCTGGATGGTACAGGCGGTGTGTTAATTATATATTACGTTGTAACGCAGCTATGTTTTATTCTTCTAATGTTTATATATAAGCGCATACGCACTTATGTCTTTAGTCATTGATACGCTACAAATTTGGCCGAATGGTGATCTATTGATACAGCTATCCGAGGTTCTCGGGCAGGCGCGCGCGACACCGCGTTGCGGGCCTATCGCCAGACTTCGCGGCGCCATCCGAGAGGGTAAGGCGGCGTTCCTGGTGGCTCGCCATAAGCACCTCCTGGTCTGACGCTGGGGCATGTCGACCCGCGCCGCGGAATTTGCCGTTCGCAAATTGTCATCATTCCACCTTCGCTTCAGGCGTGGCATAGTGGCGCCATGAACAAGCAAAACAGCAATGCCAATTCTGACGGCGCCACTGCGCCCGTCACGGCGCCCAATGGTGGGCCCAGCCATCTATTTCTGATCGACGGTTCGGCCTATATTTTTCGCGCTTATCATGCACTGCCCCCCCTGACGCGCAAAAGCGACGGCTTGCCCATTGGCGCCGTCTCGGGCTTTTGCAACATGCTTTCGAAGCTTGTTGATGATGTGCGCGATGCCGGTGAGGTCGACTACTTCGCGGTGATTTTCGACGCCGCCCGTAAGACCTTCCGCAATGATATCTATCCCGAATACAAGGCCCATCGGCCGCCGGCGCCGGAAGATCTGGTGCCCCAATTCCCTCTGGTCAAGCGGGCCAGCCAGGCCTTCAATCTGGCCACTATCGAAATGCCGGGCTACGAGGCCGACGATGTTATCGCCACCTATGCCCGGCAGGCCCGCGAAGCCGGCATGCAGGTTACTATCGTCAGTTCCGATAAGGACCTGATGCAACTGGTCGGCGACGGCGTGATCATGCATGACCCCATGAAACAGCGCAATATTGGCCCGGATCAGGTAATGGAGAAATTTGGCGTCGGCCCGGACCGGGTGATCGATGTCCAGGCCTTGTGCGGCGATGCCACCGATAATGTGCCAGGTGTACCGGGTATAGGTATCAAGACCGCTGCTTTGTTGATTAATGAGTACGGTGATCTGGACGGTGTGCTGGAACGGGCCGGCGAGATCAAGCAGCCCAAACGGCGGCAAAATCTTATCGAGCATGCGGACCTGGCCCGGGTCAGCCGGCAACTGGTGACCCTGAAAATTGATGTGCCGCTGGAACTGCCGCTCGATGAATTGCGTCTGCGGACGCCGGACGGAGCGGTCTTGCTGGACTTCATGGCCGAGATGGGCCTGAAACGCCTGGCCGAACGCATTGCCCAACGCCTGGGTTCCGACGGCGCGACGGTGTCCGCAATGGCTGCGGCGCTCGATCCGGCAGCCGACACAGAGCCTGCAGCGGCGCCAACGCTGGATTACCAATGCATACAGAATTTGGCTGAATTACAGCATTGGGTTGACCGGGCGCGGTCCGTCGGCGTGGTGGCGGTGGATACGGAGACCACGTCGCTGGATGCCATGGTGGCGGATCTGGTCGGCATCTCACTCTCGGTCCGGCCGGGGCAGGCCTGTTATATTCCTCTGGGCCACCTGGGCCCGGTCCCGGCGGGAGAGTTGGATTTGGAGGGCTCGGCCTCGGCGGCGCCGGATCAACTCCCCCTGGAACAAGCTCTGGACCTGCTGCGGCCGCTGATGGCCGACCCATCGGTCCTGAAGGTGGGGCAGAACCTGAAATACGACATGCTGGTGTTGCGCCGGTACGACGTTGAAATTTCGCCCTTCGATGACACCATGTTGTTGTCCTATGTGACCGAGGGCGGTTTGCATGGCCACGGTATGGATGAGTTGTCCAAGCTGCACCTGGACATCGAACCGATCCCCTTCAAGGCGGTCGCCGGCAGCGGCAAATCGAAGATCACCTTTGACCGGGTGCCCCTCGACAAGGCCACCGAATACGCGGCCGAAGACGCGGACCTGACCCTGCGCCTGTACCAGCACCTGAAACCGCGTTTGCAGGAGGTCCGCAAGCACACGGTCTATGAAACCCTGGAGCGGCCCTTGGTGCCGGTCCTGGTGGCCATGGAACAGGCCGGCATTTTGGTGGACCGGGCGGAACTGGCGCGGCTCTCCGCCGACTTCGCGACCCGTATTGCCATCCTGGAAGGAGAGATCCATGACCTGGCCGGCGAGATCTTCAACGTCAATTCGCCGAAACAACTGGGCGAGATCCTGTTCGATAAGATGTCCCTACCAGGGGGCAAAAAAACCAAAACCGGGGCCTATGGCACTGGCGCGGATGTACTGGAAGGATTGGCCGCCCAGGGCCATGACCTGCCAGTGCGGGTCCTGGAATACCGCCAGTTGGCAAAACTAAAAAGCACCTATACGGACGCCCTGCAGAACCAGATCAACGGTGCCACGGGCCGGGTCCATACGTCCTACGCCATGGCCGCAACCTCGACCGGGCGCCTGTCATCGACGGATCCGAATTTGCAGAACATTCCCATTCGCACGGAAGAGGGCCGGCGCATTCGCAAGGCCTTTATCGCCGCGCCGGGGCACAAATTGCTGAGCGCGGATTATTCCCAGATCGAATTGCGCATTCTGGCCCACATTGCCGACATCACCGCCCTGCGCGAGGCCTTTCACGCCGGCCAGGATATTCATGCCATGACCGCGGCCCAGGTTTTCAACCTGCCCATGGACGGTATGGACCCGATGGTACGGCGCCGGGCCAAGGCCATCAACTTCGGCATCATCTATGGCATTTCGGCCTTTGGCCTGGCCAACAATCTGGGCATTGGCCGGGGCGAGGCCCAGGACTATATCAACGCCTATTTCGAACGATACCCGGGCATTCGCGACTATATGGAGCGGACCAAGGCAAGTTGCCGGGAACTGGGCTATGTGGAAACCATCCATGGCCGCCGGGTGCATATGCCGGGCATCAATGACAAGAACCCGGCCCGGCGCGGCTTCCACGAACGGGCCGCCATCAATGCCCCGATCCAGGGTTCGGCGGCGGATGTGATCCGCCGGGCCATGGTGGCAATTCCCGGCGCCATGGCCACGGCCGGCCTTGGCGCGCCTATGTTGTTGCAGGTGCATGACGAGCTGATCTTTGAAGTGCCCGTGGCCGAGGTCGATGAAACCGTGGCGGTGGTGAAACGGGTGATGGAGGGCGCAGCCCGTCTTTCCGTCCCCCTGGTCGCCGATGCCGGAATCGGCGATAGCTGGGCCGAGGCGCATTAGTATCAGGGATAATTGGTGGACATCATGGGCTGGCCGCGAAAACTGAGTTTAGGTAGCGGCTTGGTGCTGCTCGTTTTCGTGACAAGCCATTTCCTGAACCATGCCTTGGGAAATATTTCCCTTGCTGCCATGGAGGCCGGGCGCGAAATATTCACCGCCATCTGGCGCAACTGGCCCGCGACCATTCTGTTATATGGCGCCATATCCCTGCATGTCCTGATGGCATTGCTGGCGTTGTGGCGGCGGCGCACGTTGCGCATGTCCCTGACCGAGGGTTTTCAAGTCGTACTGGCCCTGTGTATTCCCTTTCTGATGCCGGCCCATGTTCTGGCAACACGGGGCGGGCATGAATTGTTCGGCCTTAACGACAGTTATTTGTTCGAAATTCTGAGTGTCTGGGTCCTGGCGCCGGAAAACGGCTGGCTTCTTGCGGCCGGACTCGTGGTGGTATGGAGCCACGGCTGCATCGGCCTGCATCAATGGCTGCGCCTGCGGCCCTGGTACGGCCGGACCCGGCCCTGGCTTTTGACCGCGGCCCTGTTACTGCCCAGCCTGGCGCTATCGGGCTTTGCCGGCGCCGGTAAACAGATCGCCATTTGGGCCCAGGATAAAACCTGGATGGAGGCGGCCATGGCCTCCTTCAAGCTCGGCAATTCCCTGCCGGCCTTGGTGGATTTTGTCTATGGCACCCTGGACTACATCTTCCTCGGCACGGCCATTGTCCTGGCTGCAATCCTTCTGGGGCGTTGGCTGCGCCGCCTGTGGTCCCGGCGCGGCGTCCGCGTCACCATCGCCTACCCCGATGGCCACGAGGTCGCCGTCGAACCGGGACTGAGCATTCTGGACGCGTCTCGCCTGGCCGGCATCGCCCATGCCTCGGTCTGCGGCGGGCGGGGGCGCTGTTCAACCTGCCGCGTTCGCATCGCAGCCGGTCAATCGGACTTGCCGCCGGCCAGCGAGAACGAATTGAAAGTGCTGGCCCGGATCGGGGCGCCCAGCAGCGTACGTCTGGCCTGTCAATTGCGCCCCACCGCGGCGGTTGCCGTGGTGCCCCTTTTGCCGCCCAACGTCAGCCTGCAAAGCGGCCGACCGCGGCCCAACTATCTGCAAGGCAGCGAGCGCGAAATCGCCGTGCTATTTGCCGATCTTCGCGCCTTCACACAGTTCGCCGAGGCCAAGTTGCCCTACGACGTGGTGTTTGCCCTGAACCAATACTTCCGTGGCATGGGCCAGGCGGTGGAGGCGGCGGGGGGCCATCTGGATAAATTCATCGGCGACGGGGTCATGGCCCTGTTCGGCGTGGAAACCAGCCTGGAACAGGGCTGCCGCCAAGCCCTGGCGGCGGCGGCGGGCATGGCCCAGGCCCTGGAACATTTGAACCATCAGCTGCGCCACGACCTGGACCAGCCCTTGCGCATGGGTATCGGGGTGCATGCGGGCGCCGCCATCGTCGGTGAAATGGGCTATGGCCCCGCGACCTCGGTCACCGCAGTCGGCGATATCGTCAATACCGCCTCGCGCCTGGAAGCCATGACCAAGGAATTTGCGGTTCAGGCGGTCGTCTCCAGCTTCGTGGCGGACCGCGCCGGCGCCGACCTCAACGCCTTCGAGGTACGCCAGGTCACCGTTCGGGGCCGGGCCGGGACAATGGCGGTACATTTGGTGCCGGATGCCCGCGAGCTACCCAGTCAGGGGCCGGCCGGCGGCAAAACCTCCCGGCGCCGGGTGCGCGTCAAAGCACCGGCGTAGCAACCTGTAGAATAATAAAGTGGGGGCCGCGCCAGACTGGCGCAGCCCCCAAAATACAACGGTATTACAGGTGCAAAGGATGGCGGGGTTTAGAAACCCATATCGCCCATGCCGCCCATGCCGCCCATTCCACCCATGCCGCCGCCCATGCCGCCCATGTCAGGCATGGCCGGGGCACCGCCACCGGCGCCCTTCTTGGCCGGCTTGTCGGCGACCATGGCTTCGGTGGTGATCAGCAGACCGGAAACGGATGCCGCGTCCTGCAAAGCAATCCGCACGACCTTGGCCGGATCGATGATGCCGTCCTTGACCATATCCACATACTTTTCAGTCTGCGCGTTGAAGCCCCAGTTGGTGTCCTTGCTCTCCATCAACTTGGAGGCAACAACGGCGCCGTCCACGCCCGCGTTCTCGGCGATCTGCCGGACCGGGGTCTGCAGGGCGCGGCGCACGATATCGACGCCGGCCTGCTGGTCGTGGTCTTTAAGCTTCAACTTGTCCAGAGCACGGCCGGCATAGAGCAAGGCGGCCCCGCCGCCGGGCACGATGCCTTCTTCAACCGCGGCCCGGGTCGAGTTCAAGGCGTCGTCGACGCGATCCTTGCGCTCCTTCACTTCGACTTCGGTCGCACCGCCAACCTTGATGACGGCAACGCCGCCGGCCAGCTTGGCCAGACGTTCCTGCAGTTTTTCCTTGTCGTATTCCGAGGAGGTCTCATCTGCCTGGGCCCGGATCTGGCTGCAACGCGCCGCGATATCCGATTTTTTGCCCGCACCGTTGACGATCGTGGTGTCATCCTTGGTCATGGAAACCCGCTTGGCGGTACCCAGCATGTCCAGGGTGACGCCTTCCAGCTTGATGCCCAGATCTTCCGAGATCACCTGACCGCCGGTCAGAATGGCGATGTCTTCCAACATGGCCTTGCGCCGGTCGCCAAAGCCAGGGGCCTTGACGGCGGCAACCTTCAGGCCGCCGCGCAGCTTGTTGACCACCAGGGTGGCCAGGGCTTCACCTTCCACATCCTCGGCGATGATCAACAGCGGCCGGGCTGATTGCACCACGGCCTCCAGGATCGGCAGCATGGGCTGCAACGAGGTCAGCTTGGATTCGTGCAACAGGATATAGGGGTTCTCCTGTTCGGAAATCATCTTCTCGGCATTGGTGATGAAATAGGGCGACAGATAACCGCGGTCAAACTGCATGCCTTCGACGACATCCAGTTCAGTGTCCAGGCTTTGCGCCTCTTCCACCGTGATGACGCCTTCGTTGCCGACCTTTTCCATGGCCGTGGCGATCATTTCACCGATCTCTGCTTCGCCGTTGGCCGAAATGGAGCCAACCTGGGCCACTTCCTTGCGTCCGGATATCTTCTTGGCGCCCTTTTCCAGAGCCGCGACCACCGCGGAGACGGCCAGGTCGACGCCCCGCCGTAAATCCATGGGGTTCATGCCGGCAGCCACCGACTTTGCGCCTTCGCGCACGATGGCCTGGGCCAGAACCGTTGCCGTGGTGGTGCCGTCGCCCGCGACTTCGTTGGTTCTGGAAGCGACTTCCCGAACCATCTGCGCGCCCATGTTCTCGAACTTGTCCTTCAGCTCGATTTCCTTGGCCACGGTTACACCGTCCTTGGTGACGCGTGGGGCGCCGAAGGATTTGTCCAGCACCACGTTACGGCCTTTGGGGCCCAAGGTCACCTTGACCGCATTGGCCAGGAGATCTACGCCGCGCAACATGCGGTCGCGCGCCTCCGTATCGAATATAACTTCTTTGGCAGCCATGTTTATTGGCCTCCTTCTATCTTGATGTTAGGCATTGGGAAAAAAGGCGCCCGTTAGGCCGCCTTTTTGCCCTTTTTCGCTTTCTTGGCCGGCTGGTCTTCAAGCACGGCCATGATGTCGGATTCGTTCATGATCAATAGTTCCTGGCCGTCCAGCGTGACCTCGGTTCCGGACCATTTGCCGAACAGCACCCGGTCGCCGGTTTGAACCGCGGGGGCCACCCGCTCGCCAGTTTCGTCGCGGGCGCCCGGGCCGACGCCCATGACGATGCCCTGCATCGGTTTTTCCTGTGCCGTGTCGGGAATAATAATGCCGCCGGCGGTTTTGCTGTCTTCATCGGCGCGCTTGATCAGCACGCGGTCGTTCAGCGGACGAAGCTTCATGGTGTCCTCACAGTAGCTGTAGGTTGCATGGAAAGAGTTTCATTAGTCGGGTTCTAGCCAAAATCAGCCGCCCCGGGGCGCTTGCTAGCACTCTATTGAGGCGAGTGCCAGTGATTTAGGCGCGCGACCGCCACAGTTCAAGTGTTTACTTTGTGCTGCAGCAGGGAAAATTGTTAGCCACCTGGCAAGGTGAGTGCCAAGTCATTGAATTTGCGGGTTTTTCAATAGTTCGTTAAGATTAATGCGGGATCATAAACAGAATCGGGGAGGCAGTCGGGTGATCATGAAAGGAACAACATCATGGCCACGTTAGGAACGCAATTGGACGGTTATCGGTTGACGACCGCCGAAATCACCTATCGGCTGCCGGACTGGCCCGCATTGTTACAGACTTATCTATGGCAGGAATATGACCTGGCCCCGCGCTTTCCGCGCCTGCGGGATTTCCTGACTTTCTGGGAAAAGAATCTGGATGGGCCATTGCATTCCGTCCGGGTCGCCTCGGCCCGCCTGATCACGCCATCGCAGTTCCGCCATTTGCAGGCCGACAAGATCTTGCATTGAGTGGCAACCCTATTAGCACCTTGTGATGATGGTACTATTACCCCGGTGCGCGCTTTTCAGGCGTATTGGATTAGGGCACACTTCACGACGATCAGAGCCGGCCCGTAACCGGCGCCAACGACGTGAGGATGACCGCCATGCCCCTGTTGGAATGCTTCTTTGATTGTTCCAGCCCCTGGACCTATCTGGGCTTTCACAATATCCGGCCCCTGGCGGCGGAATTGGAGGTGGATATCACCTGGCGGCCAATCCTGGTTGGTGGCTTGTTCAACACCATCAATCCATCGGTCTATCACAGCCGGGAATTTCCGGTAGCCGTCAAACAGGCATACATGCACAAGGATCTGCAGGATTGGGCCCGTCTCGCCGGCATCAAGATTTCCTGGCCCATGACGATCTTTCCCATCAATAGCGTCAAGGCCATGCGCGGCTGTATCGCCGCCGGCCGCCAAGGCCGGTTGGTGCCGTACGCCCAGCGCGTGTTCGAGGCTTATTGGGGTCAAGACCGGGATATCACGCAAGATGAACTGTTAGCTGACATCGCCAGGGCCGCCGGCCTAAACCCGGACGAAATCGCCGCCGCCATGACTTCGGACGAGATCAAGGGAGAATTACGGGACAACACGGAAGAGCTGGCCCGACGGGGCGGCTTCGGCACGCCGACGTTCTTTGTCGATGGCGGCGACATGTACTTCGGCAACGACCGCATGCCTTTGCTCCGGGCCGCCCTGACAGCCAAGACATCTTAAGAGTCTCGTGGTCTTTCGATCCTTACCGACGTTGAACTATCCGTTAGAATCGGACCACGAGGGCTGTATAGTCGGCGCTCTGGTGCAGCGGTAAATGGATCCACATGCCATGACAGCGGATATAATCGACGGCAAGGCCTTCGCGGCGGGACTGCGGGAAATGGTCGCGCAGCAAACCAGTCAGCTGAAAGCCCGCCATGGCCTGGTGCCCGGGTTGACCGTGGTCATCGTCGGCGAAGATCCGGCCAGCCAGATCTATGTCCGTAACAAGGGCAAGATCGCGGCGGAAATGGGTTTCCTTTCCGATACCATCCGGCTGGCATCGGACACCGGCCAGGAACAGCTGTTGGAGGTGATCGCGGGTCTGAACCAGGACCCTGCGGTGCATGGCATTCTGGTGCAATTGCCCATGCCTGCACAGATCGACGAGGGCGCCATTATCCTGGCAATAGACCCGAACAAGGATGTTGACGGCCTGCACCCCATCAACGCCGGGCGCCTGGCCAGTGGCCAGAACGCCATGGTGCCCTGTACGCCCCTGGGCTGTTCCATGCTGCTGGCGGACCGTTTCGGCCCCGGCGGCATGACCGGCCTGCGGGCGGTTATGGTGGGCCGTTCGAACCTGGTGGGCAAGCCCATGGCGCAATTGTTGTTGGCGGAACATTGCACCGTCACCATCGCCCATTCCCGGACCAGGGATTTACCTGCAATTTGCCGACAGGCGGAGATTCTTGTCGCCGCCGTAGGCCAGCCGGAAATGCTGGGCGCCGATTGCATCAGACCGGGCGCGGTGGTGATCGACGTGGGCATGAACCGCATCGATGCCGGAGACGGCAAGACACGGCTCGCGGGCGATGTGGATTTCCAGGCGGCGAAGGAGATTGCCGCCGCTATCACGCCGGTACCGGGCGGCGTAGGCCCCATGACCATCGCCTGTCTGATGGTCAATACGATTACCGCAGCCTGTTGGGCAGGCGGCATAGACGCCGCCTGGGCCAAGTAACCCCGATGGTGCGATCCGAACAGAAGAATTGTTTCGATTGGCGTCTTCGGCGCCATCAAGACCTGCATTATAATTTTACTGGAGAAGCAATATGCGTTTACGGCAGTTTGTCTTCGTCGCCGAAGACCTGAAATCGGCCGTGGTCGATATTGGTGCGACCTTGGGCCTGTCGGTTTGCCACAACGACCCCAACGTGGGCGCCTTTGGCTTGCATAATGCCCTCCTGCCCATTGGCGGCGATCTGATTGAAGTGGTCGCGCCGATCCGGGACGGCACCACGGCCGGACGCTATTTGCAGCGCCGCCAGGGCGACGGCGGTTATATGATCATCCTGGAATGCGCCGACGCCTTGGTCGAGCGGCAGCGGATTTCCGCCCTGGGCATCCGCGATATCTGGCGGCATGACGCCGACGATTGCCACGCCACCCATTTTCATCCCGCCGATGTGCCGGGCGCCATCCTATCCATTGACGACATGGGCCCGGAGGGCGACCCGGCCAGTGAGCTGTCGCGCTGGAAGTGGGCCGGACCCAACTGGCAGGCCTTTGTCCAGACCAATGTGACCAAGGCCCTGACCGCGGTCGAAATCCAGTCCGGCGACCCGGATGCGACCGCCGCTCGTTGGGCGCAGGTGCTGGACCGGCCCCTGGGGAGCGTGGATGGCAAACCGGCGATCGAACTGGACAACGCGCATATTCGTTTCGATTTTGATACTGACGGCCGCGGCGTTGGCATCGGCGCGATCGATATTCTGCCCGCCGACCGCGATAATATCATGGCCATGGCCGCCAAACGGGGCCTTCGGCGATCTGATAATCAGATCATGCTGTGCGGCGTGCGGGTCAACCTGGTTTCACCATGACCGATCAGAATGCAACTTCGGTGGCGCTGACGACCGAACAGCGCCTGACTGCGTTGTTCGCGCATCTCGGCCTGGAACGGGCCCATTTCGGGGTGCAGAACAGCGCCGAATTGGACCCAATCATCGCCCGCCGGCCCGAATGTATCGCGTCGCTGACCATGGCCGGCCCCAATCGCCTGCGGGCGGAGAGCATCGCGCCCGTCGCGGACCGGCTGTTCCTGATGTATGGCGACGGCGGCGCGGGGGCCGATGCCGCGGCGCTGGCGCTGCCGGCTCTGCCCGGCGCGAAGACCCATTGTTTCAAGGATTATGTTGTCCTGACCTGGACCGACGTGATCAGCGACCGCGGCGGCGAAATCCTCCCCGTTTGGCTCGATGTCCTGGGCCAGGCCGAGGCGCGGACGCCCGCCAGCCGGATCCGGCCAGAACCTGATACCGGCGAGGTCGCCGGTATCAGCTATCGCCTCTATGGCAGCGGTCCGGCCCTGGTGTTATGCCCGATGTTGCTGGCCGCCTCGCAATGGGACCCGGTCATTGAAAGCTTGGCGGAGCATTTCTGCGTCATTGCCCTGGGCGGACGCCATCTGGGCGGCGTCGCCTTTATCGATGGCCGGGGCCGGGATCCCGGTTATCTGCGCGGGGTGCGCAGCCATATCGACGAAATCGAGATACGGCCGGGCCAGACGGTGCTGGACGTAGGCTGTGGCCCCGGCGCTCTGGACCGCTGGCTGGCCCGCTATACCGAGGGCGCCAATCCGATCACGGCGGTGGATGTGAACGGGTATTTTCTGCGCGAGGCCGCCGCGATCGCGGTAGCGGAGGGTCTGGGCGATATTATCAGCTTTGGCCCGGGCAATGCCGAGGATCTGCCCTTCCCTGACAATAGTTTCGATGTGGTGATGTCCCACACGGTGATGGAGGAATGCGACGCTGATCTGATGCTGGCCGAAATGATCCGGGTGGCCAAACCGGGGGGCAAGGTAGCGGTGATGGTCCGTGCAGTGGACATGCGCAGCCTGTGGAACATGCCGCTATCGGCCGCGGTCAAGGACAAGGTGGAGGCGCCGGTGCCTTCGGTGGGCGAAAAGGGCTGCGCCGATGCCTCGCTGTATCGCCGTTTCGGGCAAAGCGGCCTGACTGATCTGAGACTGTTTCCCACCACCATGACCGTGCGCGACCCGGACTCCTACTCCTGGAATTACTACGAACCCTATATCTTTTCCCTGCTGGACGAGCAGGAGACCGACCAATGGCGTGCCGCCAAGGCGCAGGCCATCGCCGACAAGTCCGTCATGTTGGCCCGCTGGCTGCATTGCGCCGTCGGCACCAAGGCGGTGTAGGTTGTACGACTAGAAACCGTTGCGAACCGAGAGACCTCAGCATGGAAGAAACCACAACACTTTATCGGTTTCATTGGCCAGGCGGCGCGACGAATGAGGGGCGCGGGCAGAATGTAGCGGATGCCTTGGAGAAGCTCGGCTTTGGCGCAGCGGCAGCGGCAGCGTTGGACTATTTTGAAGTCGTCGAAGAATCCCACGCGGATCGCGAGCGCCACGAACAGATCAAGCGAGCGTATCAATAACTAGACCACATTCACAGAACATAGACCCGTTTGATGGCGCGACCGGGCGGCTCAAATCTTCGCTGCGATATCACCGGCGAAGCGGGCGATCTGGCGTTCCTGTTCGGCTGCATCTTCGCCGCGATAGCGGACGATGAAACCGCGGTAACCCAGATCGAGAAGCCGTTTGAAATCGTCAATAATTTGCGGCACCGATCCGGTGCCCGGCTCGCGGCCGCCGTCCTTGGCCGCCGCCGCGGTGCCGATATTGAGGAACAGCTTGTGGTAGAGGTGCAGATCGTCATAGCGGCGCCCCCGCGCTTCGCACAATCGCCGCAACACCGAAAGACGTTCCGGCAGTTGCGCCGCGCCCAGGCCAACCGACAACCAACCGTCAGCCAGGCGCGCGACCCGGCGCAGGGCCGGGTTCGAGGTGCCACCGACCAGAATGGGCGGGTGCGGCCGTTGTATCGAGGCTGGATGGGAATGGACCGGTTCGAATTGATAGGTCTCGCCTTGATACGCCACCTCGCCCCCCGCGCAGATGGCCTTGAAGATTTCCAAATACTCGTCGGTGATCTGGCCGCGGCGGGCAAAATCAAAGGTGTCCAGGGCGGCGAATTCCTCTGCCATCCAACCGACACCCGCGCCCAGGATGATACGGCCATTGGAAAAGACGTCCAGGGTGACAAGCATTCGGGCTAGCAGAACCGGATTGCGCAGAGGCATTACCAATACCGCCGTGCCAATTTTCAACCGGCGCGTGGCCCCCACCAGAACCCCCATGGTGGCGATGGGTTCGAGCAGCAATTCGTCCAATGGAACGGGAAAATTGCCGTCCAGACTATAGGGATACTTCGGCGCGACGGTAGCGGGGAAGACCACATGATCGGCCAGCCAGACGGAATGAAAGCCTTCGCTTTCCGCCAAAAGCGCAAGTTTCAAAACTTCCGCCGGCGTCGCCAGCCGCCCATAAACGCCAACATCCAGGCCAAATTCAGTATTGCCTGCCATGCTCCTTTTCCCCATCCGCCATTCCGTACTCAGAATCCCTTATCCTGCATTTCCCGGATGTCATCACTAAATGACGCGGATTTTCACTGATTCTGCTTTAATAGTACCTTGCGATGATGGGGATCCATATAGACGCCTTACCGAATTTTTCGGGTAGGAGCGTGCGACGCCATCCGAAAACTTCCGCAAGGCGTCTATTTGGGGCCCTATCAGCGCAGAGTGGCAAAAGGACTAGCGATGGCTGACCGCCAAGATCGGATCGATGAGTTGCGGGCCTTCTATGCCGAACTGGTGGCCGGCAGCTTTGTCCGCACCAATCCACGTCTGCCGCGAGCCTTTGAAAGCGTCCCGCGCGAAGCCTTCCTGCCGCCCGGACCCTGGCATATCTATAACTTCGACAACTATGTCGAGACCCCGGATGCCGATCCCCGTTTCATTTATCAAGACGTCCTGGTCGCCCTGGACAAGGCCCGGGGCATCAACAACGGCCAGCCCAGTCTGCATGCCGCCCTGCTCGATGCGGCCGCACCGGCGGCTGGTGAAAGCGTGCTCCATATCGGCGCCGGTAGCGGCTATTATACCGCCATACTGGCGTTGCTAGTGCTGCCGGGAGGCAAAGTGACGGCTTATGAAATTGATCCGGAGCTGGCCAAGACGGCACGGCGTGGATTGCGGCCGTTCGAGAATGTTGTCGTCGAGACCGTGGACGCGGTGCAGGCAAAGCTGCCGGCGGCCGATGTGATCTATGTGAACGCCGATGTTTCGGCACCGCCCCTGGCCTGGCTCGACGCCCTGCGCCCGGGTGCGCGGATGATCATCCCCTGGCGGCCGTCCGATGGGGTCGGCCTGGCCTTGCGGATCACCCGCCGCGCCGACGGTTTTGCCGTCAAGCCGCTGCGGCCGTGCTGGTTCATCCCCTGTCTCGGCACTTCTGAGGAAGCCTGTCAGACCCCTGCGCCGACCTGGGAGAGGGCCTTTGAAACCCGCTCGCTCTGGCGGCGATCGGACCGGCGCCCGGACGCCGGCGCCACCGCGGTCTATCGGGACATCTGGTTTTGCAGCGAAGCGGTGGCGGCCTGAACGACGGCTCGGCCCTGTTCCACGCCGCGCCGCCCAGTTTGCGCCAACCGGCGTCTAGACCACGGCTGGACCGAAGCCAATTTTGAAGCCTACCTGGGTGCCGACTTCGGCCGCGTGTTGCGAGAGATTTGCCGTGGGTAAGATGTTATAAACAGCTGCCTGGGACATCAGGGCAAAATCTGGGAGACCGCATGACGTATTCGAAAATTGACCTCTTGGCGGAAGCCGAGGCGTTGCAACCACGTACCTTGGATTTGCGGCGGCGCATTCATCAGCTTCCCGAACTGGGCAATGATTTGCCCGAAACCAAAAAGCTGGTGATGGAGGCGATTGCCGGGTTGGATCTGGAAATTCGCGAAAGCCAGCAAACCTCGGGCATTGTCGCCACCCTGCGCGGCGGGGCACCGGGACCGACCATCCTGCTGCGCGGCGATATGGATGCCCTGCCCATGCAGGAGGAGACGGGTCTGGAATTTGCCTCCAAGATTGATGGCCGCATGCACTCGTGCGGCCATGATGCGCACACCTCCATGCTGGCAACGGCGGCACATATGTTGTGCGCTCACCGCGGGCGCCTGAAAGGCGACATCAAGTTCATGTTCCAGCCGGGAGAGGAGGGCTACAAGGGCGCCAAGATCATGCTGGACGAAGGCATCGTTGCGGCCGGCGGGGAACCCGATGCCGCCTTTGGCATTCACGTGGATCCAAGGCGGCCTTCGGGCATCATCGGCGGCCGGGCAGGCAACATGCTGGCCGCCGCCGATACCTACCACATCAAGATTATCGGCACCGGCGGTCACGCGGCCCGGCCCCACGACGCCAATGATCCGGTGCCGGTAGCCTGCCAACTGGTCACGGCCCTGCAAACCGTGGTGACGCGGCGCATCAATGTCTGGGATCCCATCGTCCTGACGGTTGGTCTGATCAAGGCCGGCACCAAAAGCAATATCATCCCCGAATTCGCCAATATGTCGATCACCCTGCGCAGCTTTTCCGAACAGTCCCGGTCCTTGGCGGAACAGCTGATTACCAACGCTGCGGCGAAAACCGCCGAGGCGCATGACATGACCGCACAGGTCAAGGTGGTGAAAGGCTATCCCCCGACGGTCAATCACGCTGGCTTCGTTGATTTGGTGGAAGGCGCCGTGCTCAAGAATTTCGGCCAGGGGGCGTTTTCCCGCGATGCCCATCCGCGTATGGGGTCCGAGGATTTCTCTTACGTCCTGCAAAAATACACCGGCGCCTTCGTCTTCCTTGGCGTTGCCGCGAAAGGCGTCGACCCGCTGGAGGCGCCCGGCAATCACTCCCCCCGCATGATGATCGACGAAGATGCCCTGGCGACGGGTGCCGCCACCCACGCCGCCGTGGCTTTCGAGTTTTTGAATGGGGGGGTGGATTAACGCATTTGGAGGGACCGTCGAGATGGAGCTTTTTGAGTATCCGCCGACGCGATCGCAACGGGCGCGGGAAGAACTGGGCCTCGATTATACAAGCCGCAAGGTCGATCTGCCCCAAGGGCAGCAGAATTCCGAGGCCTACCGCGCCATCCACCCCCTGGGCGTGGTCCCGGCATTGAAGACCGACGGCTATACAATATTCGAGTCGGTCGCGATCGTCCTGCAACTGATTGACGAACACCCGGAGAAAAACCTGGCCCCCAGCCCGGGCACGCCGGCTCGGGCCCACTATTACCAATGGAGCGTCTTCGCCTGCGCCGAACTGGACCCCGCGATCATGATGTATTTCAACAACGCTTTGCGCCCCATGGAGCATGGCGGCCAACGCGATGCCGCGCTCGTCGCCCGCGGACGCGAAAATTTTGCGAGTCGCGCCGATATATTATCGAAGGTTCTTGACGACCGCGACTACTTGCTGGGTTCCGGCTTCTCCGGTGCCGATATTGTCGTCGGTCACAGTTGTTTCATGGCCACCCACACAGGTCTGATCAGCGATCATCCCGTGCTCGAAGCCTACTATGCACGGCTGCAGCAACGACCGGCGTATCAGCGCGCCTACCCGGCCTGAAGCCACCGGTTATGTCTCACTTACACCGATGCGTACTTGCGGAAAGGCCCCCGGAATTGGTCTAATGAAACACGTCAGCCGTAGCTTCAACTGGCGCAGTCACAATGGAAAGCGGTAGCAATGGTGCAAGTCATCGACCTCGAAATCGGCATGCCTAAAACAGCAACAACGCTGCAGGCGGCGGCCATCAACAGGGGCAGGCCCGGAAATCCCGCTTCTGAATCGCTGGACCGCCCTGCGGGATATGGCTTTGACAATTATGGCCAGATCTTTGGCACGGGCCCGCCCGGTTCGGGCCAGGAAAGCGGCGATCTGTTGGCGGACCTGGTCGCCGATATGGATCTTTCAAATGTCGAGTATGGCCTGTTGGTCAACATGCCCAACAACGAAATTGGCCAAATTCATCGCCAGTACCCGGGCCGTTTCAAGATGTTCCCTGCCCTGAACCCGCTGGACGGCATGCGCGCTGTGCGGGAGCTTGAGCGTCTGGTTCGCGAGGATGGCGCCGATGGCTATCGCGTATCGTCATTGTACAGCGGCCTGCCGGCCAATGACCGGCGGTACTACCCGCTTTATGCCAAATGTGTGGAGCTTGGCATTCCGGTCAGAATTTACACGGCAATGACCTATGCCAACGACCGGCCATACGAACTGGGGCATCCGCGCCACCTGGACGACATCGCAATCGATTTCCCCGAACTGAGAATTATCGCCGGCCTGGCCGGATGGCCATGGATAAACGACATGGTCGGCCTGCTTCGCCGCCATCCAAATTTGTACTGCGACACCGCGGCTCACCGTCCCCGCTATCTCGACAAGGACGGCTCCGGCTGGGAAATGTTCCTGCAATATGGCAACAGCCTGCTGCAGGACAAAATCATGGTGGGTTTCTCCCGCTATCTGTTCAACTGCGGCTACGATATCCTGATCGATGAATATCAACAGCTTCCCCTGAAGGCGCATGTGCTGGAGAAATGGTTCTATGGAAATGCCGTGGCGTTCTTCGGCGACTCATAGAGCAAATCCGGGCAAATCATGCCGGCGAGCAACAGGTGCGCGATGGTTATATCTGGCTGGAAGAGCCTTATACCGGCGCTTGGATTGCGGGCCTAGGTGTGGAGTCTCAATAGGTTATTCACGTCCAAGCCTGATCGGCTGATTGGTGTTTGCCTTTTTATACCGGCGTGGGGTCTGTGCCAATTGTAATGGTGCAGCCAGTATGGCAACTCCTGGGTTCTTTGTTCCGATGT
>JAJFGG010000168.1 GCA_021776235.1 Alphaproteobacteria bacterium | reverse complement strand
TATGGCCCACCGTCAAAACAATTTAAATCCTTACCACGCATATTGGGCACGTTGCTTTCATATTTTCATAATGGCAGCGGCCCGTATGGGCCGAACGACCACACCTAGGGGACACCCTCACCCTCTAGGTGGCCGAGACGGCGGTCCTTCGGGACCGCCGTTATAATTTCCATGCAACGCCGCGACCATTCCCAATTTCGCCGAATATGGCTATCGTGGAGGCGGCAATTCGGGGGATCAGTCATGCGCATTTATCGTGACGATTTGTGGCGGCGGACCGGTGGCGGGCTGTTTGGCGTGGGCCTGTGCGCCTTTGGCATTTTTAGCCTGGTTCAGATGTCCGACGCGCCAAATGCGGTCCTGGCCGACCGCGCCCTTTGGATGGGCGTCACCATGAACCTGGCCGGGATCGGCGCGGTCCTGACCTCCTGGCTGGCCCCCGACCTCTCGGGCATCTGGTGTCGTTCGCCACGCTTCCAGGATAAAAAATAAGCCGGCCGCCCAATCCCGGCGCGGTCGCCTGGGAGCAGGGGGACGAAAAAGAGCAAGCGGCTGAACGCCCGAATGATGCGCCGCAGTTCGGCGACCAGCGAAAGTTCAACGTCCCGGCTATTTTGTGCATTTTCATTTAGCAAATTGGCGCCTGGACGCGTTATACCGCTAGCCAATTATGAGACACGCAGCGGAGGTGGCTATGGCGGATGTCAAGATCGAGCCCATGAACAGACAGTATGTATTGGCTAAACGGCCGGCGGGCGCGTTGCAGGAGGGCGATTTTTCCTGGGTCGAGAGCCCGACGCCACCGGTTGGACCCGGCCAGGCCCTGGTGCGCAGTATTTACCTCTCGTTGGATCCCGCCAACCGCGGCTGGATCAATGACGTACCCACCTATCGCCCACCGGTGGGTCTGGGCGAGCCCATGGCGGGCTTTGTCATTGGCCAGGTGGTAGCTTCCAACCGCGATGACCTGGCCGTTGGCGACCTGGTGGAAGGCGATGGTGGCTGGCAGGACTATGCCATCCATGGCCCCGACAGCGCCATCTACAAACTGCCCCCGGGCGATGATCTGGTGGCCCGCATGAGCGTTCGGGGTGTAACCGGCCTGACTGCCTATTGGGGCCTGCTGGATATTGGCGAACCGAAGGCGGGCGAAACGGTTCTCGTCTCGGCCGCGGCCGGCGCGGTGGGCTCAATCGTCGGTCAGATCGCCAAGATCAAGGGCTGTCATGTGGTTGGTGTCGCCGGGACTGACGAAAAATGCCAATGGATCGTAGATGAACTGGGTTTCGATAAGGCCATAAATTACAAGACCGAGAACGTCATGAAGGCATTGGGCCAGCATTGCCCGGACGGCATCGACGTGTATTTCGACAATGTGGGGGGCGAGGTCCTGCAGGCGGCCCTGTTCCGCATGAACCAAGGCGGCCGCATGGTTTGTTGCGGTGTGGTCTCGCAGTATGATACGGCGACGCCAGCCCCCGGGCCCCACGGCTTGCCTGGATTGCTGGTTGTGCGGCGCCTGCGCATGGAAGGCTTCATCGTGATGGATTATGCCGACCGCCGGGACCAGGCCGACAGGGACCTGGCCGGTTGGGTGGCGGACGGCCGCCTGAAATACAAGGTCGATATCATCGACGGCCTGGAGAACGCGCCCAAAGCCCTAATCGGGCTGCTGCATGGCGAAAATACCGGCAAACGAATGATCCGGGTTAGCGGGGAAACAGTATAATGGGCGATGCCACCAGCGAGAATGGGCAGGAACGCCTGGCGAGAATGCAGGAGCGCATGTTGGGCAAGGGCTTTGGCGCCATTCTGGGACCAAAGCTGGAAGCCCTGGAGGAAGGCTATTGCCGCATGGTGTTGCCCTGGCGCGAGGATCTGTCCCGCGGCGACGCCCTGATCCATGGCGGCGTGACCGCTGCCTTGATCGACAAGGCCGGCACCGCGGCGGCCTGGTCGTACCTGGATATCCCCGAGGGCACGCGGGGTTCCACCGTGGCCATGAACGTTAATTTTCTGGAAGGCGCCGTGAGCGATATGATCGCCGAGGCACGAACCGTCCGGCGCGGCGGCTCTATCGTGGTGATCGACGTTGATGTCAAAAATACCGACGGGGTCATGCTGGCCAAGGGATTGGTTACCTACAAGCTTTCCCGGCCCAGAACAAATTAATCTTATACGTTCGCAATATCATATAATAGCTTGATTTTATTATATTAATCCAGACAAAGGGGATGACGGGTCGGCGTACATTTTCTTCGGCATGCGACCCGCCAGATACGCCTCCCGCCCAGCGATTACCGCATGTTTCATGGCCCGCGCCATACGGATAGGGTCTTTGGCTTCGGCGATGGCAGTGTTCATCAAAACGCCGTCACAGCCTAGTTCCATGGCAATCGCGGCATCCGAGGCGGTACCGACCCCGGCATCGACGATCACCGGCACATTGGCATTTTCGATGATAACCCGGATATTAACCGGGTTTTGCACACCCAGGCCGGAACCGATCGGCGCCCCCAGTGGCATAATGGCGCAACAACCAATCTCCTCCAAGACCTTGGCCTGAATTGGGTCATCGCTGCAATAGACCATGACCTGAAAGCCCTCCTTGATCAGCATTTCCGCTGCACGCAAGGTTTCCGGCATGTTTGGGTACAGGGTCTTCTTGTCGCCCAGCACTTCCAGTTTGACCAGATCCCAGCCGCCCGCCTCTCGCGCCAGGCGCAGAGTACGAACCGCATCCTCACCGGTGAAACAGCCCGCAGTATTGGGCAGGTAGATGAACTTTTTCGGATCGATGTGATCGACCAGCATTTCCTTGTCCGGATCGGTGACGTTGACCCGTCGCACGGCAACCGTGACGATCTCGGCCCCGGCGGCTTCCACCGCACGGAAGTTTTCGTCATAGGACTGGTATTTACCCGTACCCACGATCAGGCGCGATTTCAGTTTTCGTCCGGCCACCGCCCAGCTATCGTCATCCGAATCGCTGCCGGATTCGCCCTCCCCGTCACTTTTGGCATCGCCCCCGCCGATGAAATGGACGATTTCCAGGCGATCTCCATCGGATACCATGGTGTCGTTGTAGGCGGACCGTGGCAGGATTTCCAGGTTGTGCTCCAAGGCGATCTTACGGGCATCCAGCCCCAAATCCTGCAACAGCGCAGCAACACTGAGAGATGAGGAAATTTCGCGGTTTTCACCGTTGATAACAACGCGCATGATCTAGCGTTCCCTGATCACAAAACAAAATGGACCGTCATTGGGATTATGGGGAGGCCGGGCGTACCTTTCAACCAACGGCAGACGAATTTGCCAGACAATGCCGGGCGTCACTGGCTTCCCTATCCACCAGCATCGCAGTATATAGGAGGTAGTTTCCTTGTCATCGGTGAAATCAAATGCCCGCAAAGATATTGGTCTTGAACGGACCTAACCTGAATATGTTGGGCACCCGCGAGCCGGAAATATATGGCCACGAAACCCTGGATGATGTGAACACCGCCATTCAGCGCCGGGCTGACGAGCTTGGTGTCGCCGCCGATTGCCGGCAAAGTAATAGCGAAGGCGAACTGGTGACCTGGATTCAGCAGGCCCGCGGCGAGGCCTCAGCCATAATTATCAATGCCGGAGCCTACTCGCATACCTCGATCGCCATACCCGACGCTTTGCGGGCTGTTGGCCTGCCGGTCTATGAAGTGCATCTTTCTAACATTTACCAGCGTGAAAGCTTTCGGCATCATTCCCATATCTCTGCCGTGGCGGTGGCGGTCATATGTGGCCTGGGCCTGGACGGATATTTAAGCGCCCTGACGGCAGCGGCGAACAGCGCCGGTTAGAGCGATATACGATCGAATGGATTGACTTGGGAAAATCACCATATTGGTTCAGATGCTCTATTTTACAGGCTTTGAGCACACTCGGGATGGATATGTTCTTGCGCGGCAGAAAGGCGAGGCGAAATGGCGAAAACCGAGATCGATAAAGAGCTGATCCGCGAACTGGCCGCCCTAATGGACGAGACCGGACTGAGTGAGATCGAGATAGAAAGCGACGACGACCGCATGCGTCTGGTGCGTGCCGTTGCATCGGCGGCACCCGTGCCCCTTGCGGCAGGCGTCTCGCCGCCTGCGACGGCGCCTGCCGCCGCAAGCCCCCCCGAAGGCGATTTATCCGGCCACCCAGGCGCCTTGCTTTCACCTATTGTCGGCACGGCCTATCATGCCCCCTCGCCCGAGGACGCGCCCTTTGTCCGGGTCGGCGACCGGGTCGCCGCCGGGCAGACTTTATTGGTGATCGAGGCGATGAAAACGTTCAATGAGATTCCCGCCACATGCGCCGGAGTGGTGCGGCAAATTCTGTTTGAAAATGCCACACCTGTCGAATACGGCGATGTCCTGATGATTGTCGATTAACCAGCGCCATGTTCGACAAGGTCCTCATTGCCAATCGTGGTGAAATTGCCCTTCGCCTTCACCGTGCCTGCCGGGAAATGGGTATCCGCACCGTGGCGGTCCATTCCACGGCCGACAGCGATGCCATGCACGTGCGTCTGGCCGATGAAAGCGTCTGTATCGGACCGCCGCCGGCGGTCGACAGCTATTTGAACATCCCGGCCATCCTGGCCGCCGCGGAAATCACGGGCAGCGAGGGCATTCATCCCGGTTATGGATTCCTCTCGGAGAATGCCGAATTCGCGCATATTGTCGAAGAGCACGGCTATACCTTTATCGGCCCCAGCGAACAGCATATCCGCATCATGGGCGACAAAATTCAGGCCAAACAAACCGTAGGAAAACTGGGCATACCGGTTGTGCCGGGCAGCGACGGCGCCGTTACCGATGGCGAAGAAGCCAGGGCGCTCGCAGAGGAAATGGGCTATCCCATCCTGATCAAGGCAGCCTCTGGTGGCGGTGGGCGGGGCATGAAACTGGTCCGTCAGGGCAGTGAATTTTCCGCAGCC
Organism: Alphaproteobacteria bacterium; assembly: GCA_021776235.1. GTDB lineage: Bacteria > Pseudomonadota > Alphaproteobacteria. The sequence goes on along the minus strand of JAJFGG010000168.1, from coordinate 31,636 downwards.
TTGACTGCCGCGCGTACGGAAAGCAAGGCCGCTTTCAATGACGATTCAGTCTACCTGGAAAAATACCTCGAGCGCCCCCGCCATATTGAAGTGCAGGTGATCGGCGACGGTACGGGCAAGGTGGTACACCTGGGCGAACGGGATTGCTCGTTGCAACGGAATAACCAGAAAGTCCTGGAAGAGGCCCCCTCGCCGGCCCTGAACGAAGAGGCCCGCCAAAGGATCGGTCAGGTGGTCGTCGAAGCGCTGTCCCACATCAATTACACCTCGTTGGGCACAGTAGAATTCCTTTATGAGGATGGTGAATTCTACTTTATCGAAATGAATACCCGCCTGCAGGTTGAGCATCCGGTGACCGAGGCAATCACGGGCATAGACCTTGTACGCGAGCAAATCCGCATTGCCGCCGGGGCACCCCTGTCCTTCAGCCAGGAAGACATCCGGTTTTCGGGTCATGCCATCGAATGCCGGGTCAACGCCGAGCATCCCACCACATTCGTCCCATCGCCCGGCCAGGTGGTGGATTTTCACGCTCCGGGCGGTCTGGGTGTGCGAGTCGACTCGGCGCTTTATGCCGGCTATCGCATCCCGCCCAATTACGACAGCCTGATCGCCAAGCTGGTGGTGCACGGAACGACCCGCAATGATTGCCTGATGCGCCTCAGCCGGGCCTTGGGCGAGTTTGTTGTTGACGGCATCGACGTCAACATTCCTCTGCACACCGAAATGATCCAGCAGCAGGATTTCATCCAGGGTGATTATCATATCCACTGGCTGGAAGAATTTCTTGGCCGGCAAAGTTAAAGAACGATCCTAATCCAATATTTTCAGTTCCAGGACACCAGGACATACGATGATGAGTGAGGCATATGCGGACGCGACCTTTAGCATCAATGACAATGGCGTTGCGCTGTTCACCATGAACCGACCCGATTTGCTGAACGCCCTGACGGACGCAATGAAAGCGGTCTGCTTCAAGAACTGTTGATATTGCGAGACTGGGGATGAAGATAACCCCTGACGTCGTGCTGAAAGCCTATGCCACAGGCATTTTTCCCATGTCCGATGGTCGGGATGAGCCGGAGATGTATTGGGTAGATCCCAATATGCGCGGTATCCTGCCCCTGGACGGATTTCATCTATCCCGACGCCTGCGCCGGAAAGTGCGCCAGGATCTCTTCACAATTCGCATCGACAGCGCCTTCGAAAAGGTCATGACAGCCTGCGCGGCACCGGCCTCGGGCCGATGGACGACCTGGATCAATCACGAGATCCAGGACCTTTTTACCACCCTGCACCATCGCGGCTTCGCCCATAGCGTTGAAGCCTGGGATGGGGACCAGTTGGCAGGCGGGCTGTACGGCATTACCCAGGGCGCGGCATTTTTCGGCGAAAGCATGTTCAGCATGCAGGCCGATGCCTCCAAAGTGGCATTGGTGCATCTGGTGGCGCGCCTGCGCCTGGGGGGATTCACCTTGTTGGACACGCAATTCATTACCGACCATCTGCGCCAGTTCGGCGCTGTCGAAATTGCCCGCGCCGAATATCACTCTCGATTATCCGTTGCGTTGTCCGGTCCGGGGGACTTCAGCCTTTCAGGTAGATCACTGTCATCGGCGGCCGTGCTGCAATCAATTACCCAGACATCGTAGACGGGATGTTCCAGGGCCGAAAGCGCTGGAGACGAGGCAAACATCCAGCCGGAAAACAGGGTCAGCCGCCCCTCTATACCTGGCCGTTCTTCTTCGATTCCCAAAAAAACGGCAACTTCCGGTGTTTCTTCCGGTGGGCGTTTGCGGCAGGTTTGGGCCTGGATGCGCAAAGTGCCAAAACGCACTTCCTGATTCAACGGCGCTTCGAAGGTTGTGATACGGGCAGTGATTTTGTCCAGTCCGCGCAGTAGCGCCCCAGAGACCTCGCCAGAGACCTCAGTGGACTGCGCCGAGACCGCTGCCGGCACCGCCAGCAATAACGCCAGAGCAATAAGAAACCGGGCGGCACTGGCAAGTGTCTTCATATGATTCTACGGCGCTATTCCGACTATTTATCGCCACCTCCGCCGGTGCTGTATATGGCCTTGCCAATCAGCTCCGTCAGATCCACGGCGCCCTGGGTAAAGCGGATTTCCTCTCCGGCCGCCAGATAGTCTTCCGATCCACCGGGGTCAATCGATAGATATTTACCGCCCAGCAGGCCATCGGAGGCAATCTTGATCGCCGAATCATCCGGCAGTTTAACATTCGATGACAACGAGAGTTTAAGCACCGCCAGGTATTCTTTTGCATCCAGGGTCTGTTCCATGACGGTGCCGACCTTGATCCCGGCCAGCATAATATCGCTGCCCACCTTCACCCCATCAACCTTGTCGAATTTTGCCATCAGGGTATAGCCTTCAACCGTGCCGATGTCGGCCTTGTCATAGGAAAAATAGAGAAAAAAGCCGGCGACGACTAAAACCACCGCACCGATCAATGTTTCCACCAGGTTGCCGCTCACTGCTCGTACCCTCCCGTCAGGATTTGTTTCATATCCCTGCCTGATTCGCGTTCAAAAGCCGATTCACGAAACCACCGCAGTCGTTCTATTCGGGCGTCCACGCCTGATAATCTCCGCCGCTTTTCTGCCGTTCATTATCGGAAAACAGGCTGCCGCCGGGTCGATAGGCGACCGCCGTTCCGGTCAAATTGGCGATATGGGGCTTCTCCCATGGTATCTCCGGGCGCTCGCCAAGTGGCGGCGCAGCAACAGTCCGATGCAGCCAGGCATGCCATTCGGCGGGAATTTTGCTGGCTTCCGGCGCACCCTCGTAAATGACCCAGCGGCGAACGCCATCGGATTTTTCCTTGAAATACCGATTGCCAAATTTGTCCTGGCCGATTTCCTCGCCCTTCCACCAGATCATCAATCGGGTTCCAATGGTCGCGCCCATGTTTCATACCTATTTGCCGCACTTATCTGCGGCGGACTATTGCATTGACTGAGGCGCGGGTCCAGCGCCATTCCTGCCATTGAATAGCACGGCGAAGATAAAGGTAAGTTATCCACAGCCCCTAGATATTGGGGTCGATATGGTTTCGCCTACTAAAAACAGTTGCCGTAATCCTTGCCATTTGTCTAACATGACACCGAGTCGGGGATTTAAGTTGCCGCGTTAATGGTTTGTTTTTTCTGGCAAATGGTTGCCAAACCTAGGCCCGAAACAATTTTATCCACAGCCCGCGATAATCGCTTGACCATGACGAAAGCCCTAGATATGGTCTTTTTCCCGTCGATAGGCACCATATCTGGTAGAAATAGTTAAATTAGTCGACGTCGTTATAAAAAAGCGAACCTATAGAGAGGCACGAGGGCCAAATGCGGATTTCACGACGGTTTACGGAAAAAGGGCATTCGCCCTATGCAGATATCGAATTTCGCATGGCAAGCAGTGAAATCCGAAACCCGGATGGCTCGGTCGTCTTCAAGCTGGATGATATCAAGGTGCCGGCCGACTGGTCGCAGGTGGCGAGCGATATTCTGGCGCAGAAATATTTCCGCAAGGCGGGGATACCCGCCGCCCGCAAACGGGTGCACGAAGATGATGTGCCAATTTGGCTATGGCGCGAAGAGGCCGATGAGAACGCCCTGGCCGCCCTGCCCGACGAACAGCGTGACACCCATGAGACATCGGCCCGACAGGTCTTTGATCGGCTGGCCCGAACCTGGACCTATTGGGGCTGGAAGGGCGGCTATTTTGATGGTGAAGATGACGCCGTCGCCTTTTGCGATGAATTGAGCTACATGCTGGCCCGGCAAATGGCGGCGCCGAATTCGCCGCAATGGTTCAATACCGGCATGCATTGGGCCAATGGCATCGACGGCCCCTCGCAGGGGCATTTCTTTGTCGATCACGAAAACGGCGAATTGCAAGCCGCGACTTCGGCCTACGAACGGCCACAACCCCATGCCTGTTTTATTCAATCGGTCGCCGATGATCTGGTCAATGAAGGCGGGATCATGGATTTGTGGGTGCGCGAGGCGCGCCTGTTCAAATACGGCTCCGGTACCGGCTCTAATTTTTCGGACATCCGCGGCGACGGCGAAGCTCTCTCCGGTGGCGGGCGGTCGTCCGGTTTAATGAGCTTTTTGAAAATCGGCGACCGGGCCGCGGGCGCCATCAAGTCGGGGGGAACCACCCGGCGTGCCGCGAAAATGGTCGTGGTCGACGCGGATCACCCGGATATCGAAGCCTATGTCAATTGGAAGGCTTTGGAGGAACAGAAAGTCGCCGCACTGGTCGCCGGCTCGCGCGTGACGGCAAAATGCCTGAAGGCGGTCATGGCCGCCTGTCAGGAAGGCGCCGGCGAAAATGAGCCCACGGAAGAGCATGGCGGCCGTTTCGACCCAGCCCGGAATCCCGCCCTGAAGACAGCCCTGCACGGCGCCCGTTCCGCCATGATTCCAGAGAATTTCGTCCGCCGCACCATTGATTTTGCCCGTCAGGGCTATACCGATATGGAATTCCCAACCTTCGATACTGACTGGGATTCGGACGCCTATTTGACCGTGTCAGGTCAAAATTCCAACAATTCCGTGCGGGTGACCAACGAATTCCTGCGCGCCGTCGAACAGGACCAGGATTGGACCCTCTATCGCCGCACCGACGGCAAAATCGACCGCACGATCAAAGCCAGGGACCTGTGGGAAAGCATCGGCAACGCCGCATGGGCCAGCGCCGACCCGGGGCTGCAATACCATTCCACCATCAATGAATGGCATACCTGTCCAGAAGGTGGTGAGATCCGCGCCTCCAATCCCTGTTCGGAGTACATGTTCCTGGATGACACCGCCTGCAATCTGGCCTCGATCAACTTGATGGCGTTCCTGAAAGAGGATGGCAGCTTTGATGTCGAGGGTTTCCGTCACGCCGCACGCCTGTGGACCATCGTGTTGGAAATATCGGTGCTGATGGCGCAATTTCCCTCTCGTCAAATCGCGCAATTATCATACGATTATCGCACTTTGGGCCTAGGCTTTGCCAATATCGGCGGCCTGCTGATGGCCCAGGGCCTGCCCTATGACAGTCGGGAGGGGCGTTCCATTTGCGCCGCTATTACCGCCCTGATGACCGGCACGGCCTACGCCACGTCGGCCGAAATGGCCAAAGAAATGGGCGCCTTTCAACGTTATGCGGAAAACGCCCCGCACATGCTACGGGTGATCGCCAACCATCGCCGTGCAGCCATGGGCGACACGGACGGTTACGATGGCCTCGAAGTCACACCCGTTCCCTTGCTTGCCGCAGATTGCGCCGATGCACCATTGGTCCAGGCCGCGAGAGACGCCTGGGATCAGGCCCTGGAGCTTGGCCAACGGCATGGCTTTCGCAACGCCCAGGCCACGGTGATCGCGCCCACCGGGACAATTGGTCTGGTGATGGATTGCGATACCACGGGGATCGAGCCCGATTTCGCCCTGGTCAAGTTCAAAAAACTGGCGGGGGGCGGCTATTTCAAGATCATCAACCGCATGGTTCCGTCCGCCCTCAGGACCCTTGGCTATGAGGCAGGCCAAATCGACGCCATCATCAATTACGCGGTAGGTCATGGCACCATGGAGGGGGCGGCGGGCATTAATCATGAAGGCCTCAGGCAAAAAGGCTTTGGCGACGCGCAGATTGCGAAAGTTGAAGCGGCTTTGGAAAGCGCATTCGATATTCGTTTCGTGTTCAACAAATATACCCTGGGCGAGGATTTTTGCCGCGACACCCTGGGCTTTAGCGACGCACAATTGAACGACCTGTCCTTCGACATGCTCAGTGCACTGGCATTCTCGGCCAACCAGATAGAGGCCGCGAATGTTTATTGCTGCGGTGCCATGACCCTGGAAGGAGCGCCGGAACTGAAGTCAGAGCACCTGCCGGTGTTCGATTGTGCCAATCCCTGTGGCCGTATCGGCAAACGCTATTTGTCCGTGTCCAGTCATATCCAAATGATGGCGGCGGCCCAGCCCTTTATCTCTGGCGCCATCTCGAAAACCATCAACATGCCCAACTCCGCCAGCGTGGAAGACTGCAAGAACGCCTATAGGGACTCCTGGCGCCTGGGACTGAAGGCGAACGCCCTGTATCGGGACGGCTCCAAATTGTCGCAACCTTTGTCGTCCGCCCTTTATGACGAGGTAGACGTGGATCTGGAGGCCGAAGATGGTCTGGCTGCGGCCATGAGCGCGCCCCGAATTGAACCGCGGGTGGTGGCCGAACGGGTGGTCGAGCGTATCATCGCCGAGCGGCGCAAGCTGCCGCAACGGCGCAAGGGCTACACCCAAAAAGCGGTGGTCGGCGGACACAAGGTTTATCTCAGGACCGGTGAGTACCAGGACGGCAGCCTGGGCGAAATCTTTATCGACATGCACAAAGAAGGTTCGGCGTTCCGTAGTCTGATGGACAGCTTTGCCATTGCCATTTCGTTGGGTCTGCAGTACGGCGTGCCGCTGCATGATTACGTGGACGCTTTCACATTTACCCGCTTTGAGCCCAACGGCATGGTCGAAGGCAACGAAGTGATCAAAATGTCCACTTCGGTGCTGGATTATTTGTTCCGCGAGTTGGCCGTATCCTATCTGGGACGCAACGACCTTGCCCATGTGGACCCCGAAGATTTGCGCCCTGATACCCTTGGTGCCGGCCTGCCACCGGAAGAAGCGGATGAGGGCACGGAGGTGGAGGCCATGGCGGAGGTCCACAGCATCGCCTCGCACGGTTTTGTCCGTGGCCGTCAACTACTCGTCGTCACCGGCGGCAATCAGGGCACCACAAGCCGTGATAGCAGCGAAGCGAATAGCGGCGGCGGTTCCGGCGGCGGCGTCACCATGGCATCCGGCGGCAATAATGGCACCGGCAGCGGCAACGGCCTGGCGACAAACGGCAATGGCGCAGCCGTGGCAGTTTCGGTCAGCCTGGAAATCCAGGAAGAGGTGGACCTGCGCCTGGATCGGATTCGCGAAGCCCGCATGAAAGGCTATGAAGGCGATGCCTGTGGCGAGTGCGGTAATTTCACCCTGCTGCGCAATGGCACGTGTATGAAATGCGATACCTGCGGGGGCACGTCCGGTTGCAGCTAACGAATTCTGGCATGACTATGAATGGCCCGACGATGGCGGGGCCAAGCAGTTGTAGCGTAACTGAGTAGCGTAGAATCCTCCCTGTTTTAACTTGGGCGCGGCCAGCGGTCGCGCCCATTTTTTGCCTGCAGTTTGATGGCGCGTTAGCGCATGTCGCACCGTTGGAGCCCGACCGGCGCAGCTTGCCATTAACCGGTCGTTTAAGCTCTGTCCCTATGTTATGGCGATGGTAAATGCTGCGGCAAACTCAGCGGACAAGAAAAAGGCGCCGGTCCAGCGCCTGCAGGTGCGCGAAACCGCCAACGCGCAGCAGCTGCAGAATATATTGAAATTCCGCAATCAGGTTATGATTGATGAACTGGGCGTCAACCCCTTGTCCGCCACGGACGAACAGCGCCTTGATGAGAAAGCGCGGGACGAGGTTGCGCGCCATTTGTTCCTGATCGCGGATAATGCGATTGCGGGCTGTTTGCGTCTCTACACCTCGGAAATGATCGCGCCGAGCGACGAGATGATTATCAACTACGGCCTGAACGCATTTCTCGAATTTGGGCCGGAATGTCTCTCTTTCACCGATCACATGGTCATCGCGGAAAAATGGCGCGACGGCAAAGCACCTGCCTTGATGACGGCCGCGGCTTTCAAATTAGCGCGTAATGGCGGCGCTCTGTTTGATTTTACCTATTGTCCGCCCGCGCTTGTGGGATTGTATGAGAAAATCGGCTATCGCTGTTACAGTGGGCGATATCTGGAGACGGCTGAAGGCCTGCAAGTGCCGATGATACTGGTGATGGACGATGTCGAGCATCTGACCACAATCAACTCCCCTTTTGCCCGCCTGACCACTTCGAAAAAACCCGATCCTGGCATTGCCAGCTGGTTTCGCGAGACATTTCCCGATGCGGCGGGCCGTCCGGTCAAGGCCCTGCGCGATGAAGGCAAGCTTTGGGAATACCTGACCAGGCAATTGCATCAGAATCCCCTGCACGGCGTACCCCTGTTCGATGAGTTGAGTTACGATGAAGCCCGCCGTTTCTTGCAGAATGCCACGACCCTGATCCTGCGTAGCGGCGACCGCCTCGCGCGGGCCGGCGATTTGGCCTTTGAGGCCTTCGTAGTGCTATCAGGCAAAGTGGAAATTCGTGACAAAAACGGTTCTATTCTGGCGTGCTTTGAAAAGGGTGCCACGGTTGGCGAAATTGCCTACCTAGGCGCCATGCCGCGAACCGCGGATATAGTGGTCAGGCAGGATGCCGAAGTACTGGTGTTGACCCAGGAAATGTTTCGAAAAACAATCCAGAAAGAACCTGCGGTCGCCAGTAAAATCCTCTTCAATCTAACCCTGATCCTGGCCGAACGCCTTGCGGCCACAAGCCAGCAATTGTCCGGCTACACACAGGGTTTATAAGGCCGGACGCTATTCTTTCGCCGGCTCCGGAACGGCCGGTTTCGGCGCCGCCGGCAGCACCGTGCGGATATGCAATTCCCGCAAGTGTTTCGCTTCCGCGGGGGCCGGCGCGCCCATCATCAGGTCCTGGGCCTGCTGATTCATCGGGAACATGATGACCTCGCGAATGTTCGGTTCGTTCGCCAACAGCATGACCATGCGATCGATACCCGGCGCTATGCCGCCATGGGGCGGCGCGCCGAATTTCAGGGCGCTGAGCATACCGCCGAAACGGCTCTCCACTTCATTGCTGTCATAGCCGGCAATCTCAAAGGCACGATACATGATCTCAGGCAGATGATTGCGAATGGCCCCCGAGGCCAGCTCGTCGCCATTGCAGACAATGTCGTATTGATAGCCCAGGACGTCCAGGGGATCGCCATTGTTCAACGCTTCCAGGCCGCCCTGGGGCATGGAAAATGGGTTATGGGAGAAATCGATCTTCTGCTCGGTCTCGCTCCATTCATACAAGGGATAATCGACAATCCAGCAAAATCGAAAAGCGTTCTCCTCCACCAGATCCAGATCGCGGCCCACCTTCAGACGTGCCTTGCCCGCCAGGGCAGCCGCCTCTGCTTCCTTGCCGGCGGCAAAGAACAAACCATCGCCATCGCCGCAACCCGTCAAGGCCTTCAGCTTCGCCAGACGCCCCTCGTCCAGGCGGTTGGCGATGGGCCCCCGGCCCGCGCCGTCAGCAAAACTGATCCAGCCCATGCCGGGGGCGCCTTCTTCGCGGGCCCAATCATTCATCTTGTCAAAAAAGCTGCGCGGCCGGGTGGCCGCACCGGGCGCGGGCACGGCGCGCACCGCATCGCCGGCGGCCACGACCTTGGCAAATAGTTGGAAATCAGAGGCGGCAAAGATCTCGGCCACATCGACGATCTCCAGCGGAATGCGCAAGTCCGGCTTGTCAGAGCCATACTTCAGCATCGCCTCGGCATAGGGAATGCGGGGGAATGGCATGGGCGTCACCGTGCCGCCATTGGCGAATTCCTCGAACACGCCATGCATCACCGGTTCCACCGCCTGAAAGACATCTTCCTGCTCAACAAAGCTCATTTCCAGGTCGAGCTGGTAAAACTCGCCCGGACTTCGGTCGGCGCGGGCGTCCTCGTCGCGGAAGCACGGGGCAATCTGGTAGTAGCGGTCAAAACCGGCAACCATCGCCAACTGTTTGAACTGCTGCGGCGCCTGGGGCAGTGCGTAGAACTGACCGGGATGCAGTCGGCTTGGCACCAGGAAATCACGCGCACCTTCCGGCGAAGATGCGGTCAGAATGGGGGTTTGAAAATCAATGAAACCCTGCGCCTCCATGCGCCGGCGGATGGACGAAATGATTCTGCTGCGCAACAGAATATTGTCATGCATATCCGGACGGCGCAGATCCAGGAATCGGTAGCGCAGGCGGGTCTCTTCCGGATAGATCTGATCACCGAAGACCTGCAAGGGCAGTTCCTGGGCCGCCGAAAGCAGTTCGAAAGCGACGATTCTGATTTCGATCTCGCCGGTGGGAAGTTCCTTGTTCACGGTTTCTGGTTCGCGGGCCACCACGGCGCCGTCGATACGTAGAACGCTTTCCGGACGCGCCGCCTCGAGGGCCGCGAAATGTTCACTATCAGGCTCAATCACGCATTGTGTAATGCCGTAGTTATCACGCATATCCAGAAACAACAGGCCGCCATGGTCCCGTTTCCGGTGTACCCATCCGGAAATGCGGGCGGTTTGCCCTACGTCCGCGGGACGCAGGGCGGCACAGGTATGGCTACGGTAAATATGCATGTCCAAGATCCTTGGATGGGAGAAAACGGTGCCGGATACCGCCCCTCGCGTTGCCTTCCGGCCCGCTTCAAGGTGGCGGCGATAAACCACACAGAACACACCGCTCTGTCAAGTCTCGGCACGGCTTTCCCGAGCCGTTTTAGCAAGGGGCGACGGCGCGGCATAAATTGTGTATAGGTGTCGCCATGTCACCTGAACGAATTGACGAATTAATCGACGATAACGAGACTTTGGCGGCGTTTTGCGCCCAATTGTCCAATTCGCCCTATATCACTATCGATACGGAATTTATCCGTGACCGCACCTATTGGCCGCGCCTCTGCCTTGTGCAGTTGGCTAATCATGATGTGGCGCGGGCCATCGATCCCCTGGCCGAAGGCATCGATTTATCGCCGTTGGCGGATTTGCTGGCAAACCCGAATGTGATCAAGGTATTTCACGCCGCCCGTCAGGATGTGGAAATCTTCGTCCAGCAAAACAATGTCGTGCCCTCGCCCATGTTCGATACCCAAATTGCCGCCATGGTGTGCGGTTTTGGCGATTCCGTGGGTTACGACCGCCTGGTCGAAAAGCTGGCGGGCGCCCGCATCGACAAGGGCTCGCGCTTCACGGATTGGAGCCGCCGTCCCTTGAGTGACAAGCAAATTGGTTACGCCTTGGATGATGTCACCCATCTGTTATCGGTCTATGAAGCCTTGTGCCGGCAATTGGAAAAGTCCAACCGGGCCCATTGGCTGGAAGAAGAGATGGCCGTATTGACCAATACGGCGACCTACGAACAGTCCCCGGATGAAGTTTGGCGCCGCCTGAAAGTGCGCAGCCGGAACCCGCAATATCTGGGGGTGGTCAAAACCGTCTCGGCCTGGCGCGAGATGGAAGCGCAGCGGCGCAATATGCCCAGGGGTCACGTACTCAAGGACGAGGCGATCCAGGAATTGGCGGCCGAAATGCCGGATCAGGTAAAGGCCCTGGGCCGTCTGCGCGCCGTGTCCAGGGGCATGGCGGAAGGTCCGGCGGGGGAGGAATTGCTGGAGGCGGTACGCCGTGGCAAGGACCTGCCCAAGGACGAAGTGCCGAAACCTGCGGCACAGGTTGTCCTGCCGCGCGGCCTGGGGCCATTGATCGACCTGTTAAAGGTCTTGTTGAAGACAAAATGCGAGGCCCATGACGTGGCCCAAAAGCTTGTTGCCAACGTAGCTGATCTGGAACGTATCGCCATCGATGATGACGCCGACGTGGCCGCCTTGCGGGGTTGGCGCAGGGAAATCTTCGGTAAAGATGCCCTGGACCTGAAACACGGCCGCCTGGCGATGACCGCCAAGGGAAAACGCGTAGAGTTGATCCCCCTGCCCTGACTTGATACGGCAGCGTCCGGATCGCCAGTTGCGGTTCGAACGAGCGGCTGGCTGCGTGGATCAAGCCGCACGCACCGCCTGCAGGAACCGCTGGACCTCCTCGCCCAATGGCCCCACCTACTCTATCATCGCACCGGACGCCGCCAGGGCGCCTTCAGCGATGCCGCCCGCCGCCCGCGAGTCCTGGTCCAGTTCTCCGAAGTTGCTGGAAGTCGCCTGGGTCAACAGCCCCGCCTGCTGCATGACCTGGCCAATCTCGTGCGTCGCGGCAGCCTGCTGCTCAATGGTGCCATCGATAGTTTTCTCGATCCCGGCGACACGGTCGGTGGTGCCCTGAATGGTTTCCACACTATCGACGGTATCCGATGTTGCCGCCTGCATGATGGCGATTTGACTGCCATTCATCCGGTTATTGCGCAGACCGATGATCCGTCGGCCTACGGTAACGACTACAGAGAGCAGCCAAACGTCGGTCCGGCTCCGACAGCAAAGTAACCAGAACGCCGTATACTTCAACCAGGCAGGCCGATCGCCTTGACAGCCAGCTTGTTTCGCTGTTCCGGCGTCTTCCAAACAAACGCCTGCCCTCGTAGCGGTTTCATTGCAGTTTTCCGCAACAGCCGGCTGCCAGCCAAGTACTCGATAGTCCAGGTTATCGCGCAATGGCTCAAAATTTGCGTCCCATTAGTAATAATTTAATGAGCCGCCCCTATTAATGGGGTCTCTGGATAGGCTTGCGACCAGGACAGATAGATAGTGTTCGAACAAACTGCCCGATGGGTTTGCAGGCGGTGCAACAACAAACAGGACGAATGCCATGCGTAAAAATGCATTGAATACTCTACGCGGTGGGGCCGCGGCACTCTATGGAGGATTCGCCGCAGTTGCCTTCATGGTAACCTTGGGGACGTCGCCCTGGACCACCGAGGCCACGGCCGGGGGCGGGGATGATTGGAAAGCCGCATGGGTACGGCCCACTTCAGTACCGTTTCCCGAGGAGAACCCCTATACAACGGAAAAGGCCACGCTGGGTCAGAAACTCTTTTTCGATCCGCGCCTGTCAGGGTCTGATTATATTTCCTGCGCAACATGTCACAATCCCGGTTTCGCATGGGGCGATGGCCTGCCGACCGGCTATGGTCATAAAATGGCCAAACTGGGCCGGCGCACACCGACCATCCTCAACTCAGCCTGGGGCGAGCTTACGATGTGGGATGGCCGAAAGGATAGCTTGGAAGAGCAGGCCCTGGGCCCAATCGGCGGAAAAGCGATGAAGCAGGATGTTAGCGCTGTCGTTGAAGAGCTGACCGCCATTCCCGGTTATCGTACCCTTTTCAATGTCGCTTTCCCGGGTGAAGGCATCACACTCGAGAATATCGCCAAGGCGCTCGCTACTTATGAACGGACAATTGTCAGCGGCATTGCGCCTTTCGACCGGTGGATAGCCGGCGACCAGAGGGCAATTTCCGCGGCCGCCAAGCGAGGTTTTGACTTGTTCAACAACAAGGCAAATTGCGCTGCCTGCCATACTGGCTGGAGCGGCACCGATAGTGGCTTCCATGACATCGGTCTGCCGGACGACGATATTGGCCGTGGCAAGATCGTAAAGAACGTGGTGAAATTGCAGCATGCGTTCAAGACGCCAACGCTGCGCAGCATCGCACAGCGCGCGCCCTATATGCATGACGGCTCATTGGGCACCTTGAAAGAAGTCATCGACCATTACAACGATGGTTTCACCCGTCGGGAAAGTCTGTCAGACGAAATTAAGCCGCTGAACTTGAGTGAAGACGAAAAAGCCGACCTTTTGGCTTTCCTGTTGACGTTCGAGGGTGATGATCCGGCCGTCGTCTCGCCGGTCCTTCCAGCCAACGAACAAGTACCTGGAGCCTGGTTGCAACGCCTGAGCCCGGCCGCTGGCGGCAAGGCCGAAACGGCGGAATGCCGCACCGCGCGCCTGCACCTGGATCACTGTAACTAGTTTACTTTTTGAAACGTCGGTCCGGCCACGGTGTTGCCCAGATGATATACCGTGGCCGTTCCGACATTTAGGGACCATTTGGAGGGACGGATGAAGGTTCTATTAGTCTCAATCATGCTCGTTCTGGCTTTTGCCGCCAATGCCATCGCCGCTCAAACTGTGGTGACACAAAAAGGCAGGAAGTTTTCCGAAAAGAAAATCGAGCTCAATGTCGGCGGTTCAATCAAATTTGTGAATGATGACGATGTGACCCACAACATTCATTCCACCACCAAAGGCCATGCCTTTGATGTCGGCGCCCAAAAGCCCGGCCAGACGATCGTGCACACCTTTGGTAAAGCCGGCAAAGTAAAACTCCGCTGCGCCATTCATCCAAAAATGAAAATCAAGGTAACTGTTAAATAGGCAGCTGCAGATATAGTGATGGGGACAACGCTTTGAAAATGAACAGAAACCTTAACCTGATCGTGGCGTTGGCCTTGTTTATCGCCGGCGCCGCGGCACAATCTGCGGTAGCTGCGGAGCACATCGTGCGGGTGGTCAGTGACTATGACAATCTACGTATGTACTTCAAACCGAAAGTGCTCACTATCGCGTCGGGCGACACCGTTACCTGGGTAAACGAGGCGAAAGAATTCCATAACATGCTGACTTTTCCCGACGGCTATCCGAAGGGAGCCAAGGCATTCGTCAGTGACGATTTGACCAAAAAGAACCAAATATGGTCACGCGTCTTTACGACGCAGGGGACCTACGAATACCACTGCCTGCCACACCTGCCAATGGGCATGCACGGCACGATCATCATCGGTGCGCCATCAAAAGAGGGCGAATTTCACGAGCCTTCGAAACAGGAAGTCGCGGTCTATCGCAACCGGTTGCTTGACTATTTCGATGAAGACGAATACCGGTTCAAGGATCGCAAAGCGCGCCATTCCAAGAAATAGAAGTTGACCGTGGACGGCGTGGCAGACATGCCTTGGTCTTCGCCGGACCAACTGGCCGGCAGTGAAAAACTTGAACGGTCTTTATTGAGTTCGGCTTTTTTCCGATTTCACGTTATAGAATTTGCGAGAAGTTTGGGTCTTGGCAGGTGTTTCCCTCGTTTTTGAACTGTTTTCTAGGTTAATTGTTATTCTTGAAAGCATCGATATTCGGCGCCTTCGATTCGCCAGCTAAACGCGCAAACAAAAGCAGCGCCGACGAGGCTTGGAGTTCTATTCACTATACCCGAACGAGACAGGACGCTGCAGCGAAGACAAGGCGGCAAAGCGCCCTGTCAGTTCAGCGTCAGGGCCTCGCACACGATGACCAACAGACACTGCAATGGCGGCCAGTTCATTCTGCACGCCAAGGCCTTGCCCCAAAATGCTTTTTGACAGCCTAACTTTGCAAGAGGTCCCTACGGAGGGCGAAAATCTGGCCAGCCACGAGATCCGAAGGATCATTCCGGTCAAGGGTTATGTGGGCCATGATAGCCTGGAAATGCCCTAGTCAGATCAACAGAGAACTCGGACGGCGCTTGACTATCGAAGCTGTGATTGGTCATTGGATATCCGACGGCCACCTCTTGCAAGACTACGAAACGGCCGCCAAAGGGACCAGGTATTGATGCCGATCAAGTTGACGCAAATTGATATGGGCGGTTACCCAAAATCGCTGGCCAGTTGATCGCAAATCCCGGCAGGCGGACGAATACCACCTTTCGGTCGGGCTTAAACCCACGCAATATCTTCCCCAGAGGCTTGTTCGACGGTTGCCGTCCGACGCAATGTCGGCAACCTCACCCGCTTTCGCAGTTGTTCAACAGCCCGTAACAACGGGCGGCCTATCAGCCTTCCACAGCGATCTTGAGGTCCGGCAATTGTTCGGGTTGCAAAACCTCAATCTTTGATTGCTCCGTCGCATCGGAGGAGACCAAGGCTGGCGCGGGCTTCGCTGGCGCCCAGACTGTTATGTCGTTGCGGAAAATGACATCCAAACCCCAATCGATAAGAATTCGCAAATTTCTTTCCAGGCCTGGCAGGGTGAGAACACAAACAATCCGTGATAGCGTCCAGGCTGCGAAACTGCCCAGGGGCAGTCCCCAGAAACGACCAACCGCCGCGCGCCGTCCCAACGTGACGATGCCAAGCCATGGCGTGCTATCGTGCCAAGGGCGCGGCCGATAGCCCTGAATGCCAGCGTAGGCGTTGTAGCCCGCGCGCCGGCCCATCCGGATTTCGCGGAGCGCCATGAAGGGAACTGCCCATCGCGACTCGGCGCTATCTCCGGCAACCAGAATGTCGGATTTTTCCGGAGTTTGCAGAAACTCATTTACCACCAGGCGTCCTTTGTCGTGATCGACCGGCAAGCGGCTGATAATCGGCGAGCGATTGCTTATTGCCGCAACCGTCGTGCCGCATCGAAGGACTTCACTATTCGAAAAGACGATCCCATCGGCCACCACTTCGACGATGTCCTGTCCTGTACGAACCTCCACGCCCATCTTGTCCAGACGCTTTCTGGCGGTCTTCGCCAGCCCCCGGTCAAAGCCGCGGAGGGCCTGATGTCGGCGTTCGAGAACCAGAACCTCGATTTCGTCGTCCTGGATGCCGGGGTGCGTTGGCAAGGCGGCGTTTATGAGTGTGCGGATGGCGGCTGCTCCGCCGCAACCGGTCAGTCCGGCGCCCAGACAACAGAACCGCAGAATTCGCCGGCGTTCCTGCGGATCCGTCATGCCTTCGGCTTTCGCGAGGGCATTCAGGATATTCCGGCGCAACAGCATGGCGTCGCCGACCGTCGCCAAGGGCAGGACACAGGTATCGAGCCCAGGCAGGAGCGAGGTATTCACCTCCTTATCCAAGGCGATGATCAACTGATCATAGTCGATTTCCTGATCACCCCCCGCTTTGCGAGCGATCATCACCTTGCGCTTGGAAGGGTCGATATTGGCGACTCGTCCTTCGATCACTTTTGTACGCGGACAGATGGACCGCAAGGAGTTTATAATATGGCCAGGCTGCACCGCGCCCGCGACCACTTCGGAGATTAACGGATCGAACTGGAAGTATCCCTCATGATGCACCAGGGTAACCTCGACGTTGGAATACCTGCCGCGCAGTCGTTCCAACTTGATGGCACTGTGGGTCCCGGCGAAACCACCACCGAGAATTACCACCTTGCCGGATTTATCCGTCGCTACAGGACGGCGCCAGCGCCCGGCCCCCACGGTTAAAAAAGCGCCCAGCAAACCGTACGCGATACTATGGGATAGCACGCCCTCGCCGAATACGAAGGTGAAAAACATAAAGGCGCAGAACAGGACCACCGTCATCGGGCGCATCAGCACGCCCGTCAACATAAACAAACCGGCGAGGGTTTCGACGGCAACCATGATCAAGACGAAGGTCTCCGGCTCAAATCCAAAGGTGTTGACGCTGTGGAGATCGATGAGGGCCAACATGAGGTTCCCGCGATGGTATTTGTACTCCAGGCCCAGATAGACGAAGCAGGCACCGGCCAGCACCCGCATAAGCCACATGGCCCTCTCGCGCGGTTGATTGGCCAGCCAGGACACGATCCTGGCGGTACCAGGAACCTGAGGTAACGGCATCGTAAAGGCCCCGCCCCCTTGCAGCAAAAGGTAGACGGCTGTCCCGGCGCCAATGCCGTAGTAGGCAAGAATGTCGTAAGGAAACAGATAGAGTCCCACAATGCTCAAAAGCAGGAAAACAAAGGCTGCGAAACGAACATATATGCCCAGTATCAGGACATAGGCCAAAACGCCTTCAACCCAGGCGATCCATTGCCAATTTCCTGGCACGCTTCGTAACTCGAGATCAGGCGCAAGAAATGTCGATGCTTCAAACAACTCCGTGCCATGGCGCGGCCCCAATCCGAAGGCAGCAAGAAAAAGCATAATACCAAGACCAATCCGCACGGACAGGGCGCCGTATTCGCCATAAGAGGCAAGACGGACCTGAAGGTCGGGGAAAAGCTCCTTTGCGCCGGTGAAGTGCAGTAGAATCCAGCCCCCTAAAAACGCCGCAGACAGGAGCAAAGTCCATATGCTTGTCGGGTTCCATGACGTAAACATAGCCGGCATTGGCTTCGCATCCGCTGCCGCCATCTGCTCCGCTGTCAGGACCCAGGACTCGTGGGCCTCGGCGGCAAATGGAGCCACGCACCACAAGAACACAAACCCCAATAGGAGTGTAAATCCGGGGCGCGAAAATGAATACTTCTGGCACGCCACTCCCATAATCCTAGCTATAGTTGTGTAGAGCATAGGTCTACTTTCCCTCCGACGCGGCGACAATGCAAAATTTAGACGGATGGCAATATCCGCAAAAACTCTTACGAAACAGATAACTGCTTGTGTCAATTTGAAATTCAGAGGGCCCGCGCCAATGGGACCTTGCTGCCTCTGGTCCGTCATGCAGATCGATAGACGGATTTCGGCGCGAAATCTTCGGCAATTCTGAGCAAATACTCAGATCCTGAGATTTGGCCAAAACAAGATACGTCTCCATACCGTTACAGTATCGCGCGGCGACACCCGAGTTAAAAAAATGGCACCGAGGCTATGAACCAAAACCCACGCAATTGGCGGGTGACATCGCGGGCGAACGCAATCTTGATGCAGAATAGGCCGCGTCAAGGCGCCGGACGTGCAATCTATACTTCCGGCACGATGAGCGTCGTAATCAGTACAACCGCCTGCGAACCTGGAAAAAACGTAATAATCATGCGATCACATAAGCCGTATCCGCCATTAGTAATTTTTTAATTACCTACCATGATAATCACGGTCCTAAATTAGACGGCAAACCTGATAGCCGGCTTGTGTTCGAACAATTTGCCGATGGATCTGCCACCAACGCAATCACATAAGGGAACAAAGATCGTGGTCAACAAATCGCTTAGTGCAAAATTACGAGCAACTGGAATGCTTTGTGGCGGAGCCGCCGCAATTGCCTTCATGGTGACTTTGGGAACATCGTCCTGGACGACAGAGGCTGCGGCCAAAGGGCGAGCTGAATGGAAAACCGAGTATTCACGGCCTGGTGAGGTGCCATTTCCCGAGGAAAACCCCTATACTGCGGAAAAGTCCGCGCTGGGTCACAAGCTTTTCTTCGACCCGCGCCTGTCGGGGTCCGACTACATCTCCTGCGGCACATGCCATAATCCCAGTTTTTCGTGGGGCGACGGTTTGCCGACCGGCTTTGGCCATAAGATGACCAAACTGGGCCGGCGCACGCCAACCATCCTCAACTCCGCCTGGGGCGAATTGATGATGTGGGACGGTCGGTTTGAGAGCCTGGAAGAGCAGGCCCTGGGTCCAATGGGTGCCGAGGCCGAGATGAACCAGCAACTGGACAGTATTGTTGAAGAGTTGGCCGCCATTCCCGGCTACAGGACTCTTTTCAATATGGCCTTCCCGGCCGACGGTCTTACCATCGAGAATATCGGCAAGGCGATCGCCACCTACGAGCGCACCATTGTCAGCGGCATTGCGCCGTTCGACCGCTGGATTGCCGGCGAGGAGTCAGCAATGTCCTCAGCCGCCAAGCGAGGTTTTGACCTGTACAACAACAAGGCGAACTGTGTTGCCTGCCACGCGGGTTGGAATATGACCGATAGCGGTTTCCATGATATCGGGCTGCCGGACGACGACATCGGCCGCGGCAATGTGCTGAAGAACGTTGTGAAGATGCAGCATGCCTTCAAGACACCAACCCTGCGCAACATCGTACAGCGCGCACCCTATATGCATGATGGTTCACTGGGCACGTTGAAGGAAGTCATCGACCACTACAGCGACGGCTTCACACGGCGCGATAGCCTGTCGGATGAAATGAAACCGCTGAAACTGAGTGAAGACGAAAAAGCAGACCTGTTGGCCTTTTTGTTGACCTTGGAGGGCGCCGATCCGATGGTCGCCGCACCGATCCTTCCGGCCAACGATCAGGTGCCGGGAGCCTGGTTGAAACGCCTGAGCCCAGCCGCAGGCGGCAAGGCAGAAACACCGGAATGCCGCACCGCGCGTCTGCATCTGCGGCGTTGCAAGTAAGTAGCCAATTGGAAGGAAAAACCGGCCACGGTGTCGCCTGAAGCGCACCGTGGCCGCTTTGGCATCTAAGCCAGTTGGAGGGAAAAATGAGGCTATTGTCGATCGTAATCGTGCTCGTTTTTGGCTTTGCCGCCAACACGACCGCCGCTGAAGTGGCGGTAACGCAAAAGGGGCGAAAGTTTTCCGAGAAAAAAATCGAGCTTGGCGTTGGTGGATCGATCAAGTTTATCAACGATGACGATGTCACCCATAACATTCATTCCACCACCAAGGGCCACGCCTTTGATGTCGGCGCCCAAAAGCCCGGCCAGACAATCGTGCATACCTTTGACAAGGCCGGCAAGGTAAAACTCCGTTGCGCCATTCACCCAAAGATGAAGATCAAGGTAACGGTCAAGTAGACAACGCTAATCACAACACGGCCAGCTTAGAGCATGAAATTCAGAAAAATTGCAGGTTGGACCCCACCCAGGCGTTGGCTGCCGCCAATGGCGCGGTGCAACCTGCGATGACAGCGGAGCATATCGTGCAGGTGGTCAGCGATTATGACAATCTGCGGATGTACTTCAAGCCAAAGCTACTGACCATCGCGTTCGGCGACACCGTTACCTGGGTGAACCAGGTGAATGAATTCCAAAATATGCTGACTTTTCCCGACGGCTATCCGAAGGGCGCGCAGGCCTTTGTCAGCGACAATCTGACCAAGAAGAACCAGAAATAGTCGCATTCATTCACGGTCCCGGGCACTTACGAATACCATTGCCTGCCGCATCTGCCCATGGGCATGCATGGCATGATTGTCGTTGATACGCCATGGAAGGATAATGAATTCCACGAGCCATCGAAGCAGGTGATTGCTGTCTATCGCAACCGGCCGCTTGACTACTTCGACGAGGATGAATACCGGTTCAAGGACCGCGACGCGCGTTACGGCAGCAAGGAGATGGGTCACGGCGGCAAAGATGGGAATCACGGCAAGAAGTGTTCGCCGATCCTTCGTTGTGTTGTGGTTGCGCCGAATTGGCGCATTTTGAGACGGACTGAACTAAACCAACACGACTCCCTTGGATTCCGCAACGCGCGGCGGCGGCCAGTGCAGGGCACCCAGGACGTCCTTGGGACGGGAGCTTGTGGTGCGGCGATGGGCGCTGTTCGTTAGTCGCCTGTGAATATTTTGGACGCCGTTGATTTGGCTACAATTTTCCCAACTTCATAGTAGATTGAATTGCGCGAAAGCTTGTTTTCTCGATCATCTTCTGGCTTTTTGATTGAACGAAGCTATCCGCGCTTCGGGATCAGCGGGCAGCTTCGATTAACTTGGAAAGAGGTCAGGCTTCACAGGGTATCAGGTCGGTGAACCTAGTGACCTGCAGCATCTGCTGCACCTGGCCCTGAGGCCGCCGCAGGCGGAGCTGCAGGGATTTCTTTTCCGCCGCCTCACGGGCGATCAGCAGCATGCCGAGACCGGCCGAGTCGATGTGCTCAAGGCCGTTCAGGTCGAAGACATAATCGTGCCCACCATAGACTTCCATGTCTTTGACAATTTCGCGAAAGACGCTGTTGTCGGAAAACTTGAAAGACCCGGTGAGGAAGACTTCCTTACTCTGTCCCTCGTCTTTGGCGCGGTATTCCATAATCCGGGCTCCAATTACATGTCCAGGTTGCTGATTTGCCGTGCCGGATCGGCCTGCCTTGGACAGACCGCCATCAGGCAGCTCGCACGTTCCGCAGGAAGGCTTCCACGCTGCTGCGGAGTTCAGCCATGGGCTGTTGGATATCCTGCGACGCCCAAAGCACGTTGATGGCGGCGCCATATGACATGGCCGAGGACTGTGACAGATCGGTAATGCTGTTCGATACCGATTCCGCGTCGTCGCTGACGGCGCTGGCGTTGCGTGCGATTTCATCGGTCGCGGCCCGCTGCTCTTCCACGGCGGCGGCGACAGCGGCGGCGACCTCGCTCATCTGGCTGATGCTGTTGCTGATGCCTTCGATGCCCGTTACGGCGTTTCCAGTCGCCCCTTGCACCTCGTTGATTTGGCTCGCGATCTCCTCGGTCGCCTTGCCGGTCTGAGTGGCCAGGTTCTTAACCTCGGAAGCGACCACGGCAAATCCCTTGCCGGCTTCGCCGGCCCGGGCCGCTTCGATGGTTGCATTGAGGGCCAGCAGGTTGGTCTGGCTGGCGATGTCGTTGATCATCGCGACGACGTCGCCGATCTTGTCGACCGATCCGGCGAGGCCATTGATCATCTCGCTCGAGCGTTGGGCTTCATCGACGGCGGCGCTGGCCATGGTCGTCGAGCGTTCCACCTGGCCGCCAATTTCGACGGCCGAACTTGCCAGCTCTTCGGCCGCGGTGGCGACGGTGTTGACATTGCCGCGCGAGCGGGTGGCGGCCTCGGCTACTTCCAACGAGCGGCTGCCGCTTGTGTCCATGTTGCCGGCCATGCTGACGGCGGTGTCGGCCATATCGGTCGCGGACTGGGCAACCGTACCGACGACCTCGGCGACATTTTCCTCGAACGCCCGGATCAAATCGTCCACCTTGCCGGCCCGTTCCTCGTTGGCCAGTTGTTCCTCGCGCCGCTGCGCCTCAAGCTGCTGCTTTTCCTGACCATTGTCCTTGAATATCTGCAGCGCACGGGCCATTTCACCGATCTCGTCACGCCGATCCTGGTAGTCGATCTCGACGCTATAATCGCCATCGGCCAATACTACCATGCGCCGGGTCATGCGGGCGACCGGCCGGCTGATCATGCGGCCCTGGACCAGGGCGACAAGCAGACCGATAAACACTGTGCCGATAATGACGATGATAATGAAGAGTCGCGTATCCACCGCGGCTTCTTTCGCGGAGAGGTGGAAGTTGTAGCCGTTTTCGCTGGCAAATTCGATGATCAGATCCAACTGACCATCCACCGCCAACCCTAATTCGCGTAATTCCTCGATGGGAATCGCGGCCTTATCACCCTCGGCCGAGGCGATGGCCTGTTGACTCAAGCGCCACCATTCATCGGCCCCGGCAGCGACAGTTTCAAGGCTACCGGCGATGCGGACATCATCGCTCCGCTCCAGCACCACCTCAAGGTCCTCGCGGAAACTGTCATGCTGATCCACCAGTGCCTCGACGGCGTCTTCCGAGGTCAATAGCGTTGGATTTCCGGCGACCGCCGTCATCTGACGGTCAAGCAGCAGAAAATTGGCCTTGGCGGAGCGGGCGAAATTGATTGCCATGAGTGGGCCATCGTACAACTCGCCGGTCAAGCGGCTTGTCCGGTCGATGCGATCGACGGCAATCACGCCTTGAAATACCGTGAAGAGAATAACTGCGGCGCTTCCGGCAATTAGCTTAGCACGTAGATTCATCAATGCTCTCCATTGGCGCCGCGAAATCATGTGCGCCGAGATACCGCCCAAATTGACGGGCCAGCTATTTCAATGACGGCATCATGCAGCACATTTGTTTATATTTAATGAAATTATAACGTGACAAAACTTATGTCCCAGGCTTTGCCACGCATGACAAATCAACCACGATATGGGATGGCAGTTCAAAGCTACGCGCCATGGCGGCCAGGCGTTTGCGGGCCGCTTCACCAACAAATTGCCTAGCCCCTGTTTGACAGTGCAGCGTGATCCCGTCC
This sequence comes from Alphaproteobacteria bacterium, assembly GCA_021776235.1. Classification (GTDB taxonomy): domain Bacteria; phylum Pseudomonadota; class Alphaproteobacteria. The sequence goes on along the minus strand of JAJFGG010000168.1, from coordinate 8,274 downwards.
TCATTCAGGCTTAATCTATATTGTCCCAACAACTCTATGACACCACCCGAAAGGGTATGGGCGAGCCGCAGGGTCTGGCCAATCCGGCGTGACCAGATCCGGTCATCTTCTTCTATCAGGCGGGTATACCTGTCTACCCAACGGCTGCCGCCCCGGTGGGTGTAACGAAAACGGATTGCCAGTGCCAATTTTATGCGCTGGGTATGATCCAGCCCGATCAGAGGCGCGCGCAGGACGTCGGCCATGGCGTGATCCGGGCGCTCGTCCGGGTGGATACGCCAGCCAACGTCACTCAATAGTCCGGCCGCCAGACGCAAACGTCTTTCATCGGTTCCTTCATCCGGAAACAACGGCGCTAGCCAATCCGTCAATCTGGACCCATCGCCGTGACCGTGGCCCAGGCCGTTCCCGGGATCCCGCGCCGAGGCAAGTGCTGTCAGGCGGCAGGACGCCACCAAAGGATCAACCGCCTGTTGCGCCGGCGAAAGATGTCCGTAAAGGATTCCTTCGCGAAGGCCATGGGCTGAGAATATCACCCGTCGGGCCCTGCTGCGGTGAAGCAGTCGGCCCAGGACTCTGGCCGCCAGAGCGAGAGTATCCAGGCGATCCTTCGGCGCGCGTTCTATTCGATTCAGGCTCTCCAGGCTAAGGCCGGCAAAAAGCTGGCACATGGAAGCCACCCTCGCGGCCGGCATGGTATAACCATGTAAAACCCGAAGCGGATAGCGGGTCCGCGCCATTTCCAGCCGGCCAAGACTGCGCCAGGCGCCGCCGACAATATAAAGATCGCCATTTCGCACCTGCGCCAGCCAATCCACCTGGCCCAGGCTGTCGTCGATTTGCCGGTCCAGGCGCGCTCCATCGCGTTCACTGCCAGCAAACAGGCGCAAAGTACCCAGCGGCAGGCTTGTCCGTTGGCCGACGCCGCCGTCCTGCTCCGGATCCAGGTGGACCAATTCCAGGCTGCCGCCCCCCAAATCCCCGACCAGACCACGGGCGCCTGGATTGGCCGCCAGGACGCCGCGGGCGGACAACCGCGCCTCTTCCAGGCCGCTCAGGATCCGAACGTCAATGCCTGTTTCTTCGCGCACGCGGGCCAAAAACTCATCGCGGTTGGCGGCATCGCGAACCGCCGCCGTTGCCGCGGCGTCGATTACCCCCACATCCATAGCCTGGGCCAGATAGGCAAAACGGGCGATCGTATCTATTGTCCGCTGCATTGCCTCGGCGCCCAAAGCACCGCCAGGCGCCTGTCCCCGGCCCAGACCGCACATGGCTTTTTCATTGAACACCGGAGGCGCGGCCAAAGCCGTCGTCGGATAGACCACCATGCGAACGGAATTGGAACCGACGTCAATCACCGCCAGTTGATCTTTCAGCTTGGATCTGACGGACAAGGCGCTATTTCCGGGTTAGTCCCATTCCAGGGTAAGCCGTAAATCGGCCTTGTTGCGTTTCAGGGCAGTGCCCCGACCCGACAGGCTGGGATTGGTCATGAAATAGCGGTGGGCCGAAAAATCGTCACCTTCAACTGTCAGGCGCTCGTATTTATCATCGGCGTTCAAAATCCAACTTTGCGTACGGTCGTTGAAATTGGCAACCATGATCTGCCCCATGATCTGCTCATGCACCGTGGGATTCTCGATCGGCACCATGGCCTCCACCCGGCGGTCGAAATTTCGCGGCATCCAGTCAGCCGACGAAATGAAAACCTTTGCCTCCGTCGAGGGCAGGCCATGGCCGGCGCCAAAACAAGCGATCCGGCCATGTTCGAGAAATCGGCCAACGATGCTTTTAACAGAAATATTCTCGGACATTCCCGGCACGCCGGGCCGCAAACAGCAAATACCGCGCACCAGCAAATCAATTTTAACGCCCGCGTTGGAGGCGTCATACAGGGCGTCGATGGTTTGACTATCAACCAGGGAATTCAGCTTGGCCCAGATGGCGCCGGGACGCCCGGCTTTGACATGGCCAATTTCCTGCTCGATCAAGGCCAAAATCGACTCACGCATGCCCAGCGGCGAGATAATCAGTCGGTCGAAGAATTCCGGCTGAGCGTAACCCGTGACATAGTTGAACAGCCGCGCCGTATCCGCGCCGAGATCCGGATCGGCGGTAAAATATGACAGATCCGTATATGACCTGGCCGTCACGGGGTGATAATTGCCCGTGCCTAAATGCACATAGGTCAGTAAATCTTCGCCTTCGCGCCGGGCTACATAAGAAACTTTGGCATGAGTTTTTAGATCCATAAAGCCGTAAACCACGTGGACACCGGCCCGTTCCAGATCAAGCGCCCATTTTATGTTGGCTTCCTCGTCAAATCGGGCCTTTAACTCGACCAGAGCCGTCACGGACTTGCCGCTTTCGGCTGCCGCGATCAGCGCCTTGACAATGGGTGAATCCTCGGAGGTACGGTACAGGGTCTGCTTAATGGCGATGACATCCGGGTCGCGGGCGGCCTGGCTGAGGAATTGCGCCACCACGTCAAAGCTTTCATAGGGGTGGTGCACCAGGATATCCTTCGCCCGGATGGCCGCGAAACAATCTCCGCCCAGTTCACGAATGCGTTCGGGAAAGCGTGGGTTATAGGGTTCGAACTTCAATTCGGGCCGGTCATCAACAATCAGCTGATCCAAGTCCACAAGGCCCAGGGCGCCTTCCACTGCCAAGACTTCGTGCCCCCCCACGCCCAGGTTGCGGGCTACGAAACGGCGCAAATCATCAGGCATGGCGGCATCCACCCGCAGGCTGATGACACTACCCCGGCGCCGGCGTTTCAGGGCGGTCTGAAAAAACCGGACCAAATCCTCGGCCTCTTCCTCCACCTCGATCTCGCTATCGCGAATGACCCGGAACAGGCCGCGCCCCTGTGTGGTATAGCCTGGAAAGAGTTGATCCAGGAACAAGCCCACCAGGTTTTCCAGACTGATAAAACGAATCTCCTTGCCCGGCAGGCGAATGAAACGGTCAACCATCTGCGGCAAGGGTACCAGGGCGTTCATAAATGTATCGTCGGAATCCCGGCGCAATTGCAGAACCATGGCAAAACCAAGATTTTGGATGAACGGAAACGGGTGTGCCGGGTCAATCGCCAAGGGTGTCAGCACGGGAAAGACGCGCTGCAGGAAATGCACCGCCAGGAAATCCCGTTCCGCCTCGGACAAGTCTTCCGGCGCCACCAGGGTGATCCCGGCCTCCGCCAGTTCGCTATTCAGCTCGATCCAGTAGCGGGCCTGCTCGGCCATGATCTCGCCGGCCAATTCATTAATGGCGGCAAGCTGCTGCGCCGGCGTGCGTCCATCGTCGCTGACCTGATCAATGCCGGCCTGCATTTGTCCATGCAATCCGGCCACGCGAACCATAAAAAATTCATCCAGATTGGCGGCGGATATGGACAAAAAGCGCAGTCGTTCCAGCAAGGGATGGGTCAGATTGCGCGCTTCCTCCATCACCCTTTGATTGAACGCCAGCCAAGACAACTCTCGATTGATGTAACGTTTGCCCGGTTCAGTGGGTTCGACCGGAACCACGATACCGCCACCATCCTTACGTTTCGCCTGGGCCGCCAATGCCGCCTCCCTTCCCGAATATCGGGCGTCAGTTCACTCTGGTCCAAATTTGTGTCTTGCCGAACATTGGCAACCCAACATAACCGCGAACCTTTAACGTAGTGCCATCCAACAAGGTCAATGTGCAGGAGTAATTTTCGCCATCTTCCGGATTATAGATGGTGCCATTGTCCCAGACATTCGCCTCCTCGCCAGCGATAAAATTGACCAGCAGGGGCAAACCGATGATGGGACGGCTTTGCATTTTCGGCTCGGGGTTGTTGGCGTCCGACTTCGGGGCGCCCTTGTCATCCAGCGGTTCCTTCAACCAAATGATGGTCCCGCACAGTTTCGTCCCGCAGGCCGTTATCTCAACGTGTGATTTGCCTTCTTCCGTCGCCCAGGTGCCAACCGCCTCGCCAGCCCATGGCGATGCCAAAGGCAGCATCGCGGTCAAAAAAGCCAGCAATATCATTCGCCATTTCCGCATAAGGGTCTTGTCCCCCAAATTCGCGTTTTTCACATAGTGCCCGGGAAGGCGCCACCGTCCATAATTATCTGTTGTCCTGTCATAAAGCCCGTATGAATACTGCACATAAAGGCACAGGTGGCGCCGAATTCCTCGACCGTGCCAAATCGGCCAGCAGGATTATTCGCCGCGGCAACCGCCGTCATATCTGCCACGGTCTTACCCATGGCTTCGGCCCGGTAGGCAAGGTTGCTGCGCAAACGATCAGTATCGAAGGGACCGGGCAACAGATTGTTGATCGTAACGTTACGGCCAATCGTTTTACGCGACAACCCCGCCACAAAGCCTGTCAAACCACAGCGGGCGCCGTTCGATAGACATAGCTCGTCTATGGGACTGCGCACCGAGGCGGAGGTGATGTTGACGATGCGGCCAAAATCGCGTTCCAACATACCATCCACGGTAGCCTTTATCATCTCAATGGGGCTCAACATGTTGGCATTCACCGCCGTTTGCCAATCCTCCATGGAGAAATCACGAAAATCGCCGGCCGGCGGCCCGCCTGCGTTGTTGATCAGAATATCGGGGTCAGGACAGGCTGCCAGTAATTCCGCGCGTCCCGTTACGGTGGTGACATCGCAAACCACGGTCCCGACGGCAACGCCTGTTTCCTGGGCAATTTCCTCGGCCGTGGCAAGCAAGGCGGCCTCGCCACGGGCGCTAATTGTCACCGCCACGCCCTCCCGCGCCAGGGCAAAGGCGCTGGCCTTGCCTAAACCTTTCGAAGCGGCACAAACAATGGCCGATTTTCCTGCGATACCGAGGTTCATGATGTCATTCCCATAACTCCAGCTTCGTTGTCCGTCGTCTATTCCAACGCCATGGCCGCGCGTGCCAAAGGCACGGTAATTGGCCGTTGCCCGGATAAAGATGCGCGATCCAGCTGGATCACGGCGCGCTCCGCCGCCGCGAAAGAACGCTCGATCCGGGCCGCCAAAAAAGATAACACATCCGCCCCCACGCGCACCTGCCGGTCAGAGAACATTTTCGCCATCACGGCCACAAGCAACGGGTCATCGGGCGCCTGAATAGCCACCGCTGGCGCAGCCAAAATGCGGGACCGCAAATCCGCCAGCGGGATATGCCATTGCTTTGGCGGCTGCCGGGCGGCGAGCAACAGGTATCCGCCCCGCTCACGCAACAGATTGTACAGATGCAGCAACGGTTCGGCCGCTTTACCGTCTTCGCCGCCTACTTCGGCATCGTCCAGGGCCACGGCGCCCACAGCAGCCAATTCCGGCACGCTGGCGTCATCCAATTGTGCCGGCGATATGCGCCGGGCATTGGTTCGCGCGCACCACAAGTGCAACAGATGGCTTTTGCCACAGCTCATGGGGCCATACAGGCAAAGCGCATGTCCCGGCCAGTCCGGCCATCGATCCAACCAGGCGACGGCCTCAGCATTGCTTTCAGTGACCAGAAAATCAGCCCGCCCCTGGGCCCTGCGCACAGGCAGATCCAGGATCAATTGATCCATCATACTCACGGTACGGGGCCATCGGGCGGCGGATTTTGCACGCCCAGATAGAGACGGCTGCCCAAATACCGGTTCAGAGAAAAACGGACCATGACGCCAATCGCGGCGGCCGCCGGCACGGCAATAAAAACCCCCACGAACCCGAACAGCGAGCCGCCCGCCAGAAGGGCGAACATCACCCATACGGGATGCAAGCCGATGCGGTTGCCCAACAAACGCGGCGTCAGAAAATAACCTTCCATCACCTGACCAACAATGAACACGGCGGCAATGATCGCAATGCGGACGTAGTCTCCATCGGGTAAGAACTGGGTCAATGCCGTCAGCATGGATAAAATCAGTCCCGTAAGCGCGCCAACGAAGGGAATGAACGAGACCAAGCCACTGAACAAACCGATAATCAGGCCGAACTCCAAACCGGCAAGCGTCAGGGACAGGCCGTAGAAACTGGCCAGGATCAAACAGACCGTGCCCTGGCCACGAATGAACCCGGCCATCACGCTATCGACATCGGATAACAATTGACGCACGGTTTGGGCATGTTGCAAGGGCAGCCATTTGTTCAATAAATCCACCATGTGATCAAAATCACGCAGCAGATAAAAGGCCACCACCGGCGTAATCACCAGCAGGGACAGAATGTTGAACAAAGCCAGGCCGCCACTCCACGCCTTGCGTATCAGGCCAAAGCCAAAGCCGACCATGTCACTGGCGACTTGCTTCAGGGCATCGCCGGCAGAGGCGCCAACGTCGATCCCGACCCGCGCCGCCAGATCGTTCACCAGGGGCAGCGCGGTTGCCCGTAACCCGGTGATATAGCCAGGCAGCCGTTCGGCAAATCCAAGAACCTGAGACTGCAGGATCGGCACCAACAGCAGCACCGCCAAGACCGTCAGGACAAAGAAAGCGATCACAACGATGCCGGTCGACAGACTGCGCGGCAGGCCCCGCGCCTCCAACTTGTCGGTCGGGGGGTCCAGAAAATAGGCCACCGCCATGCCGGCGACGAAGGGCAACAGGATCGAGCTTAACAACCAGACCAGGGCGATCAGGACCGCCAGCGCGAACAGCCAGTATCTGAGCTGTTGTTGAACGGTCACTGGTCCGGCTCCATCCTGTTCATGCGCCGCCACCAATCGATCAGATACTCGGTCCCGGAGGCAATCGTCGTGAACGCCGCCAGCGGGATCAGGAAGCCAATGTAAACCGCCGCGCCGTTGAGGGAAAACGCCAGCGTCGCTATTACGAATGCCGCCAGAATAATTTGTGCGGCTGTATTGATCTTGGAAAGCAGAAACGGCTTCGGCTCGTACGGCTGCTCAAAGACATACAACAGGAACAGACCGCCGACGATCAGAAGATCACGGGATACCACCAGGATGACCAGCCAAAGCGGCAACTGTTCCTGCACACCAAGGACGATAAAGATGGAAACCAAAAGAACCTTGTCCGCAATGGGATCAAGATATCGGCCCAGTCGGGATTGCATACCGAAACGCTTGGCCAAAAAGCCGTCCACGGCGTCCGATAGACCGGCAATGCAAAATACCACCAATGCCAACCGCCATTGATCGATCATGATCAACCAGACATTGAAGGGCACGGACAGAAGCCGGGCCAGAGATATCATGTTGGGCAAGGTCATTCCGATTTCACCGCGCCTTGTCCGGCCAATCGCAGGATCCAAAAGCCGTCGACCATGGAAAGGTGTAAATCACGCTGCGCCAGAGAGACCACCAGGCTATCCGTATCGCCAAGATAATCAATGACGACCTGGGCATCCTGGCGTGAAATCCCTTGCAATCTAATGGACCGCACCATGGCCGAAGCATTCAGGCGTTGGCGTATCAACAGCCAATCCGCCAATCCGCTTAACGGAATCTGGGTACTAAGGCTGGTGTCCGCATCAAAGGTCAATTGCGTTCGGCGCTTCCACTGTTCCAACTGATCCACGGCCACGCGCCGGGCCAAATCTTCCAGGGCCGTATCCAGGTCGCCGTCGACCTTGATGCCAAAATCCAAAATTTCAGTGCTTTTTCCGCGTGGCGTGAAACGTAGAATGTTGACCTGCAGTTGCGGCACACCGCCGGCGGACAAATCATTGCTCAGAATGGCATGGCTCACCATCACACTATCCACGCCATAGCGTTTGGCGATAGTATGCAATTGTTCTTCACTGCCTGCCAAGGCAGCTTTCGCGGCAACGGCGGTAACATCCTGCAAATCTCCCTTGGGCAACAACAACGGTAACAGAGAATCAGGATTTAGCTTCACCTGTCCCCAGGCCTGGCGCCAGATATTGCTATCCTCAAACAATGATAGCGCCGCACCTTGCTCGAAAACCGGCAGCACCAGGGTCGGCTTGGCGCGGGTCTCGGAAAAGCTGAAGCCGGCATTGCGCAACAGGTCCCGTATGGCGGGGGGATGGAAACCCACCGTCAACAGCGCCAGATACCGCACCGATGACGTTTTCTCGCCCGATACCTGCACGGCGGCGACCAATTGTGCGATGGTCTTGTCTTCGGGCTGGGGCAACCTGGCATGATCCGAGCGCAGAGTAATCCGCCGCAGCATTTGGCCCAGGGCGCGGCGCTGCCCGTCCAGCAAGGCCAGTTTCCGCGCCGCAACAGCCGATTCGGCAGTGACATCCACCGCCAGGGCCCGGGCTGTGAAAACATTATCCTGCCCCGGGCCGGCAGGTATGGCCGGCGCCG
>JAJFGG010000167.1 GCA_021776235.1 Alphaproteobacteria bacterium | reverse complement strand
CGTCCACCAAGGCCCCGTGGCGGCGTTGCGGTTCTTGGACGATGAACCACATCGACCTGCAAACCGCGCCTACCCACGGGGCCTTGGTGGACGGTCAAATGACTCACAATAGCCCGGAAATGCTCTAGTCCGGCAGCATATCGCCCGAGCCGCCGAAATCCGCCGGCATGTCCTTGAATTTTGGCAGGCCGTCTTTCACGGAAACGGTTTTACTACCATAGAACACGTGCAGTGACGGTTCGTGCGTCAGGGTCGGCACGATGTTGGCGTAAACATCGACCAGTCCCATGCCCGGGTGATCGCTGAACACGTGGCCGCCACAGGTCTTGCAGAACTTGCGGTCGGAGTTCACGGTCTTGTTGTAGGTGCCGATGTTGTCTTCGCCCTTGGTGACGGTAACGCTGCCCAGGGGAAAGAGGCTGAAGGCGCTGATGGGCGCGGCGGCCCAGCCTGTGCAATCCTCGCAATGGCAATAGCCCATGGCGGCGGGCTGGCCGGAGACTTCGAACTCAACCGCCCCGCAAAAACATTTTCCCGTATGTGAATCTGCCATATCACTTAACTCCCCTGTTGTTCTGTCCGTCACGATTATGGCTTTGATGGTAGCCGAACATTCATGACCGCGCCACCGCCCGCCTGAGGGAACGGCCTAGCCATTCAGGAACCAATCCATGATGCGGGGGTTTTCGTCGCTGGGATAGGTATGGGACAGATCCGCGATCTCGCGGTAGCGCAGATCGGCGCCGGCCCTGGTCAGGGCCGCCTGGGCATCGCGGGCGATATCGACGGGAAACATCCAGTCCAGGGCCCCGTGGGTCAGATAGACCGGCAGGTCCTTGATGCGTTCGGGGTCCATCATCTCCAACAGCAGGGGATGGAACGAGGCGGAGATCGGCGCCAGATGGGTAAAGGGCGAGGCAGCTTGCAGGCCCGAGACATAGGTAAAGGTGCCGCCGTCGCTCATGCCGGTCAGCAACAGGCGGGCGGGGTCGATATTCCATTGCGCCCTGGCCAGGGACAGCATGCGTTCAATATTGGCACTATCGGCGTCCGGGTCCATCAACGACCAGGTGCCTTGCAGGGAAGAGGGGCTGATCAGGATGGCGCCCCGGCCGCGGGCCTGGCGCAACCAGGCCCACAGGAAATCCCGGCCATGGCCGCTGCCGCCATGCAGGGCAACGATCAGGGGATAGGCAACGTCCGGGTCATAGTATTCCGGCACATACATCGAGAACCCGCCGCGGCTGCCGCTTTCGTTGTTGGCATGCATAACGCCGACGTTTTCCCGCCCGGCATCCGCCGCGGCCAGCTTTTCCACCAGGGCCTCGTCCGCGCGCCCGGCGTCATCCAGGAAAAACCGGCTGATGGGCGGCAGCTTGTCCGCCAGGGGATAGAGGGCCGCGAAAGCCCGGTTGTTCTGGCGGATACCGCGATAGGCCTGCATCCTGCCATCGGGCGCATCGACGGCGGCCCGCAGGTTATCGAAGCCCAGGCAAACCGCGTCCGCCGCCGCTTCCATCCGCGCCGTAAAGGCGCCTAGGTGTTCCGGCCAGGCCAGGCCGCGAAAATGCTCCAGGCCCTGGCGCAACGGCCCATCCACCTCGGCCACGCCGGCCACCAGTTCGGGCAATTGCGGCGGATGGAAGTGGCGGCCGATATAGCCGAGCGCTTCCATTGCGTTCAGCAAGGGCGCCAGCAGATTGCTGATGGCATCGATAAGCGCGTCGCCATCGGCGTTGCTTTCATGGTCTTGCGGCATGGCATTTCCGGTCGCCGTTGCTTCCGGGCAGGCCGCCCGGAGGGGTTCCCATAGTACGCTTCCGGGCCATGGGATAACAACCGGACGGCCATGGGCTCGCCAATTCACTTGACCAATTCGTCCGGCTGGCCAAACTTGCGCTGTCTATGGCGCTTGGAAGGAGAATTGCAATGGCGACGAAATCGACGAATGCCGACTGGCTGGCACAGGTTGTGGAAGAAACCCTGGATCCGGAGCTGCCGATCTGCGATCCGCATCATCATCTTTGGGAGTTCGTCTACAGCCGCGTTGCCAACCGCTATCTGCTGGACGAAATTCTGGCCGATGTGAATTGCGGCCATAACATTGTTTCCACGGTCTTCATCGAATGCGGCGCCATGGTCAAGGCGGACGGTCCGGTGCCCATGCGGATGCTTGGCGAGACCGAATTCGTCAATGGCATCGCCGCCATGAGCGCCAGCGGACAATATGGCAAGGCCCGTATCGCTGCCGGCATCGTCGGGCATGCGGATCTGTGCCTGGGCAATGACGTGGACGCGGTGCTGGCGGCGCATGTGATCGCGGGCGGCGGGCGTTTCCGCGGCATTCGCCACTCCTGCACCTGGGATGCCTCGGCCGACGTCCCCAATGCCCGTTGCGACCCACCCCAGCATTTGTATCGACAGGAAAACTTCCGCCGGGGTTTCGCCCATCTGGCGCGCCATGAACTGAGCTTTGAAGGCTGGTGCTATCACACGCAGATTGCTGAACTGACGGAACTGGCCCAGGCCTTTCCCGACACCAGCATTATTCTGGATCATTTCGGCGGCCCTCTCGGCATCGGTCCTTACGAGGGCAGACGGGATGAGGATTTCGCCCAATGGCAGCGGGATGTAACGGCGCTGGCCAGTTGCGAAAACGTGGTCGCCAAGCTGGGCGGCATCAATATGGAACTGAACGGCTTTGCCTGGCACGAACAGGACCGGCCGCCGGGTTCGGAAGAACTGATGCAGGCGACCCGGCCGTACTACGACCACACGATCGAACAGTTCGGCCCGGACCGATGCATGTTCGAATCCAACTTTCCCGTGGATATGGTTTCCTGCAGCTACAATGTTCTATGGAACAGTTTCAAACGGTTGACCGCCGAATTCTCGGCCCATGAGAAAGCCAAGCTGTTCCATGACACCGCCACCCGGATCTATCGCCTTGATGCCACGGTTTAGAGCCCGTTGATTGAATTCGACTGGGCCGGCCTGCTGCCCGGCGGTTTGGCGCCCTGGACCGCCCTGTTGCTGTTGGCGCTCAGCGCCGTAACCTCGTTCATCTCGGCCGCCTTCGGCCTGGGCGGCGGCATGGTTCTGCTGGCTGTGATGGCAACACTGATGCCGGCCGCCGCCCTTGTGCCGGTCCATGGCGTGGTGCAGATCGGCTCCAATCTCGCCCGGGCAACAGTCATGGCGCGGCACATCCATTGGCCGGCGGTATTACAGCTTAGCCTGGGCGGGGTCGCCGGCGCCTCGATCGGCGGCCTGATCGCCGTGCGCCTGCCCGATTGGTTGTTGTTCCTGGCCGTGGGCTCGTTCGTCCTGTGGTCCGCCTGGGGCAAGGTACCCATGGCGCGGGGACGGGCCTTGCTGTTGCTGGGCGGCGGGGCGTCAGGCTTTTTGACCATGTTCACCGGCGGCACCGGCCCCTTGGTGGCGGCCGTCATCAGGACCTTGAAGCTGGACCGTATGGCGCACGTGGGCACCCAGGCTGGCAGCATGGTTTTGCAGCACGGCTTGAAAATCGGCGTGTTCGGTCTGCTCGGCTTCAACTACGCGCCTTATCTGCCTCTGGTCGCCGGCATGATGGCTACCGGTATTCTGGGTACCCTGGTGGGACGCCGGCTGTTGCATGGCATGGGTGACGGCCGATTCAGTTACGCCGTGAGCATCCTCTTGACCCTGTTGGGTCTGCGTTTGCTGTGGATGGCGGCAGCCAACCTGCTGCAGAGTGGTTGATTGCCGGCACGTCCGCGCCCATGATGGCGGAAATGCTCTAACTGGAGGGATACGCCATGAAATTCGGATTGCGCTATTGCAATACGGGCCGATATATCGACCCCGCGCGGGCCGTTGAACTGGTGCAGGCCGGCGAGGAAGCCGGCTTTGAGTCTGCCTGGACCGTGGAACACACGGTTGTGCCCGAGGGCTATCAATCGGCCTACCCCTATTCCGATGACGGCAAGATGGCCGGCG
>JAJFGG010000166.1 GCA_021776235.1 Alphaproteobacteria bacterium | reverse complement strand
CGTAGGCCTCCTTCAGCTGTTCGACGACGTGTTCGGCCCGTGCCAGGGCGTCCGGGCAGGCGCCCACGCCGGGCCCAACTTTCTCCAGCAACCGGTTGGGGATCTCGATTTCTTCATAGTCGCCCGGTTTGCCGCGGGGTGCGGTATTTGGTTCCGGTCTCGCTCGCGGCATAATTCACTCTCCGTTTGCTATGCAGTTGTACGCTTTGCCCGTTATCGGGTTGTCAAAGCGACGCCAATAACCGGTCGACGTTCTCGGCGGCTTGTTCGGTTTCCATATCAAAATCCAACAGCGGCGCCAGTTTGTCCGGCTCATGGCGCCGTTCAGGCCCCATGTATTCCCGCCAGTTGACCCGCCGGCGGCAGGGGCCAAAGAACGCTTTCGTCCGTACGTATGGCCGCGGCTTTTCGATAACCGCCAGGATGCGCTCATACAGGGTCTTCGCCGTTATGGGCTTGGCCAATAGTTCGGTCACACCGGCGTCCCGCGCGGCGATGACGCGCCACTTTTCAGTATGCCCGGTCATCAGAATTATCGGTGTGAAGATGTCGGGGCTGTCGATATTGCCACGGATATATCTGGTGTATTCCAGGCCGTCCACCGGCGCCATCATCCAGTCCGTGATGACCAGATCGGGGGTGAATTCCCGTATTGCTTCTATCGCCTGCTGGCCGTTGCCATAGTCGCGCACGTTGTCCATCCCGAGTGCGTTCAGCATTGCCTTTACCAACGCTCGCATATTGGGATTGTCCTCGACCAATTGGACCTGCAAATGCTCCAGGTTGTATGCCATGTATCCTGCTGTTTTTGCTAAACTATTACAAATTCAAGCACCGGATTTCTTAGCGGTCCGGCGAAATCTGAAGCTAACAGCAGTCCGGTAAATAAGTTGTTAATGCATTTGCGCTCCGGAATCTCCTGCCGCAGGCGGCATCAGTTCAAGGCGGCCCGGATTTGGGCGTCATTGGCCTCGTCAGGCTTCAAGGCAATCCGCCCCAATGGCTGGAATAGAGCCTCCATCGGCCAATGCGGGCATTTTGGGCCGGCGTCAATAGATGTGATCGGGGGAGCCGCAGGCTATATTTGTCCGTATGGATGATATTCCGCTAGAGATCGATTTGCCTCCGGTGCTGACGGCCTGGTTCGCTGCGCGCGGCTGGCGGCCGCGGCCCCACCAATTGGCTGTATTGCAACGCACCCGCTCTGGCCAATCGGTGCTGCTGACGGCGCCCACGGGCGGTGGTAAAACCCTCGCCGGGTTTCTGCCCAGCCTGTGTGATCTGATCCATTTGGGCACCGGCAGCGGAGCAGCCAAGGCCGGTCGCCTGCATACTCTGTATTTATCGCCCCTAAAGGCATTGGCAGTAGACGTGCGCCGTAATCTGCAACAGCCAATTGCCGATATGGAATTGCCCATTCAGGTGGAAAGCCGGACCGGGGATACCCCGCAATCCAGGCGCCAGCGTCAACGCCGCAATCCGCCCCACATGTTGTTGACCACGCCGGAGCAGTTGGCCTTATTGCTATCGTATCGGGATGCGGCGCGCTATTTCGCCGGGCTGCGCTATGTTGTGATCGATGAACTGCACGCGCTGGCAGCCAACAAGCGCGGCGATCTGCTGGCCCTGGGTTTGGCACGCTTGGCCGGTCTGGCGCCTGGCGCGCGGCAGATCGGTCTTTCGGCAACGGTGGCCGCGCCGGTGCAAATGGCGCGCTTTTTGGATTGTGCCGGGCCGGTTTCGGTAATCGATGGCGGCCCCGGACCACGGCCCGATATTGCCGTCATGGCGGCGGCGGCCCGGGTGCCTTGGGCCGGCCATATGACACTACATGCCATGGCTGATCTTTATGCCGCCATCGGCAGGCAGCGGACGACCCTGGTCTTTGTTAACACACGGGCTCAGGCCGAGGTCGTGTTCAATCACCTATGGCGCCTGAACGAAGACAGCCTGGCCATCGCCCTGCATCATGGTTCCCTGGCGGTGGAACAGCGGCGCAAAGTGGAAGCGGCCATGGTGCGTGGCGATCTGCGGGCCGTGGTCTGTACCTCGACCCTGGATCTGGGCATCGATTGGGGGGCCGTGGATCTGGTCATCCAGGTTGGCGCGCCCAAGGGCCTAAGCCGCCTGGTGCAGCGGATCGGGCGGGCAAATCATCGCCTGGATGAGCCCAGCCGGGCCTTGTTGGTGCCTTCCAACCGTTTCGAAGTATTGGAATGTCAGGCTGCGGCCGAGGCGGTCATGGAAGGGGAACTGGACGGTGAACCGCAGCGCCGCGGTGGCCTGGATGTGCTGGCTCAACATATTCTGGGCACTGCCTGTGGCGGCCCATTTCACAGTGATACCCTGTATGCTGAAGTCTGCCGCGCCGCGCCCTATGTGGGACTGAGCCGAGATAGTTTTGATCGTGTAGTGGATTATGTCGCGACTGGCGGCTACTCCCTGCGCCAGTACGAACGCTATGCCCGCCTGCGCCTGGATGCGCAGGGACGCCATGAAATCGCCGGGCCACGGGTGGCGCGGCAATACCGCCTCAACGTCGGCACCATCGTGCAGGAACCCATGATCCGGGTCCGACTGCTACGCGGCAGAAACCTTGGTCAGATCGAGGAATGGTTCATCGATCAACTGGTGATCGGCGACACCTTTGCCTTTGCGGGCGAAATCTTACGATTTGAAGGCATGCGCGAGACCGTGGCAACGGTTAGCCGGGCCGCCGGCGTCGAGGCCAAGGTGCCGTCCTACTATGGCGGCAAGTTTCCCTTGTCCACCTATTTGGCTGCCCGTGTACGGGTATTGTTGGCCGATACGAAATCCCATGGCCGCCTGCCGGCGCCGGTCCGGAATTGGCTGGCATTGCAGCGCTGCCACTCGGTTCTGCCTGGCCCGGACGGCTTGTTGGTCGAGGGTTTCCCCCGTGGCGGCAAGCACTATCTGGTCTGCTATCCCTTTGAAGGCCGTCTTGCCCACCAGACCCTGGGCATGCTTTTGACGCGCCGCATGGAGCGGGCGGGATATCGGCCATTCGGCTTCGTCGCCTCGGAATATGCTCTGGCGGTGTGGAGCCTGAATGAGGTGGGGGAGGTCGAGCCCCTGTTTGGCGAGGATATGCTGGGCGATGATCTGGAGGAATGGCTGGCCGAGTCCAATCTTTTGCGGCGGACCTTCCGCAACGTGGCTCTTATTGCCGGCCTGATCGAACGGCGCCACCCCGGCCAGGAAAAGACCGGCCGGCAAATGACCTTTTCCTCCGATCTGATTTACGATGTGCTGCGGAAGTATGAACCCGACCACATCCTGTTGCGGGCAACCCAGACGGACGCCGCGACGGGCCTGTTGGACATCAAGCGCCTGGGCCAGATGTTGACGCGGGTGCGGGACCGTATCGAACACCGCAGGCTGGACCGGGTTTCACCCCTGGCGGTGCCGTTGATGTTGGAGATCGGCCGGGAAGCCGTGCACGGTGACAGCATGGAGGAGTTATTGAGCGAGGCGGGGGAAGAGCTGATCGAGGAAGCAACTCGCCTGCTTTGACCAGTCGCGACGGCGTGCCGAACATCGGACAAGAATTTGCCCGCTCCGCTCCGGACACCGAAGGTGAGAGGTCGGGGCGCCGACAGCGAAACATGACCCGGTTGCGCAAGAACAGCGACGCATTTTCCCTGTTTGGCGCTATACTGGCGCGTCGACACTGGTGGATCGCCGGATGCGGCAGGGGAGGAATGCACGATGCATTTGTTTCAACAACAGGCGGCGCGGGACCTCGACGCCGCCTTGGCCCAGTTGCCCATAATCGATTTGGGCCCGTATTTCGGGGGCGAAGATGGTGCCCTTGACATACTTGCAGCGGAGATGGCGGCTGCCTGCGCGACGGTGGGCTTTTTTTACATCACCAATCATGGCGTGCCCGAAGATCTGATCGAAAGCGCCTTTGCGCAATCAAGGCGATTTCATGCCTTGCCGCTGGAGGCGAAGCAGCGCCTGTCCCTGGATCAGAATAATATTGGCTATATGGCCATGAACACTTCCATGCAGGCCCATTCCACGGTGCATAAGGCGACCACGCCGAACCAGAATGAATCGTTTTTTGTCACGCACGACCGCGGGCCGGACCACCCGGACGTACGCGACCGGACACCATTGCGTGGTGGCAATCACTGGCCCGACGATCTACCGGGCTTTCGGGACGGCGTGGTGGCATATTTCGGCGCGCTGAATGCATTGGGACAACGCCTGTTGCCGGCCTTTGCCGTTGCAATGGGCATGCCGCCCGATTACCTCGACGATATTTTTGCGGATGAAAACAATGCCACTCTGCGCCTGTTGCATTACCCGCCGACCCAGATCAAAAGCAATGATTTTGGCACCGCGCCGCACACCGATAACTCCTTCATGACCATTCTGGCGCGTACGGAAGTACCGGGTTTGGCTATTCGCCTGTCGTCGGGTGAGTGGTTGCCGCCACCCCTGATACCAGGAACGTTTCTGGTCAATATTGGCAATATGCTGCGGCGCATGTCGAACGACCGGTTTCTGTCGACCCCCCACGGCGTTATCGTCGATGGTGAGCACGACCGCTACTCCATCGCCTATTTTCACAGCCCCAATCCCTACCGCACCATCCGCGTTGCGCCGTCTTGCGTGGACGCCGCGCATCCGGCCAAGTACGAGCCGCGCCTTTATGCCGATATGATGCACGAGTTCTACCGCGCCAATTATTTCCATCAGACGCAGCACGGCAAAATCAAAGTTCAGGACATATACGACTAGCCAGAAATCATCAGAAACAGCAGCAATCAGAGAGGCGGCATATCATGGATCTGGGGATCTCGGGGCGGAACGCCATTGTCTGCGCATCCAGCCGCGGCCTGGGCAAGGGTTGCGCCATATCGTTGGCGAAAAACGGCGTGAACGTCGTCGTCAACGGCCGCGACGAAGCGGTCACGAACGCGACGGCGGCGGAAATTCGTGGCACTTCGGATGTGGAGGTTACCCCGGTGATCGCCGATGTCTCCACAGTGGAAGGGCAGCAGGCCTTGCTGGCAGCCTGTCCACAGCCCGATATCCTGGTCAATAACAACGGCGGGCCTCCCTTTCGGGATTTTCGTGATCTTTCCCGCGCCGATATGATGGAAGGCGTCACCATGAATTTCGCCACTCCGATCGAGCTGATCCAGGCGGTCATAGACCCGATGATCGCGCAAGGCTTCGGGCGCGTCGTGAATATCACCTCCGTGACCGTGAAGCGGCCGGTCTTCGGGCTGGATCTGTCCAGCGGCGCCCGCGCCGGCCTTACCGCTTTTCTGGCCGGCGTGGCTCGTTCCGTGGCCCAGCACAACGTGACCATAAATCATATTCTGCCCGGTTATATTGATACGGACCGCCTGCGCGGCGGGTTGGGCTACAATGCGCAACAGAACAATATTTCAGAACAGCAGGCGGCGGAAAACCTGGCCAACGACGTGCCCGCCAAGCGATTTGGCAATCCGGCTGAATTCGGCGAGGCCTGCGCCTTCCTATGCAGCGCCCAGGCCGGCTATATCACGGGGCAAAGCCTACTGCTCGACGGTGGTCTGTATGAAAGTAATTTCTAGAGCAATTTTAGTTAATTTTGGCTGCTGACGCGACCCAAGTAATTGGTTCAATTGCTCTTTGTTAAAAATTCTGCGTACAGTTTCTTTGAATGCGCCCCTGCGCCTCAGCCATCCAGAACCTCGCGCACCCGCTGGGCCAGCGCCGGGGTCTGATAGGGTTTGTTCATGAGTACCACGCCTGGTTCAAGCTGGCCGCGGCGATTGAGGATTTCCCGGGTGTAGCCCGATGAGTATAGGACACCGGCAGTCGGATAACGTTCCCGGAAGGCGATTGCGACGTCGCGCCCGCTCATTCCCCGCGGCAGGATTACGTCGGTCAACAGCAGATCTATTCCGTTTGCAGCGGCCATGACCTCCAACGCAGCCGGTCCGTCCTCCGCCTCGAGGACGGTATAGCCGAGCCGGCGCAGCACGATCGCGAGGTAATCCCGGACCGCCTTGTCGTCCTCGACCACAAGGATCGTTTCCTCACCCGTCGGCCTGTCATCTTGAGTCTGTTCATTGGTACCGGCGGTGTCCGCCGTCCCCTCCGCTCTGGGCAGGTATATCCTGGCCGTCGTGCCTTCGCCCTCTTCGCTGTAAATTGAGACATGGCCTCCTGACTGCTTGGCGAGGCCGAAGACCATGCTCAAACCCAGGCCGCTGCCTTCACCTACCGACTTGGTCGTGAAAAAGGGCTCGAACACGCGCTCCTGCACTTCCGCCGGCATGCCGATCCCGGTGTCGCTGACGGAGATCATCACGTAGGCGCCGGGCGCAAGGTCCTCAAACCCCGCGGCATCGTCCTGATCCAGCAGCCGGTTGGCGGTTTCAATGACCAACAACCCGCCATTTGGCATGGCGTCGCGGGCGTTGATGGCCAGGTTCAAAAGGGCATTCTCGAGCTGTCCGGCATCAACCATGGTCGGCCACAGATTGGCCGCCAGCTTCATCTCGATGGCGATATCCTCGCCAATGGTGCGCTGGGCAAGTTGGCTGAACTGAGGCAGAATTTGGTTGATCTCGGTCACCTTGGCATCCAATTCCTGCTGCCGCGAGAAGGCCAGCAGGCGATGGGTCAGCTCGGCGCCTCTGAGCGCCGCGCGAAGGGCGGTGGCGATGCCTTTTCGGTCGAACTCCTCCTCAATGGCATCGCTATCCTGGAGCAACTCCAGATGGCCAACGATGGCGGCCAGGATATTATTGAAATCATGGGCGATGCCGCCAGTCAGCTGGCCCACCGCCTCCAACCGTTGCGATTGGCGTAATTGATTCTCGAGCTGTTTGCGCTCGGTGATATCCTTGATGATGTTGATGGTGCCAACCTGGCCATCCCAGTTGATCGGGCCGATGCTCATTTCGCTGGAAAAATCCACGCCGTCCAGGCGGCGGTGCTTGGCTTCAAATTGGGCGAGGGGCTGTCCTTCAGACATCGCTTGCCCGCGTCGTTTCCGGATTGCCGGACGCTGCGGCGGCGCAACGATATCCAGCGAGGCCCTGCCTACGAGGTGCGTCGAATCGTCGGCCCCGAATATACGGCAGGCGCTTTGATTGGCCAGCACGATAGTTCCGTCGACTTGGACGATAATGGCGTCAGGGTTGAGTTCCAGAAGATCACGGTAACGTTGCTGGCCAGCCCTGAGTTCGCCTTCCGCTTTTTTACGGTCGGCAATATTCCGCACAATGCCTTCGACCCCCGTAACCTTTCCTTGATTGTCGCGCCGGTAGCGCGCACTGGTGGATATCCAGACTTCACCGCCCGCTTTCGTGCGAAGCCGCGCTTCATAACTTTCAATTTCTCCATGCCCATCCGCGAGTTGTTGAAGGAAGTCTTCGCGATCGTTTGGGCCAACAAAATACTCAGACAATCGTTGCCCGAACAGTTCGTCCGGGCGGTATCCCAACAGACCGGTTACCGAGGGCGACATCATCACGACCTTGCCTGCGGCGTCGGTTCTGTAAAATGTGTCCACCAGGTTATCCAGTATGGCACGCACCTCACTCTCTGACGTTCGAAGGTCATCAAGGGCGAGCGTGCGCTCTTGCTCGGCGGCAAGGCGATTGTAAAAGTCGGTTCGAAGTTTGTCGGCCCGCCAGCGGCTGGCGGCGAAACCGATAATATTCATGCCCGCGCTTACCAGGGTCGGCATCAACAGCACCTCGTGCGTGGGCGCTGTGGCGTAATGGCTGGCAACAACGAAGGCGACGAACATCACCGCCCCATTGAACAGGCGGTATCCGGCCCGATTGGGAAAAAACAGGTAGATGAAAACAAGCAGGCCAAAGTGATTGACAACGAATACGCCGAAGTCTCTATCGTAGATGACGAGCGAGACGTGCAGCGACAACGTAACGCCGACCATGGCGATGGCGACGGCGGCCTGCAAGGCCGGGCAACGGGGCGACGAAGAAAAGGTGACAGCCGTCACCACGGCGAACAGCAGAATCGCGACCACCCGCGTTATCACAACGAACCAGTTGTATTCGTTCGAGGAAAGTGAAGGAATGGTGCTCTGCAAGGCAACAATGACCACCAGAACGCCGCCCATCAACAGCGCGGCATACCGCGTTATTTTTGACCAGTCGAACCAGGTTTCCGACCAAAACAGCCGTTCTATGTCCGGATCGGAAAATTCCCCCGACCAGAAAGAAACGCCATAGTTGGGGCCTGCAACAGTCATCCTACAGGCCTCGGCAACAGGTCTTCGGAAATTGCCGACGCCGGTTTGCAGTGATGATGCATCGCTGAGCGTTCCTTCCGCACAAGGTTATGGTTTTTCACAGCCAGACTGGTTCCGCATTGCCACCTGCAAGTCCGTCACGCCAAACCTGCCCACATTATTATCAAGGATCCTATTCAATCTCGATCATTCGGTCATAAGCCGTATCGTGCCGCGATCCAACCGCGGAAGCAATTTGGCATATTATTGGATCAAGACGCCTCGGAGTTATCCATGAATGCAGGCTCGCTGCGGATGCCGCGCGGCGGGGGTGTTTTAGCTCGCGGGCATTGTCCAGTCCTGTTCCGCGGCATGGATTTGTTACAAAGCGACAATGCCGACACGCGTGCGTATCGCTGCTGGATCAGAGGCTGAGTTTCACCTGTCATGGCCTGTCCGCCAAGATTTTCACGCGATCTTTTGAACTCGTAGTGAGCGTTGTTGCCATTACAAAGTCCACACCACTATCGGCTCGTCGCGTCCGCGCACGGTTTGTGGCCCGGCGTTGCCAAGGCCCGATAACAGGGTTCCAGCTTCCGCAGTGTCGGTGTCGTCACGGACGGTCTTCGCGATGTCATCGCTCATCGCCATTCGAACACCCAGGGTCCGGGTTAGCTCTTCCAGGCGGCTCGCTACATTGACCGTGTCACCGAGGACGGCATACTCCAACCGGCGGGCTGATCCGATGTCCCCAAGCACTACCATGCCATAATGCAGCCCGATCGAAACCTTGATCGGTTCGGCGCCGGCATCCTTGCGTTCTCGATTCCATTGATCGATTTCCGACAACATGGCGCGACCGCAGCGTACTGCATTGCTGGCGTCGTGCGGGCCGGTATCGGGTGTGCCAAATGTCGCCATGAGACCATCGCCCAGAAACTTGTCCAGGGTGCCATGCTGATCAAAAACCGCGCCTTCCATGCGCCCGTGGAACTCTCGCAACAAGGCCACCACGTCCTCGGGAGATTGGCGCTCGGCGACACTCGTGAATCCCACGATATCGACGAACATGACCGCGACCACTTGCGATCGGACCGCTCCCAGGGGTTGATGCCGCTCCGCCATCTGGTCAACGATATTGGGCGGAAAATGGCGGGCCAGATTGGCCCGTTCTCTGGCGACTTCGGATTGCCGGATAATGAGCCGATTGGTGCGCTGTCCGTTCAGCGCCAGAATTCCCGCGACGATCAGGAATACGACGAGTTCCTGCACCCGTTCGGAAATTTGCGGGTCATTGGGGTCGACGAATGACAGCATCCGTTCATAACCCACCAGGGCATCCGCCACTTTCCGTGATAGATCCGGAATTTCAATGCCGAAGAAAACCACCAGGGTCAAGGCAGTCAGCCACAGACCGGTTGTCCAGGCGCCGAATGCGATTAGTGTCCGCCATGAATAGGCCATGGTGGCGCTGGCCAGCAAAACATAGAAATAGCTGAATTCTGCTATTTCATACTGAAACGCCGTGGGCCAGACTTCTTGGTGGAACGGATTGGGCACAACGAAGGTAAACGTCATCAGCGCCAAATCGCAGAAGATCAGGAGCAGCTCCTGTCTGGACTGCGCAACGCGCCCGACCCTCAACTGGGCCCAGCCGATCAGCGCAAATCCGACCAGCAGGGTTTCATAATAGAGCGCTTCCCAACTGAAATTGAGGAAAGGGATAAGTATGGCGATGATTGTCAGTGCAACCCAGCGGGCGCGCACGGCAAGAAGGAGGCCGTCGCGCTTGTTGGCGCTCAATGCTTCGTGCAGATACTCGTTGGCATTGATAAGATCTTCCTCGCGCAGGCCGCCACGTCGAGGCGAAAGATTGGCGCGCCTGAAACCTGTCTTCGAGCGTTCAGCCATGACGGCTCCTTCATGCAGAGATTGCCTAATTATAAACGAGGCGTCAGCACATAGCTGACAGACGTTGCCGTCTGGGTCAATAAAACGACACTTCGAATTTGGAGTTCCGGCGACGGAATCAGTTCTGCTGGAATGGGCAGGAAGCCGCCTTTTTCGGCCTGTCCTGACTAATTTTGAAGACTCCACGGTCGCCACGCGACGGTGCAGGTTGGACAAGACATGGTGTACCAGGACACTATTCTGGAATGCGGCCAGGCCCGTCCAATTCGCATTTTGCCAGGCCTGTATCCCGAACGGGCCGCGTGGTAGGTTTGGCGCCGTGAACAAGCCGGATACCCTCCCCAAACCCAACAGCGATGGACAGCATGACCGTATTTGATCTTTCCGTGACCGACGCCCTGTTATCGACGACCCGCGCGGTGCGAAAGCGCCTGGATTTGGAACGCCCGGTGCCGCGCCAGATTATCAACGAATGTCTGGATCTGTCCTTGCAGGCGCCAACTGGGTCCAACAGGCAGGGCTGGTCCTGGATTGTCGTGACGGACGCAGAAAAGCGCGCGGCGCTGGCCGATCTCTACCGTAAAGGTGCGGGAACATACTTGCAGGACGCCGAGCAAGAGTCTGCGGCGCAGAACGGCGAAAGTCAGGACACGCGGGTCTTTTCCTCGGCCCTGTACCTGGCCGAGAGGTTGCAGGACGTGCCGGTGCACGTGATCCCCTGCATCAGTGTCGATCATTTGGAGGAAAATCCGCCGCGGGCCGCCTGGGCCGGGGTGATGGGCTCTATCTTCCCCGCCATATGGAGCTTCCAACTGGCCTTGCGGTCTCGCGGTCTCGGCTCTGCCCTGACCACCCTGCACCTGCGCTGCGAAGACGAGGCCAACCAGCTGTTGGGCGTCCCGGACGGCGTCATGCAGGTGGCACTGCTGCCCGTGGCCTACACCATCGGCACGGATTTCAAGCCTGCCAAACGCCCGCCCGCATCGGAGATCACCCACTGGGAGCAGTGGTAAAAGCAGGGAAAGCGGATCGTTCAGACTTCGAAGTCGAGCACCAGCAGGCCGTTGGCGAATTCACCCAGTTTGCCGGCGGCCGCCTGGTGCGCCGGATGCGGGCCGTAACCGGCCAGGGCTTCCTTGTCCGCCAATGTCATCACGGCGGCAAAATTGTAATTGCCGCCGCGGTCCGTGAAGTTCCGCCCGGCATCCACCGTTAACAGGCCGGGAATTTGCCCTTTCAAGGCATACAGGCCATCCAGTGCCTCCCCCATGTCGGCGTCGGTGACGCCCTCCTTAAGCTCCACAAGAACGAGATGTTTGATGGCCATTGAGAAATTTCCCCTATTTGGTTGCTGCATGATCCCGCAAACGCGGTTTTCCAGCGTTGGATGTTAACGGCCGAATGGCAAACTGTCAGGTTCACTTTTTGCTGAACGGGCCAGGCACGGACGAAGCCGTCGATCGCATCTTGGCGGCGAAAGCCTGAGGATCACGCTGGCGTCTGAATATCCGGCTGCGGCAAAAAGGGCTGCTGCCGGGCAAACAACTGGACGGATTGTTTGGCCTCATCATAGCTCATGTCGCCAAAGGCGAAACGGCAGAGGAAGTAGTTGATGCCGCTGGCGCTGGCCTGGCGCTGGATTTCTTCGCAAACCTGATCCGCCGTGCCGACGATGGCTTGGCCCATGGCGGCCAGTTCGTCAAGGCCTTCGGGAAAACGCACATTGATAGGCTTCATGCCATGACGGTCCCATAGCTTGTAGAAACTGGTCCGCCAAACGGTATAGGCCCGGCGGGCAATGCCCAGGGCCTCGGCCTCGGTCTCGGCGATGACGATGTGGCGGCTCATGCCGAGGCGGGGCAGGCTGGCATCGTCGTGGCCAAGGGCGCGCCATTCCTGGCGGTAGCGGTCAGTGATCTGCCGGCTGCCGGCCTCGTCCCGGTTGGTGATGACGTTGACGGCATTTTGCGCGGCCCAGACCGTGCTGTCCGGGTGCGACAGGCCGTACCACAGCGGCGGGTGTGGTAGTTGCCGGGGCGCCAGGGTCACGGGCATACCGCTGACCTGGTAGTGCACGCCGGTAAAGTTCAAATCCGACCCGGTCCGGCCCGCCGCCAGGCCGGCCATGATCAGGTCCAGGGCCTCCCGGTACATGGCTGGCGCCGTTTCGTGATCCAGCCCGAAATAACCAACTTCGATGGGTGAGATCCCCCGGCCCACGCCCAGCTCCAGCCGCCCGCCGCTGATCTGGTCCAGCATGCAGATTTCTTCCAGCAGCCGGATGGGGTGGTACAAGGGCAGGCAATAGACCGTGGGGCCAAAGCGCAGGCGCTTGGTGCGCTGGGCCAGGGCGGCAAGAAAAACCCCGGGCGACGGCGCCATGCCCAGGGGTGTGGCATGATGTTCGGCCAGATGATAGGCGTGAAAGCCGGCCTCGTCATAGGCTTGGGCCAGACGAAGGCGATCCTCGAATTGCACCGCAAGATCGTCCTGGCCTCTGTCAAGATGGTCGAAAACACCGAAATCCATGCCGCCAACGCCATTCATTCTAAAATTCCGACAATAAGCGGCCCCAGCCCGGTATCTTGTCGTCGATGCCAATTTGCCGCAAGGCGTGCCAATACAGCGCCGTGTTGATGGCGATCACCGGTTTTTCCAACCAGCGTTCTGCTTCCGCCGCCAGTTGGGCCATGCCCAGGTTGGTGCCGACCTGGATGATGGCATCCACATCCGGGCCATTTACGTCGATCATGGCCTGACGCAGGGTTTGTTCGCTTTGTTCGGCGATGTTGACGGGGCTGTTGGCCTTCAGGCCTTTCAAGGCAGCGATTTCAAAACCGCATTCGCCAAAATAATGCCGTACTCGTTCATCGGCGACGGGCCAATAAGGCGTGATAACACCCAGCCGTTTAGCTCCAACCGCTTCCAGGGCGGTGCGGGCCGCGGCCGAACCCAGGGTCAAGGTACAACCAGCCTTGGCTGCGAGGCGGTCCTGCAATTGCCGGGCGCCGTCGGCCCCATCCCAAAAGGATTCGGCGGAAATGCCGACGATTATGTGGTCCGGCGCGGCAGGAGTCAGACCGTCGATGGCGTCGTCCAGGGTTGCCTTGATGGCCACGACCAATTGCTCAAAATCCGCGTCGCTGTTCAGGTCCATATTCGGGATCAGAAAACGTGCGGTATGGTTGGTGACGCCAAGGGGCGCCATGGCATGAAATTCCGGTTCTACGATGGTGTTGGTGGCCGGCACGACGACGCCGATCTTGCGCCGCCAACCCAATCTGTCCCGGTGCCTGATCTCGTTCAAGGCCGTGTTTCCTCCACGCATTGGTTTTCTTATACGCTCAGCCTACCATAGGCGCCCACGCCAATGAAAAACTCGCCGGCCCGTATGACATGGCTGGACTTCGCCATGGGGCGGCCCGAGCAGGGATTGTACCATTGATATTCGACCCAGGCCGCGCCGTCCCGCTTGGCCCGGCGCATGGCCTCCAACAGGAAGTTGCGGCCGCCATCGTCACGGGCCTGGGTAACATTGCTGCCGATCAGGCCGGGGAAGCGGCCATTGACCCACATTCTGCCCTCGCCGTCGAAAACAAAGACATAAAGATCGTAGGGCATGAAGCCGGCCCCCGGCGTCATGAAATCGTTGAAGGCCTTGCCCAGCCCGACATTCGTCAGATGGGCGGCGGCCTTTTCCGCCAGCGCCTTTGCTTCCAGCGGCGTGCCGGGCCGGCGGCAGTTGTTATCCGCCAGGGCCCCGGCTGGCAGTGCAGTGGCAAACCATGCCAGAAGCGCAAAAGCAAGGAAACGAGTTGCGGATTTCATGGGCCCGATTACAGCCTGGTGAGGATGACCGGCAAACCGTCCCTCGGCTTGGGGATCGGAATCGCCTGCCAACGCGGCTTGTAGCCGTCGGGCAGGGCCACCCGGTAATGCTGCAGGAACTGATGCACGAAGGCACGGACCTGCATGATGGCGAAATGCATGCCGATACATTTATGCGCGCCACCGCCAAATGGTGACCAGGCAAAGCGGTGGCGCCGGTCCTCCGCCCGGTTGTCAGAAAAGCGGTCGGGATCGAAACGGGTTGGCTCGGTCCAGATATCCTCGTCCATGGCGACCAGGCCGGGGCTGACGGAAATGCTGGTATCGCCGGGTATCTCATAGCCGCCGAATTCGAACGGCCGGCGGGAAAATCGGGGCAGGAATGGCACCGGCGGGCGAAAGCGCAAGGCCTCCTTGAAAACCCGTTCGGTCAGGGCGAGACGATCCATGGCGGCATAGTCCAATCGTTCCGTGCCAAGGGCCATGACCTCGTCCCGAACCGCATCCTGCCATTCGGGATATTGCGCCAGGGCCCAGATCATGGTGGTCAGCGCCGAGGTGGTGGTGTCGTGGGCCGCCATCAGCAGAAAATTCAAATGGTCGACAATTTCGTCGTCGCTGAAGAAGGCGCCGTCCTCTGCTTTCGCGCGGCAGAACTGGCTGAACATATCGTCTGCGTCGCCGCTGCGGCGGGCGGGGATCAGATCGCGGAAAAAATCCAGCAGAAAGGCCCGCGCCTTGACGCCACGGCCCATCTTGGTGCCGGGCCAGGGCTTGCGGATCACGGCGACCGAGGCGGCGACCTCGTCAACGAATGCCTGATTCAGCTTCGCCGCTTCATCACCCATCTCCAGGCCCAGAAAAACCGAAGCGCCCAGATCCAGGGTCAGTTTCTTGATCGCCGGGTAGAATTGAAAGCGGGGCGATGGCGTCCACGCCGGCAGGGTGTTGGCGATACCGTCGTTCAGGCGCAACATGTAGTCCTGCATGGGCCGCGGCTTAAAGGCCACCTGCATGATCCTGCGATGGCTGCGGTGGTCGTCAAAGTCACGCAGCATCAGGCCGTTGGGAAACAATTGTTGCAGCAAGCGCCAGCCGTCGCGGGAGCCGAAGTTCTTTTCCCGATCCATCAGCACATATTCCAGGGCATCGGCGCCATACAGAGCCACGGTGCGGCCGCCAAAGACGCTGAACTTGTAGACTGGGCCGCACTGTTGCCGCCGGCTTTCGTGGAAGGCAAAGGGATACTTCAGGAATTCAAAGGTGTTGCCGAATATCGGCATCCCGAGATGACCCGGGATATGATCCAATTTTCCGGCCACCGGCCCTGCCTTGATGGTCTCGCTTAACGCCATTTTACAGCCTTCTCCGTGGGTTATGTGGCGGCGCATTGTATCGAATTATCGGACTATTGCGGCGCCGGCGCGGATGATAGCATTTGCGCCGGCAAAATTCAGCCCATATACCAATGGGTCTCTGTCAGCGCTCGCTGGGATTTGCCATTGCAGTCCTGCCATGCTTTTCAAGCCAATTAGACCGGCCTCCAAATGACCTCAGACACCACTTCCGAACCGGCCGGCAGGCCGCCATCGAGCGGTTGGCAGCCAATGGTTTCTGAACTGCTGGTCAATGATATTGCGGCAAGCCGCAAATTCTGGTGCGACATCGTCGGATTCAGCCTCGCTTATGAACGCCCGGTTGAGCGGTTTGTCTATCTCGAGCGGCGGCTGCCGGATGGGCGCGGCGCCCAGGTCATGTTGTGTCAGCGGAATGGTCGCTGGGAGACCGGGGCCATGACGCCGCCGCTTGGACAAGGTGTCATGTTTCAAATTGAAGTCGAAGACCTCTCATCGGTCAGCCGTGCTCTTGCGGCCAGAAACTGGCCGCTGCATACGCCCCTGCGTGATGTCTGGCGGCAGGTCGGGGACCGTGAGGCCGGCCAGCGCGAGGTATTTGTCCAGGACCCGGACGGCTACCTGCTGATGCTCAATGAAAAACTTGGCGAACGGCCCTTGCAGACTGCCTAGGCGGCGCAAAGCGCGCCGAGGCAAATATATCCCGTTTGACTACCAATCGCTGTTCGCGAGGTTGCGCAGTTCGGCAACAAGATCCGGGTGCCGATAGCCCAGGTCTTCGCGTTCCCCAGGGTCGCGAGGCAGATCGTAGAGAAACTCGAAGCCACCGTCCCATAGATATTTCCATTTGCCTCGACGTACGGCGCGCTGGGCCCTGGCGCGCCAGTTTTCGTGCAGGCTTGGCAGCTCGATTTGCCAATGCAGGCAGCGTTCGGCGGTGGTTGTTGCGTCCGCAAGCAGATCGCGGCCATCCATCGGTTGATCCGGTTCCAGACCGGCCGTGGCCAACAGAGTTGGTGTGATGTCCATCAGGATTGCCGGGTCACTGGATACGGACCCTGGCGCGCGGCTATTTGCCGGCATTCCGGCAGGCCAACGCAGGATCATCGGGACCCGGATGCCGCCCTCCCATAAGGTGCCAAAGCCATGAAAGAACGGCCCCTTGGTGGCCAGTTCAGCGCCGCCATGATCATAGGTGAGCAAAACCACGGTATCGTCGGACAGGCCCTGGTCATCCAAAGCCTTGAGAATCCGCCCAACACATTTATCAAGATGCTCAACCATTGCCACATAGTCGGCCCGCGTCCCATTGCGCCAGGTATCGAAGGCGGTAGTGTCATGCTCGCGGCCCGGCGGCGCGTAGGGCGGCAGGCCGGCGTTATAGGCGACATAAAGGAAACAGGGCGCCGAGCCGTTATCGAAGATAAAATCCACTGCACAATCGGTGAAAATATCGCTGGTGTAGCCCTCGCGCCGGATTGCCGTAGCGTTGTGATGAAGTGCGGGTATGCCTTCGCGGGTGTTATGGGAATAGTAGTCAATATTCCATTCGCGGAAGCCCAGAAAATCGTCGAAGCCGTGGGCATTTGGACTGTCCGCCGCCTCATAGCCCAGATGCCATTTGCCATAAAGGGCGGTGTTGAAACCCGCGTCCTTGAAATAACGGGCCAGGGTCTTGTCCGAAACCGGCAATCCGGCTTCGCCTGGATAGATGTTTTGTTCCATTCCAAGATGGCGTGGATAGCGCCCGGTTAACATCGCTGCCCGGCTGGGCACACAGATTGGCGCCGGCGCGTAACAGTCGGTATATCTGATGCTTTGTTCCGCCAGCCGGCGGATGTTCGGCGTCCGAATCTCGGATTGGCCGAACGGTTCAATGTCGCCATAGCCCATATAGTCGAAGACGATCAGGACGACATGCTTGCTGCGGGGCGGGCTCATCTGTTCCAACCGATGCTGCTCATCCAGTCGACATTTCCCAGTCCGCTTGCATATCTAAGGCAAGGGTATCAAAACGGATTGTACCGCCACGATATCCCCCTTTTTTGCTTTTTGTTATGCAGCTAGCGGATCTGGTCCAAACCTATTTTGACCTTCAGTTCCCTTGAGACAGAAGAGGACGATCAGCCAAATTGCCCCGATAAGCGGAAGGAAAATTAGCAAATACCACAATCCACTTCTGTTCGTGTCGTGGAGTCTTCTAACTGCGACAGCTATACCGGGAATAAGCAGTACCAAGGAAAGAACACCCGAGATCACACCAATACCGCTCTCTTCATCATACATACCCGTGCCTTGATCAACACCCTCCGCCAACAGTAGAATAATGGCGAAAGCGAGTAGAAATAGCCAAAATTCTTTCCTTCTCGCTCGGCCCGAAAAGGCCGCATATTTTCGGGTTACAGACCCTATTACCAAATCCATTTCCTGCGCCCTTATTGTATGATCGTCAGGTTTTAGCCGGACGAGCAAACCACCCCGTTCACTTGTTTCGCGGCTTTTTAGCCGAGATATTCCGGACGGCTTCAGTATTGCCGCCTATCGTAGGCGAACATCGCTTCCGGCGGAAGGATTTTACTTTTTGATTGTCCATCGCGGCCGCGGAAGCGGGGTGGGGACAGCCTATTGGCTGGGTCACGCTTCGAGCGCCATGGTGACATATGTAGACCCGCACTTTTCGCGCAAGTTTGGCCCTGGGTCACAGTGGCGGTGCCTTCATGTTGCAAAGGCGCCAAGAGGATCCAAACTGAATGTCCGTCAGGAGAACCTGAAACTGTTATCAAGGCGCCATGTTCTTCTTTCGCAGCTCTTTCAAGGCAGCCTCGGACTTGGCCAGATGGCCAAGCCCCATGCCCTGCAATACGTGATCGGCTTTGGTATATTGAATGGCGACGTAGGTGGTTATCTCGACCCGGTTGCCCCAGGGATCGAGAAAGTCAAGAAACCGCCCGTCCAGAAATTCGATACCCATCCCTTCAAGGGTGCGCCGGGCCAGTTCCTTGTCGTCCACGGCGATCCCGAAATGGCGGCGTTCATCGGGGCCTTGGCTGCGTCCCAGGGCGAAGTTGATGAACTGATCTCCGAAATAGATGAATGCCGCCGTTTCACTTCGGCTTTCGATTTCAAAATCGATGAAACGGCCGTAGAAGCTCAACGCTTCATCGATATCGCCAACTTCAAGCGCGACATGATTGATGCCGACCGCCTTGGCCTTTTTTCCATTCCCGCCTGTTGCCATCGCGATCTCTCCTGCGCAAATTCGGCCCCACAGTCATCCTAGCGCAACAATACCATCCGCGTTCGACCTGATTGCGGATAAGTAGTGCATGGCTGCGTGAGCCATAACGGTGAGCGCATGCCTGCTGCCGCGTATTTTCCTGACGAACAGTCCTTGGAATTGGCCCAGTTGGTGTAAAGTATCCCCGCGGCGCATGGGGCGGCGCGAAAAAGCTTGCACTAGGGAGTAGGTCATGAGTTCTTTGAAAGGCCAAACCGCGTTTGTGACTGGAGGCGGCACCGGTATCGGCCGCTCCATTGCCATCGATCTGGCTGCGGCCGGCGCCAAGGTCATTGTCTGTGGACGCCGGGCCGGGCCGCTGGAGGAATCGGTTCAGACGATCACGGCGGCGGGCGGTGCGGCCAGTGCCGTCACCTGCGATCTGACCGACCCGGATGCCATCGAAAAATGCGCCCAGGCCCTGTTGGCCGAACACGGCATGATCGATATTCTGATCAATAACGCTGGCTTCAGCTCCAAGATCAGAAGCGCCCGTTATATCGGCGCCCAGGAATGGCGCGATGTCATGGACGTCAACACCATGGGCCCCGTTGTGCTGACCAAGGCCCTGTTGCCCGCGATGATCGAACAGGGCCGGGGCGACGTAGTGATGATCTCGTCCATGGCCGGGTTGAACCCCTCTATCATGGCCGGCGCCGCCTATAGCGCCGCCAAGGCCGCCGCCAGATCCTATATGAGTGTCCTGGCGCAGGAGATGCGGCCCCATGGCATACGCTGCATCACGGTCTTTCCCGGCGAAGTGGACACCCCCATCCTGGACAACCGCGCCCTGCCACCCGATGCCGCGACGCGGGCCCGCATGATGCTGCCCGAGGATATTTCCGCCGCCGTGATGATGGCGGTCAGCCTGCCGCGCCGGGCCTGGGTCTCGGAACTGGCCATTGCCGCCACCGACCCGCGGGATATGTCAGAGGATGTCGCTGCCGCCAAGACCAAGCAAAGCATCTGATCGGGGCATGCCAATATGGATTGGCAAAGGGATGGCTTCACGGTTTCGACCGATCCGGACCGTCTGGATCTGACCTTTACCGTCGGTTATCTGGCCCAGACCTATTGGGGCCGGGACACGGCCGAGGAAAAAATTCGCCTTTCCATCAAGAACGCCCTGAATTTTGGTCTCTACCAGGATGACGGCCAGCAGGTGGGTTTCACCCGCGTGGTTACCGATTACGCCCGCTTTGCCTGGCTGTCGGATGTTTTTGTGATCGATGATCTACGCGGCCGGGCCCTGGGAAAATGGCTGGTCGATTGCGCGGTAAATCACCCGGACCTGGCGGGGATGTCACGTTTTCTGTTGGCCACGGCAGACGCCCACGGCCTTTATCGGCAGTTCGGCTTCGAAGCCTTGCCGAAACCGGAGAATTTCATGCTCAAGGCCTAGACCACGTTCAGGCCTCGACGGTCTTTTCTTCGTGCTCGACGAAGGCCAGCACCATGTCGCGCATGGTTACGATGCCAACCAGGTTGCGGTCATGGTTGATGACCAGTGCCCGGGATAAGCCAAAGTTCCCCAATAGGCGCACGGCGTAGCGGATATCCATGTCGCTATCCAGGGTGATCACCGGTTTCGACATGATTTCGTAGACGTCAACCCGATCCGGCGAAAGGTTCTTGGAAATGACCGCCTTGGCGATATCGGAAACGACAACAAGGCCCAATTCGTCGCGCTCGTCGCGCCGTGCGATGACCAGGGAACTCACCTCATGTTCGCGCATGGATCGCATGGCTTCGCGTACCGGGGTCATGGGATCGATCATGTGCACATCGGTGGTCATGATCTCGCTGACTTTGATGTAGGGGATCGAACTCATATCTGATCCTCGATTTCATGGGACAGGGTTGGGAGTTGGGTTTTGAGGCCAACGGCGTCCTCGATTGCGACCTGAAAGGCAATGCCGGTACCGTGCTCTTCATTGAAACGCCCGACAATGGCAATTCTCTCGAGGATATCACGGCTCAACTGCTCGGCGACCAGCAACATGATGAGATCGCGCTGGCCGGTGAGGTCAAGGCCGAGAAAGGTTTTCTCCGGTATCAGTCCCTCGCCCCGCGCCGAAGTAATGACGGTCGCGCCGGTCGCGCCGGCGGACCGCGCGGCCTCGAGTATGGTATCGGTATGATCGTCATCGACCAAGGCCATTATCAGTTTAAATTTCATCTGCGTCTCCTTTCAAATGGCGGCGTTTGCCCAACCATTCGCCAATTTGTGCATAGCCCATGACCGTGATCATCGGAAACAGGCTGGCAAAGGCAATTAATCCGAAACCATCGATCAATGCACTGCGGCCCGGTATGGTCGTCGCCAGCCCAAGGCCCAGGGCCGTCAGCAGGGGCACGGTGACGGTCGAGGTCGTCACGCCGCCGGAATCGTAGGCCAGTGGAATGACCGCGCGGTTGGCGCGGACGGTCTGGATGATCACGATGGCGTAGCCAGCGATTATGTAATAATGCAGCGGCGTTCCGGTGATGATGCGGTAGGTGCCCAATGCCACGCCAAAGGCAACGCCGGTGGCCACGGCGATGCGCAGGCCCCAA
>JAJFGG010000165.1 GCA_021776235.1 Alphaproteobacteria bacterium | reverse complement strand
CCCTGACCCGCCTGCGCCTGCAGGAATTGGCCGCGGAACTATTGATCGGACGGACCACATTGCTGGTCACCCACGATCCCCTGGAAGCCTTGCGTTTGGGCCATCGAATTCTTGTCCTGCGCGGGAACCCGGCCCGAATGGGCCCGCCGCTGGAGCCGGCGGGCGCACCGCCCAGACCGGCGGATGATCCAGCATTGCATGGCCTGGCGGCCGGCATATTGCGCGATTTGGCCGGATGAGGAGCGTTGATGCAAGCCGCAGTACGCGCCCTCATCTCCTTTCTTATCCTGTTGACGGGCTGGCAGGTATTGGTTCTGGTTACCGAGGTCGAACCCTTTATTCTGCCCGGCCCCTGGCTGGTGCTGCAAAGCCTGGCGGGGCACCTGGAGCTGATCGGGCGGCACGCCGCAATCACTTTGCTGGAAATCGTCCTGGGCCTGGTTTTCGGCGCCGGCCTGGGCATCCTCAGCGCCGTTTGCTTAAGCTGGTTTCCCAATTTGCGGCGCTGGCTGTTACCGCTGTTGGTGGTGATGCAAGCGATCCCGGTTTTTGCCCTGGCGCCGGTGCTGGTACTGTGGCTGGGCTATGGTCTGGCCTCGAAAGTGATGATGGCCAGCCTGATCATCTTTTTTCCTGTCGCTGCCGCGTTTCTGGACGGCCTGCGCCGGACCGAGCCTGGCTGGCTGGACCTGGCCCGGACCATGACCGCCGGCAGCACATCTGGAAGCCATTCCGGGCGTTGGGCAATTCTGCGCCATGTCCGCATTCCCGCCGCTCTGCCGGCCCTGGCTTCGGGGCTGAGGGTCGCCACGGCCGTGGCGCCCATTGGCGCCGTTGTCGGGGAATGGGTCGGCTCGTCCGCCGGTCTGGGGTATTTGATGCTGCATGCCAACGGCCGCATGCAGATCGATTTACTGTTCGCTGCCCTGTTTGTTCTGGCGGCGATGGCTGTAACGATTTTTTTCACCATGGATTGGTTGTTACGGCGGCTGTTGCCCTGGCAACCGGATTCCCTGCCAAATGACTAGAAGGATACGGACGATGCGATACATCGCAACTTTTCTGCTGTTGAGCCTCTGCCTGGGTGCGCTGCCGGCCGCCGCCGCCGACAAACTGACCGTGATGCTGGATTGGTTCGTCAATCCCGATCATGCCACGCTATTGATCGCCCAGGAGAAAGGTTACTTCGCCCAGGCCGGCCTTGAAATCGAGCTGATCGCGCCGGCCGACCCCAATGACCCCCCGAAACTGGTCGCCGCGCGCAAAGCCGATTTGGCCATATCGTACCAACCGCAACTACACGTGCAGGTTGATCAGGGCCTTCCCCTGCGCCGCATCGCAACCCTGGTTTCGACGCCTCTGAACAGCCTGGTGGTGCTGGCAGATGGGCCGATCAAATCGATTGCCGATCTGAAGGGCCGCAAGGTCGGTTTCTCGGTCGGCGGCTTCGAGGATGCCTTGCTGGCGGCCATGCTGGGGCGGGTGGGTCTGAGTCTCGAGGATGTAACCCTGATCAACGTCAACTTCTCGCTGTCGCCGGCCCTGATTTCAGGCCAGGTCGACGCGGTGATCGGCGCCTTCCGTAATTTCGAGCTCAACCAAATGGATATCGTCAAGCACCCCGGCCGGGCCTTTTATGTGGAAGAAGAAGGCGTGCCCGCCTATGACGAATTGATCGTGGTGGCGCATGCCGACCGCCTGGGCGATGACCGCCTTGCCCGCTTCGTGACAGCCCTGGAAGCCGCGGCGCAATTCCTGGTGAACCATCCGAAAGACGGCTGGGCCTTGTTTATCAAGGGCCGCAAGGACCTGAACGACGAATTGAACAAACGCGCCTTTCGCGACACTTTGCCCCGTTTTGCCCTGCGTCCCGCCGCTCTGGATCAGGGCCGCTATCGCCGCATGGCGCAATTTCTAAAGGATCAGGGATTGATCAGCAAAGTCCGCCCCATCGCCGATTATGCGGTCGAATTGCAATAGGTAGACAGCGACGACCGAGCCATGCAACTGCGGCCCTGATACCAGTGATCCTTAATACTCACCAGTTTCATGGACCATTAGTATCTGATCACGAAAAATTGAACGGCCATTTGGCCAAGCGTATCGCCTTTGGCATACGTCCGCTAGACGAAATCAATTTCGGCGACCAGCGGTCCTTTTGGGCCGTTGCCGATTCGGATTCGCAGCCCCTGACCCGGCAACAAATCATCGGCCCCAAAGCGGCGCAACGTTTCGATATGGACAAAGATGTCGTTGGTGCCCTCGCCGCAACTGACAAAACCATAGCCTTTGACCCGATTAAACCACTTTACCGTGGCATCGACGAAATCACCTTCGGCTTCGACCACGGCCTGACGCTCTTCGGCCACGGGCCGGGCCGGCCTGGTCGGCGGCGGCAGGGCGCCGCTATCATCCATTGAGATGAATCGGGTTGCCTGTTGCCCCCGCTCTCGCCTGGCAACCTCGCAAACGACAATAGCGCCTTCATAAATAGTCTCAATTCCCGCGTCGCGCAGCACTGATTTGTGGACCAGCACATCGCCCGAATTGTCGCCGGGCACGAAAAAGCCGTATCCCTTGACGACGTCGAACCATTTCACCGGACCTTCCTTGATGATGTTCCCGGTCTCCGCCAAATCCCCGGCGGGATCTTCGGCATTTAATTTATCGACGTTTTCGGCGCTTTCGACGTTATCAACATTGATGTTTTTTGCGTTTAAAGCCATTTGACTCGCTTCCCCTCGCGAGTACTCGCCCCAAACCAAGCCGAATACTCACTTTACATTGACGAGTTAACAGTATCTTAACATGTTACTCTAAGGGCCATAATCAAGGCTTGGCAACCTGCAAATGTGGTTTGATTTTTTGAACACGCGGGCAAAGCAGTCAAGATTTGGCCGCCAATTTCGCCTCGCCGGAGCAAAGATGCGCTTTCCGCTGGTAATCTGCGCCGAGGCCATACTAATCTTTCGCAAAAGCGAACATGGAACAGAACAGGGTCGCGGTGGCAGGTCGTAAAAACGAGGATGGGGGCGCGATAGGCTATCGTCCAATTATCCATGGCATTGGCCTTTGCCTGGCCTTGGTTGTTTGTTGGCTGTTGTTATCAGGCTATTTCGAGATTTTGCTGTTAAGCCTTGGCGCCGCCTCCGTCGCATTCAGCGTCTGGATTGCCCTGCGTATGGATCTGATCGACCATGAAGGTGTTCCCATGCACATCACCTGGGCCGTTCTGCGATACCTGCCTTGGCTGTTTTGGGAAATAATCAAGGCAAACATTGATGTGGCCAGACGGGTGATCCACCCCGCTCTGCCCATCGCGCCCAGCCTGTTCGATGCCCCTGTCAGTCAGAATACAGATCTGGGACAGGTGCTTTACGCCAATTCCATTACCTTGACGCCCGGCACGGTATCCATCGATCTGAATCCGGGGGTCATCCGGGTGCATGCCCTGCATGACGGAGCCGCCGAGGGCGTGCTGGAAGGCGAAATGGACCGCCGGGTTTCGGCCGTGGAAGGGCCGGTCTGATGTTCGCCATGACAACTCTTGCCGTCCTGATCGCCTTGGGCATGGCGCTGGCCCGCGCCTTTATTGGCCCGACGGTGTTTGACCGCATCCTGGCGGTGAATTCCGTGGGCACCAAGACGGTTCTGCTGATCGCCGTGCTGGGTTTCCTCACAGGGCGGCCGGATTTTCTGGACATCGCCATCGTATACGCCCTGATCAATTTTATCGGCGTGGCCGCGATTTTGAAATACGTCAAATACGGCGACTTTGCCCATCCGGGTGAAATTGAAACGGATCCTCCGGGAAATATTGCAGGCACCGCCACGGGCGATGGCGAGGACGAACGATGATCGGGCAGTTGGTAGATGGATTGAGTTGGCTGCTGCTGCTGGCGGGCGCCGCCTTTGTCATCATCGGCGCCTTCGGCATGCTGCGCCTGCCGGATTTTTACAGCCGGTTGCACCCCGCCGGTCTGACGGACACCATGGGCGCGGGCCTGATCCTGCTGGGACTGCTGTTGCAGGCGGAGGTGGCCATCGTTGCGGTCAAATTGTTGCTCATTGCGGGTTTTCTGCTGTTTACCTCACCGACCTCCGGCCATGCCACGGCGCGGGCCGCATTGGCGGCGGGATTACGGCCCTGGCGTGCCACTGATGTCGGTGGCAGCAAGACGGGCAAGGACGGCGGCAAATGATCTTTACCCTGATCGATATCGCCCTGCTGACCTTCATGGGCGCCACGGCATTCGCCATACTACGCCTGCGCAGCCTGTTTGCCGTGGTCATGCTGTCCGGCATATACAGCCTGTTGGCGGCCTCCATGTTCGTGGCCCTGGATGCGGTCGACGTGGCTTTCACCGAGGCCGCCGTCGGCGCCGGCATATCAACCGTTCTAATGATCGCGGTTTTGGCCCTGACCGGAGAGCGGGAGAAAACACCGGCGCACACGCCCTTGTTGCCGCTGCTGGTGGTAATCCTGACAGGCGCCGCGCTGGTTTATGGCACCTTTGACATGCCGGCCTTTGGCGATGCGAATGCACCGGTCCATCTGCACGTGGCGCCACGTTATCTGCATGACAGTTTCGCCGAAGTGGGGCTGCCCAATGTGGTGACCTCCGTCCTGGCCAGTTACCGCGGCTATGACACTCTGGGTGAGGTGACGGTGATATTTACCGCGGGCGTGGCCGTGATGTTGTTACTGGGCGGCCGCAAGGGCGACGATGCGGGGATCAAGCAGCAGCCGGTGGATGAGGACGGCGATGACCGTCGCGCCGATAGCAAAGACCTTGACGGTAGCGGGGGCGCTGCATGAGGCATCACCGGGTTCTGCGGATCGTTTCCAAACTGTTGATTCCGTTTATTGTACTGTTCGCCTTGTACGTACAGTTCCACGGTGACTTTGGACCGGGCGGCGGCTTTCAGGCCGGCGTCATTTTTGCCTCGGCGTTTATACTCTATGGCCTGATCTTCGGCCTGGAAAATGCCCGCAAAGTCGCGCCGCCCGCGGTGGTCACCCGCCTGGTTGCCGCCGGCGTATTGATTTTTGCCGGCACCGGCTACGCCGGCCTGTTCGGTGGCGGCAATTTCCTGGATTATGGCGCCCTGCGCGCGGATCCAGTGGCGGGACAGCATCTGGGCATCATGGTGATTGAATTCGGCGTCGGCACCACCGTGGCGGCCACAATGATCACGATCTTTTTCCTGTTTGCCGGGCGGGAACGATAGATGCTGCAGGCCATTCTGGATCATTTCAATTACTGGATCGCCATTTTCCTCATGATGATCGGCTTTTACACCGTCGTGGCGCGCGGCAATCTGGTCAAGAAGCTGGTCGGCTTGAACATCTTTCAGACCTCGGTCTTCCTGCTGTATATCTCCATGGGCAAGGTCATTGGCGGTACGGCACCGATCCTGGATGACCGATTTCAAATCTATTCCAACCCAATTCCGCACGTGCTAATCCTGACCGCCATCGTGGTCGGCGTCGCCACCACCGCCCTGGGCCTGGGTCTGATCGTGCGCATCCGCGAAAGCTACGGCACCATCGAGGAGGACGAGCTGGACCTGGCGGACGGTGAAACGTGAGCGGCCTGATGGCTGATCTATCAGTTCATCTACCCGCACTGCAAGTGGTGGTGCCTCTGGTCGCGGCCCCCTTGTGTCTATTGGCCGGACGGGCCGGACTGGCCTGGATCATCGCCTTCGCCGCTTCCGCGGCCGCAACCGCGACGGCCGCCGCCCTGGCCTACATAACCATTCACAATGGCACTATCAGCTACCACATGGGTGGCTGGCCCCCACCCTGGGGTATCGAGTATGTGGTCGATACGGCCAATGCCGTTATTCTCTTGCTGGTATCGGCCATCGCCACCGTGGTACTGGCCTTTAGCCCGGCCAGCGTGGCCAAGGAAATACGCCCGGGTAGCCAGCATTTGTTTTATTGCATGTTCGTACTGTGCCTGACCGGCCTGCTGGGCATCGCCGTCACAGGTGACGCCTTCAACGTCTTCGTCTTTTTGGAAATCTCATCCCTGTCCAGTTATGCCCTGATTGCCATGGGCGGGCAGCGCAAGGCCCTGACGGCGGCATTTCAATATCTGATCATGGGCACCATCGGGGCGACTTTCTTCCTGATTGGCGTCGGTCTGCTGTACATTATGACCGGCACCTTGAACATGGCCGATATGCAGGCGCGTATAGCCGGCATTCAAGATAGCCGCACGGTAGTGGCCGCCTTTGCCTTCATCACGGTTGGCCTGGCCCTGAAAGCGGCCCTGTTTCCCCTGCATCTGTGGCTGCCCAACGCCTATGCCTTCGCGCCGTCCGCGGTTTCCGCCTTCATCGCGGCGACCGCAACGAAGGTGTCGCTGTATGTCCTGCTGCGCTTCACCTTTACGATATTTGGCGCCAAATTCGCCTTCCTGAACCTGCCCCTGAATTGGGTTTTGCTGGTGCCGGCGGTAATCGCCATGTTCGCCGGTTCGTTAAGCGCCATATTCCAACGCGATGTCAAACGCATGCTGGCCTATTCCTCGGTCGCCCAGATCGGATACATCACCCTGGCCATCAGCCTGGCGTCCTCGGCCGGCCTCTCCGCCGCGCTGATCCATATCTTCAATCACGGCCTGATGAAGGCGGCGCTGTTCTGTGCCATGGGCTGTATCTTCTATCGCATCGGCACTACCCGGATCGATGACATGGCGGGCCTGGGCCGGCAGATGCCCTGGACCATGACGGCCATCGTCATTGGCGGTCTGAGCCTGCTGGGCGTGCCCCTGACCGCCGGCTTCATCTCTAAATGGTACCTGGTCCAGGCGGCTTTGCAGGCTGATCTGTGGTGGTTGGTTATCCTGATCGCGTTGAGCTCGATGTTGGCTCTGGTTTATATCTGGCGCCTCGTGGAAGCGATGTATTTCAAGGCGCCGCCGCCCGGCCTTGAAGGCGCCCGCGAGGCGCCTCTGTCCATGCTGTTGCCGACCTTGTTTCTGGCCGGCGCAAATATCTACTTCGGATTGGATACCCGCCTGCCGGTGGCGATGGCGGAAAACGCGGCCACGCTGTTGTTGCGGGGGCAGATGTAGTGACGGGCGCCACACTCATCATCCTGGCCCTGGGACTGCCGCTGTTGGCGGCGCTATCGATCTGGATGGTCGGCAATCATCCCAACCAGCGCGAGGCGGTCACCCTGTCCACCGCGGTCGCCTTGTTGCTGGTGGTACTGGCAATTCTACCGCTGCAACTGGCCGGCCTGCCCGTGCGTCTGGCGTTGGGGGCGCCGGTGCCCGGCCTGAGCATAGCGTTTGCCGTGGAACCCCTGGGCATGATCTTTGCCTGTGTCGCCTCCTTTTTGTGGATCGTCAATTCGGTCTTTTCGATTGGCTATATGCGCGGCAATGACGAACCACGCCAGACCCGCTTTTATGTCTGTTTCGCCATTGCCATTGCCGCCACAATCGGCCTGGCCTTCGCCGAGAACCTGTTCACCCTGTTCATCTGTTACGAGGCCTTGACCTTATCCACCTACCCCTTGGTCGCCCATCACAAGAATGACGAGGCCCGGCAGGCCGGGCGCACCTATCTGGGGATCTTGCTGGGCAGCTCGGTGGTTCTGTTGTTACCGGCGATCATCGCCACCTGGGTTCTGACCGGCAGCGTTACCTTCACCCCTGGCGGCATTATGGCCGGCAAGGTGGGGCCGGTGATTGGCGGTATTCTGCTGCTGTTGTATCTCTACGGCATCGGCAAGGCAGCCCTGATGCCCATGCATCGCTGGCTGCCGGCAGCCATGGTGGCCCCGACCCCGGTCAGCGCCCTGTTGCATGCGGTGGCTGTGGTCAAGGCCGGCGTCTTCACGGTGGTCAAGGTTACAGTTTATATCTTTGGTCTGGACTATTTGCGCGAACTTGCCATGGCCGATGTGGCCCTGTATCTGGCCGGCTTCACAATTCTGATGGCCTCCATCATCGCCCTGCGCCAGGACAACCTGAAGCGGCGATTGGCCTATTCCACGGTCAGTCAACTCTCGTATGTCATCATGGCGGCCCTGATCCTCTCACCCCTATCGACCATGGGAGCGGCCCTGCATATCGCGGTACATGCCTTTGGCAAGATCACCCTGTTCATGGCCGCCGGTGCGATTTATACCGCTGCCCACAAGACCAAGGTCAGCGAGCTGGCCGGCATCGGACGGCGCATGCCCTGGACCATGGGGGCTTTTGCCGTTGGCGCCATTTCCATGATCGGGCTGCCGCCCGCCGCGGGCTTCCTATCCAAATGGTACATGCTGCTGGGCGCGTTCGAAGCCGAACAGTTTTTTGCGGTGCTGGTTATCGTGCTGTCCACCTTGTTAAACGCGGCCTATTTCCTGCCGATTATTTACGCCGCGTTTCTAAAGCCGGAGGTCGCGAATGGTCATGGCCATGACCATGGCGAAGCGCCCCTGCCCATTGTCCTGGCCCTGGTGACCACGGGAGCAGGAACCATCTTGTTATTCCTGTTTCCCGGCCCGGCGCTGGAATTGGCCACACGCTTGGTCGGCTAGTAGGAGGAGATGACATGAGCGAAACACCCTCGAACGGCCATGGCGCAAAGAAAACCGGCGAAAAGCGCTACTGGCTCGATGATATGCGCAACGTCCACAAGTTGTTCTGGGTGCTGGTGGCATTGTGCGCCTTGTTGTTTCTGTCGGATGCATTCTACGAAAAACATGTGGTTTTTGGATTCGAGCATTGGTTCGGATTTTTTGGCCTGTTTGGATTTTTCGTGTCTTTTGCACTTGTGCTGACGGCGCGGGAGTTGCGCAAGATCCTGATGCGGGATGAGGATTATTATGATCGCTGAGTTCCCACCCGGTCTGCTAATGATCGGCGGCGCCGTGCTGGTGCCTTTCCTCAAGGGTAATCTGCGCTCGGCCTACACACTTGTGCTCCCGTTACTCGGCATTCTGCAATTGATGACGTTCGAGCCGGGCACGTTTGGCGCCATGACATCATTCGGTTTCGAGCAGACCCATGTGCGGATCGATAAACTGAGCCTTTTATTTGGTTACATTTTCTATATCGCAGCGGTCCTGGGCGCCTTGTTTGCTTGGCACAATGACGATCCATTGGAAAGTTCCACCGCCCTGGTCTATGTGGGGGCGGCCATCGGCGCGACCTTCGCCGGTGACCTGATCACTTTGTTCTTCTATTGGGAACTGGCTGCCATCGCCGCCGTCTTCCTGATCTGGGCCGCCCGGACGGACCGGTCGTTCCGCGCCGGATTTCGTTGCCTTCTCATCTATATGGTCTCCGGTGTGCTTTTATTGTCCGGCGCGGCCATGTACGCCAACGCGACCGGCTCGGTCGCGTTCAACAATATTGGTCTGGATAGTCCCGGCGGCATTTTGATCCTGTTGGCCTTTGGCATCAAATGCGCTTTCCCGCTGCTGCACAACTGGTTGCAGGACGGCTATCCGGAGGCCTCTGTCACCGGCACGGTCTTCCTCAGCGCCTTTACCACCAAGTTGGCGGTCTATGCGCTGGCCCGGGGTTTCGCCGGCACCGAAGTCCTGATCTGGATCGGCGTGGCAATGACCGCCTTCCCCATATTCTATGCAGTGATCGAAAACGATTTGCGCCGGGTTCTGGCCTACAGCCTCAACAACCAGTTGGGATTCATGGTGGCGGGTATTGGCATCGGCTCCACGCTTGCGATAAACGGGGCGGTCAGCCACGCCTTTGCCCACATCATTTATAAAGCACTATTGTTCATGACCATGGGGGCCGTTCTTTTTCGCACGGGCACGGCCAAGGGGTCGGAACTGGGCGGACTTTACAAGACCATGCCATGGACCACCGGATTCTGTATTGTCGGCGGCGCCTCCATCTCCGGCTTTCCATTGTTCAGCGGTTTTGTAACGAAATCCATGATCCTCACGGCCGCGGCCGAAGAGGGCTATTTGGTTCCCTTCCTAGTGCTCTTGTTCGCCTCCGCCGGCGTCTTTCATCATTCGGGCATCAAGATCCCGTTTTTTGCATTTTTCGCCCATGACTCCGGCAAACGCCCCAAAGAAGCGCCCTTCAACATGCTGTTGGCCATGGGATTGGCGGCGTTCCTTTGCATTGCCATCGGGGTCTATCCGCAACCCCTCTACGCGCTGCTGCCCTTCCCAGTTGATTATTTGCCTTATACGACAACGCACGTCATCACGATGCTGCAGCTTCTGGTCTTTTCCGGGCTTGCTTTCGCAACATTGCAAAGAACCGGCCTCTACCCGCCGGAGCTGCGTTCGACGGTGCTCGATTTTGATTTCAGCTACCGCTGGCTCGCGCCTCGGGCCGCCGGCTGGCTGATGGCTGTCGCCGAAAATGCCGGGATGACGGTAACCAGCAAATTCCTACTGCTGCTACGCGGCCTGATAGACCGCATTTTCCAGACCCACGGCCCGCAAGGAATTTTGGCGCGGACCTGGCCTACCGGCAGCATGGTCCTATGGGCCGCCGCGTTATTGGCGCTATCGTTGCTGTTCTATTACCAGTAGGGGCTTGGCTGGACTAACGTATCGGCTTGACCTTGCGGCAAATTACTTCAATTTTTCCATGGTCCTATACTCCGCACCCGCCCGCCGGCCTTTCGCTTGGCGGTCAATCCCGCTACGACCGGCTTCGTTGTCGTAAACTTGAATTTCCTTCACGTCCGGCCGCATGTCCGGCACGTCCAGCCACAGACGCATGAGATGACGCCGGCCCTCGGCCCCCTCGCCGTTCACGAACTTGGTCCGGGCGTGCAGTGCGGTGCGGTTGTTCATGAACAGTGCATCCCCCTGCTGCAGGCGGAAACGGAAACTGTTCTGCCGGGCGCAGGCGTCGAAATAATCCAGCGCCGCAAGCTCCTGCGCGGTCAGGGTTTCACCACGCTCTGCAATCGCGTTCTGCAGGACCTCGCGCACATAAAACACCGACGTGTTGCCGTTGAGATTGGAGAATACCGGAACGTTGTGGGGCGTGATGGGGTCTGCATCCGGTGCCCCTTCACCGCGGCGATGGTAGGGGAAGCCCTTGTAGAGAATAGGCAGATATTCTGGATGCTCGGCGGCAATTTGATTGTGGATGGCGAGGGCGGAGGCAACCACCGAGACGCCCCCCGATGCCGCCGGGCGATAGCAGAACAGCCCCGCCACCTGGGCCAG
Organism: Alphaproteobacteria bacterium; assembly: GCA_021776235.1. Taxonomy (GTDB): domain Bacteria; phylum Pseudomonadota; class Alphaproteobacteria. The sequence goes on along the minus strand of JAJFGG010000165.1, from coordinate 51,108 downwards.
GTCCGTGTGCAGGCGCAACTCCCGCGACGAAGTGTAGCCGCGCGCCTCCTCTTCTTCACCTGGCTTGGTACGATCGACCACGTGGCCCAGCACATCACCCGTGGCGCTTTGCGACAGGGCAACGCCGAACTGGGTGCCGATGCCCCAGTACATCAACGCCATGTCCTCGGCGCTATAGCGCGCCGCCGGCAAGCCGCGCAGCACCACCAGTCCGCGCCCGAACATCAGCTCTTCCAGCAGCGCGGCCAAATCGCCGTCCAGGTCCTGATGGCGGAAATGCTCCGCTTTGATGTCGGCCAGTGTCAGCCCGGCGCGTTTGACCTGCGCAAGACAGTGTTCCAGCGCCGCTACATGCGCCGCGCTCAGGTGATACGAGATGGCTTCCAAACTGTCGAAGTCCGCCGCCGTCCAGGCTTGCGGATAAGTGAATTTCTGCGTGGCAATCGGCATCATGGCCGTCTCCCCAATTCATACCAGGCCCGCTGACAGCATAGCGAATTTAGTGATGAACGGTTTGAATTATTCCGTGTAGCTGCTTGCCATTTCGTTTTGTCACCGATCACTTGTACTCGCGCGATTTGCGTCAAAGACCCCACCCAATAATCCGCGCCATAGTGATCCATGGGCAAAGTTCATGCATCGACCCGGCCCTGTTTCCCCTGCTACAATAAGTCGAAGCAATGGCTGATAGGGAAGGCTTGAAAAGATGGATGTACGGGCAGCCGTGGCGCATAAGGCTGGCGCGCCGCTTAGTATCGAAACGGTACAGTTGGAAGGCCCGCGCGCGGGCGAATGCCTGGTAGAGATCAAGGCCAGTGGGGTTTGCCACACTGACGCCTTTACCTTGTCGGGCGATGATCCCGAAGGCATTTTCCCCGCCATCCTGGGCCATGAAGGGGCCGGCGTGGTGGTGGAGGTCGGCGCCGGCGTTAGCTCTTTGGCGCCGGGCGACCATGTCATCCCCCTCTATACGCCGGAATGCCGGCAATGCGATTTCTGCACATCCGGCAAGACCAACCTGTGCGGCGCCATTCGCGAGACCCAGGGCCAGGGCCTGATGCCTGACGGCACGTCGCGTTTCAGCCTGGCGGGCGATCAGGTATTCCACTACATGGGTACGTCAACCTTCGCGCAATATTCGGTAATCCCCGAAATCGCCCTGGCCAAGATCCGGCCTGACGCGCCGTTCGACAAAGTCTGTTACATCGGCTGTGGCGTGACCACAGGGATCGGCGCTGTGATCAACACGGCGAAAGTGGAAGCCGGCGCCAATGTGGTCGTATTCGGCCTGGGTGGGATCGGCTTGAACGTATTACAGGGCGCCCGCATGGTTGGTGCCAACATGATTATCGGCGTCGATACGAACCCGGGCAAACGCGCCCTGGCGGAAAAATTCGGCATGACCCACTTCGTCAACCCGAACGAAGTTGGCGGTGACGTGGTCGGCCATTTAGTTGAAATGACCAAGGGTGGGGCTGATTATTCCTTTGAATGCATCGGCAATGTGGAGATTATGCGCCAGGCGCTTGAATGCTGCCACAAGGGTTGGGGTGAAAGCATCATCATCGGCGTCGCCGGCGCCGGCCAGGAAATCAACACCCGGCCTTTCCAGCTGGTGACCGGCCGTGTCTGGCGCGGCACCGCCTTTGGCGGCGCCAAGGGCCGTACGGACGTGCCGAAAATCGTGGATTGGTACATGGACGGCAAGATAAACATCGATGATCTGATCACCCACACCATGCCTCTGGAACAGATCAATGATGCTTTTGATCTGATGCACGAGGGTAAATCGATCCGCAGCGTGGTGACGTTCGGCGATTAGGGACCATCAGGTTTACGCCCGGCCGCACTTCCCCGGCCACGAAGATTCTCGGGGCAGACCGGCCGGGTATTCACGGCCAGCCCGATAATCCCTGCAGGGCAGGGCCAATGCCGCCGCTACCGCGATCTTTTGGCGTTGCCTCGACCGCGCCCTAAATCGCGGTGTCCGGCATGCTTATCCGGCGCAGTCTGCTTTTCACCATTCGTTAATAAAATGCCGCTAGCCTTTGGATCTGTTGAGGGCGTTTAGTGGAGATTCGATACATGGCTTATTCGGAAACGATAACATTCGAGGCGGCGGATCGGCTTACGGCCGGCTCCGAAGAAGCGCGGTTGCCATACTATATTGCCATACCCCTTTGGCTTTCGCTGTCAGCCCTGGCCTGGAGCCCCATTGTCATGCTCTTCAACGCCGTTGTTTCCTGACGCAACGAACTGACCGTTTCAAACAAACCAGACAGCCCCGCCAGGCAAACGCACAATCGGTGTGCCGCCGCACGGACCAACTGACCACGCCATCCGGAACCCCGGACCGGCACTTGGTCGACCTTAACTCAAACGGATTTTTGAAGAGAACCAAGCGCTCCGAGAGCGCCAGAACTGCCTAGGCCGAACGCTTTCGATGGGCGTTTTTTGCCTTTGGCGGCTGGTAGGCCATGGCGGCGTGATAGTCGCAATAGGGCGCGCCTACCTTGCTGTTCGCACCGCAAAAATGAAAATCCAAATCACCCGGATCGCCAATCGGCCAACGGCAGGTCGACGCCGTCAGTGAAAATATGGTTGCACCCTGGTCTATCGGAGGTTGCAACTGCAGGACTTTTTCGGCGCGCTCTTTTTGCCGTTGCTGGCGGGTCACCGAAGATTTCGACGGCTTTGAAAGGCCCAATCGATTGGCCTTGCCGATAACCGCGTTTCGGGTGATCCCTTCGTCTAAACGCTCTGCAATTTGCCTGGCGGAATAGCCTTCCTGCCAAAGTCTCGATAGTTGTGCAACGCGTTCATCAGTCCAATCCACAGCCATACCACGCCCTCACAGCGAAATTGATTATTATCATTATTGCGTTGGCGATTGTAGCGATTCCTGGCGGTCAAAACAATACATAATGTAGGTCAGAAATGGAAACCTACTAAATCCTGTGGATAACCTTGTGGTTCGTCTTGTGGAGATCTTGGGTAGAAGATGCGGACTCAACCCCGTTGCGCAAGGAATATCAATACTCTATCCAGATGCCAAGGGCGATTGCCCCTGGCGTGAAAGCCAACATGCCCGCCGCGGCGGGATATCTCTGGAAACAGCCGCGAATTACAGCCCCAAGGATAGTCCAAATAGGGCGACACGGGAACAATTGGATCATCTTGGGCATGCAGCAACAGGGTCGGCACTGTAATTTTCCGCAAGAATCCCAGCGCCTGACAACTCGCCCAGTAGTCGCATGCATCCCGGTAGCCATTGCGCGGCGCGACGAAGTCATTGTCCAGATCAACAAAGTTTCGCGCCGCCATGATGGCGGCTCTTTCGGCCCCATCAAGCACAGCGCCCGGAGCCAAACATTCACGGCAAAAATCCCGCAACAACCTGCCGTTATAGAGAATGTTCCGGGACCGCAACATATTGGCCGAGGTTATCGCCAGATCAATGGGCGCCGAGATGCTGGCGACCGCCCGGATGGGTAAATCAGCGCCAAATTCGGCCGCGAATTTCAGGCTCATATTCCCGGCCAGGGAAAATCCAACGACAACCACACCCTGGGCAACGGCCGCTTCTGGTAGCGCCAAAATGGCGTCGCGCAAATCCTGGCTGCGCCCGGCGTGGGATTGCAGCGCGCAGGTCGGCCTTGAAGGGCCCGCACCACGCAAATTCAGGCGCAGGACGCTAAATCCCCGCTCCAGGAAATATCGCGCGCTAATGGCAATATAGCTGCTCTCCTCGCATCCAGCCAAACCATGGATCAGGACCACCAACGGCTTGGCGGCATCTTTCCCAGCATTGTAGAGGGCCCAAAGACGGTCACCGCTGCCGTCGGCCATGGCCAGTAGCAGACGCTCGCCCGGCAACGGCCGGGGCGCCCTGATCAGTGAATTGCGCACGGTCTGCAGGTCGCCGCCCCACCAGGGCGGACGCTGGCGGAAGGCGCCGGCCAGATCGGCACCACGCCGGTCAAACGGCCCGGCGTTGCTGGGAGCCGCCCTAAAAGCGGTCCGCACGGAACGGCGCCGCATCAATTTCAGCGGCCCGGTCCTGCACCAGGTCGGCGACGAGGCGCCCGGTGACAGCGCCCAGGGAAAGCCCCAAATGACCGTGGCCGAAGGCAAAGAATACATGCGGAAAGCGGCTGGACCGGCTGATCACGGGTAATGAATCCGGCATCGAGGGCCGATGGCCCATCCAGCGTTCGGCGCCAGCATCATTCAGGCCGGGAAACAGACGCCTGGCGTTTGTCAGCAGGGCATCCGCGCGGGCATAGTTGGGCGCCGCCGTTAGACCGCCGAATTCCACCGTGCCCGCCAGCCGCAGACCATCACTCATCGGGGTGATGCCAAAGCCCAGGGAGCTAATCAACATGGGTACCCGCACCTCTACCTCCGGCGCGGGCAGCATCATGTGGTAGCCCCGCTCGGTGTCCAGAGGAACCGTATTGCCCAGGGCCTTGGCCAAAGGCTTGGAAAAGGCCCCGGCCGCGATCACGAGGTCTTCGACCGGAAAATCTCCCTGATCCGTATGCACAAGCGTTGGCCCGCTCTCGCCAACGGCAAAGCCGGTAACCTTGGCCCGGACAAAGGTACCGCCATCCGCCCTGATCCGGGACGCCAGCAGTTGCGACAGCGCCAGGGGCGAGGTGGCATGCCCCGATTGTGTGGCCAGCGCGCCACCCGCCACGTCCGGGCCGATAGACGGCACCAACTGGCGGACTTCGTCGGGACCCAATATCTCCAACGCTACGCCGCGGCGCCTGCGGGTTGCGTTGTCGTTCTTTGCCGCCGCGGCATCGGAGGCGTTGGGATAGAGATAAAGACAGCCTTGCTGGCGGATCGGCACTTGATCCGAGGGGATATCATCCAACAACTCCCGGTAATGGCGCAGGCCAGGCAGCACGATGGTCGATAGCGCCTGGGAAATTTCTTCCACCCGCCTGGGCGTGGTGTTCGCAATAAACCGCAACATCCATGGCGTCAGCTGTGGCAGATAACCGAGCCGTATGGTCAACGGTCCCAGGGGATCCAATAACATGCCCGGTACCCGCTTCCATAAACCGGGTTTGCCCTCGGGCAGGACCGAACCACTGGCAAAGATGCCCGCGTTGCCGTACGAGGTCCCCTGCCCCGGCTCGCCCTGATCGATCACCGAGACCGAACAGCCCCGCCGTTGCAAGGTTCGGGCACAACAAAGGCCGACAATGCCGGCCCCAATCACGGTAACATTTCGCCGATTCTGCGCCTGTGCCTGCGTTTGGTCCGCCATGCTTATTATACCACTTTGCGACGATAAGGCCTAGTTGGTGGAGGTTGACGAGCTGGTCGACGTTGACGTGGAAGTCGAGACCGACGGCGCCGTGGTCGTGCCCGTGCTGCCCGCCACTACGGAGCCGTCGCCCTGGACCTGCAGTTCGTAGCTCAGGGCGTCTTGAGCCGCGGAAAGGGCGGCGGCCAGACCAGCAAGGCCGACGGCGCCTTTGACCAGTTGGCCGGGACGGCCGGCCCATTGCTCGCTGGCCTCTGCCTGCAAAGCCTCTAAGGATTCCAAGCTGCCGCCGGCCCCGGTCTGGGCGCCATTCTGGGTCTGCGCGATGGCTGGCGAAAGGCCGGCCGGAACCGATCCTGCAAATGCAATCATAACGGCCAGGACGACGGCTGAGCAGGCGGCCCGTCTCATAGATACAGCCGAAAGCGGTGATCGCCGTCGCGTTCAATATCCTGCAATAAATTCACTTCCCAGGTCAGATAGGCGCGCATGCGCGTTTCCACATCAGTGTCACTATCATAAGGTTTCAGCCAGGTATCGTCACGCTCATCCGCCATATGTTCCAAACCCCGAGCCATGTCTTGCCCGGCCTCATTCCAGGCTGCCGTGCCGCCGGTTAGAACCGCCACGGGCATGGCGGTCAATTCCGAGGCCTCGGGCGCAGCCAATCGGGCGACGACAGCATCTGGCGAAGTCAGAACCAAAAGCGATTTTTTCGCCAGCTTGGGTAAACTGTTCGCCAGGCGGGCCCGTACGGCCCACCAGGCACCGGGCACATGGCCCTTGTCATAGTCCCGGCTGGGGGCCAAATCGATCACCAGGGCGTCGTCGGCCGCGATCCGTGCCGCCAATTCAGCGGGGGAAATTTCATTCTTTCCGGCCTGCCCAATGCCCGCCGGTCCCCGGCGCGGCATTTCGGTGGTCATTTCAAAACCGTCCAAGCCGCTATCCAAGACCGCCACATCCCAACCCATTTGAACCAGCCACGATGCTGTCATGGTGGCCCGCACGCCGGTATCGTCCAGCAACACGATGCGGGCGCCCAAGGTCGCACACCATTCCTCTATGCCCTGCACCAATTGCCCGCCAGGCGCATTGGCCACGCCCACCGGATGGCCGGCGGCATATTCCAAAGGATCGCGAACATCCAGAATGTACAAAGTGCGCTGGGCCGCCTCTGCCTGCCATTTGGCCAAAGTGGCGCGGTCGATGCTCGGCACCTGAAATTGTTTGGCCGCGGCCCCGGCACTGGTCCGTGCCTTGACCAGACCGTCGGCGGAGGGCGGCGGGGCCATGCGGTTTTGTCCCCGTTCCAACTTGTAACCCGCCAGATGCCAGCCCATTGTGCCGTTTTCCAGCGCCATCACCGGGTTCGGGATCGCCGCATTGATCAAAGACTGGGCGCCGATAATACTGCGGGTACGCCCGGCGCAGTTGACTACCACAGTGGTCTTCGGGTCAGGCGCCATGTCATGTACCCGGTAGGCCAGTTCGGCGCCCGGACAATCAACGCCATCGGGGATATTCATCACTTCGAATTCATCCATGGGCCGGCTGTCGAGAATTACCAGATCCTCGCCCGCATCACGCATGGCCTGCAAATCTTCCGCACCAACGTGCGGTGTCCCATAGTGATGCTCAACATATTCGCCAAACGCCTTACAAGGCACGTGGACGCCGGAAAACAGCACATAACCCGCGGCCTCCCAGGCCGCGACGCCACCTTGAAGGCAAGCCACGTCGGTATACCCCATGCCCGTAAACTTGGCCGCTGCGCGATCCGCCAGGCCGCCGCCGGCGTCGACCAGGACAATCCGGGTGCCCAGGCGCGGCACCAATGGTTCAGCCAACAATTCCAGCACACTAAGGGGCATCGGCGCAGCGTAAAACAAATGCGATTGAGAATGGGCCCCTTCCTCGCGAACGTCCAACAGGGCCAGTTCGCCGCCATCGCTTAACATGGCCTTCAATTGATCGGAAGTTACGTAGTTTGTCATCCTGCTCACCGCCTGTTTCTTGCTGCTATTCCGCCGCCTGAGCGCTTTCTTCCACCTTCAGATGCCGGCCCCGCTCCACCACTGCCGACACCAGGCTCAACAGGGGCGGAATGATCAGCAGGGTCAGCACCGCAGACAGGGACAATCCGCCCAACACGACCGAGCCCAGACCGCGATACAACTCCGAGCCGGCGCCAGGGAAAACGACCAAGGGCAGCATACCGAAGACTGAGGTCAAAGTAGACATGAAGATCGGCCGAATGCGGTTCCGCACCGCCTCGATAATGGCGCCATCCGCATGCATCCCTTCGGTGCGCACCAAAAACAGCGTCTGATGCACGATCAGAATGGCATTGTTGACAACGATACCGATCAAAATGACAAAGCCCAGCATGGTCAACATATCCAGGGGCTGGAAGCTGAAGACATTCAACAACGCCAGGCCAAGCACACCGCCCGCCGTAGCCAAGGGCACGGAGAATAAAATTATCAGGGGATAGAGAAAACTTTCAAACAACACGGCCATAACCAGATAGACGATGACCACGGCCACGGCCAGGTCGACCACAAGATGGTCCCAGGCGGCGGTCAATTTATCCGCGGTGCCCGACAGGCGCAGCTTGACCGCCGGCGGCAAGCCCTGACCTTGCAGTTTGTCGATCACATCTCTTTGCAAGAATTCCATGGCCGCTTCCAGGGGCAGATCAGCTCTGGGTTTAACCTCCAGGATCACCGTGCGTTCGCGCTCTACATGCCGGATTTCGGTCGGTCCTGCCGTAATCGCGATATCCGCCAGGGACGCAACCGGCAGTATGGCGCCTGAACTGGTCACCACCGGCAGACTGCCAATGCCCTGGGTTGCCGTGATCTGGCCATCGGGACCTGCCAGCATCAGGTCGATGCGGCGGCCGTCAACGGTTATTTCCGCGACCCGCAGACCGTCATTCAAGGCGTCCACGGTAAGGCCAAGTTCCAATGCCGTAACGCCATTGTCCGCCAGCAGCAATGGATTTGGCACGACCCGAATTTCCGGCGCGCCTAGTTCCAGACCCGGCTTAGGCCGCAATTGATTCCCCTGGTTCCGGGGCAACGATTGGCCAATCAAGCGCGCCGCCTGCCGGGCCACGTCCAGCACCACATCCAGGTCCGGACCCGATACATTCAAATTGATGCTGCGCCCGCCACCAATGCCACGTCCAAACAACGAACGCTTGGAGATGAAGCCATAGGTTCCAGGTTCCTTGAAGATCGGCGCCTGCAGTACTGGTATCAACTCCCCCACCCGACCAGGATCCATGGCGGAAGCGCCAACAATGGTTCGGGCCCTGAGCGATACAAAAAAGAAGTTCTCGATCTTCGGTGGTTTGCCCGGTTCCGCCTCCGGTCCGGTTTCCGAGGCCCACAACGGCCGGACAGTCTTCTCCAAATCTTCCGCAATGGCGGTCGTGGTATCAAGATTATAGCCCGGCGGCGGCAGGATCACGCCAAAGATCAGGTTGCGGTTGCCAGTCGGCAGATAATCCAGCTTTGGTAAAAAAGCCCATGTCGCGAGGGCACCGGTAACGCTCAACACGGCAACAACAGTGATAGCAAGGGAACGGCTCCGCACCACCCGTTGCGTAAAATGCATGACACCCTGGCTGAAAGCGTTTGCCGCGGCATCAAGCACCGGCAGACGCAGGGGCGAATGCAGGCTTTTGGTCTTATCGCTCAACAGGCGCCGGGACAATGCCGGGACCACGGTCACCGATACCAAAAGGGACAATAATACCGAGACCGAGATGGCCACCGCGATATCGCGGAACAACTGCCCCACTTCCAGCTTCATGACCAAAAGCGGTAGAAACACCAATACCGTCGTCAGGGCGGATACCAGAATAGCGCCCCACATTTGTTGGGCGCCCAAAAAGGCCGCCTTCTTGGGTGCCGTTCCGGCCTGACGGTGACGGTAAATATTCTCCAGCACCACAATTGCCGCATCGACGACCATACCGACGGAAAAGGCAATGCCGGCCAAGGAGATCACATTCAGGGACCGGCCCAATGCGGCCATGGCGACGAAGGCACCAACCACCGATACAGGAATGGCCAGCGAGATTACCAGCGTAGCGCGGACCGAGCGCAGGAACAATAACAGCACCAGGGCGGCCAACAAGCCGCCGACGACGATATTGTTCTGCACCAGATTGATGGCTGAGTTTATATAGACCGTCTCATCATAGACCTGCCGTATGGTCAGCCCGACCGCCGGCAGGGTAACCTCTGCCAGTTCGCGCACCGCGGCATGAATACCAGCCATCACTTCAATGACGTTGGCGCCGGTATCGCGAATTGTATTGGCGGCGAGAGTGGGATTGCCCAAGCTGCGAATATGAGCCGTGGGCGATTTATGGGAAAACTCGACGGTTGCGATATCACCAATGGTGACCCGGCCAATCCGGCCCGAAACAGCATTCCCCTCTGAGCGCACCAGAACCGCGGCGACCTGCTCGGGAGAGGTGAATTCGCCTTCGGTACGAACCACATAGCGGCGCTTACCCTCGACCACATCACCGCCCGACATCGAGGTATTGGCCGCTTTCAGGGCCTCCACGACCCGTGGCACGGTCAGACCGTAACGGGCCAGTTTTTCCGGATCGACGACAACCCGCAATTCCCGCTCGCTACCACCATAGACATTGACGCGGGAAACACCTGGCACCCGCTCTAAGCGGTCGCGCACCAGATCATCTACCTGATCGCCAAAGGTATGGATCGGCCGATCGTTGTCCGGCAGACGATCGATAATGAACCAGCCAATCGGATTATCGTCAGAGCTGGAGGTGCCAATGGTCGGCTCGTTGGCCTCCGCCGGATAACCCGTCACCCGGTCCAGCCGGTTCGCCACCAACAGAAGAGCCCGGTCCATATTCTGATGAATACCAAATTCCAGACTGATACGGGCCCGGCCGTCTTCCGCCTGGCTGGTAATCTCGGTCACGCCCGGCAGCCCCTTCAGGGCTTCTTCCTGACGGTTGATGATCTCCCGCTCGATCTCCGCCGGAGCGGCGCCGTGCCAGGTCGTTTGGATGTTCAGGACCGGTCGGCGGACGTCTGGCGTCAACTGAATGGGAATGGTTTGCAGGGCCAGCAGACCAAACAAGACAATCATCAATACCGCGGCCACAACAGCGATTGGCCGTTCGATCGATAGACGGATCAGGTTCATGTCCCGTCCCCTAAGGGGCAATCATGTCCGGGGCGATGCCGCAAACCGCGGCTGCGATTGGGAAAGGTCAAAAGCGTACGGGCTGTCCGGGAAATAGCCGCTCGTTGCCGCGTATTACCACCACATCGCCCACATTCAATCCATTCCGAACCACAAACCGTCCCCCGACCCCATCGCCAATCTTGATATTGCGCGGCTGGACCGCACCATCCTCGACCACGAATACCATATCACTACCGCGGCGCTTTAAAATTGCATCCTTGTGTACGGAAACAATTTTTTGCCCCGCGTTGAGGGGGATGGCCACCGTGACGCTTTGATTGCTGGCCAAACGGCCCAGCAAGGCGGTCATATCGGCGGTAAAGCGGACCGCCCTGGTCCGGGTCAGTGGATTTTCCTGGGGCACCACGGCACGGACCTTGGCCGGGATGGTTTGATCGTTGGTTCGCACCGTGACTTCCGCACCCGGCACCAGGCCGGCGATCCGGTCGGTCGGCACTTCGGCCTCGACTTCCAGGGCACTGTCATCGATCATCGTGACGACCGGCTGCCCCACATTCAAATAGGCGCCCACATCCGTGTGGCGCTGGGTGACAACACCGGAAAAAGGGGCTCTGACAGTGGCATAACGAAGGTCGATCTGGGCCAAATGGGCATCGGCCTCGGCCTGCTGCAGGCGCGCGGTCGCTTCGGCTACCTGGCTGCCAAGAATTACCACCTGCTGGCGGATGTCATCGAATTTGGACTTTCGGTGCGCAGCGGACTTACTCTTCCGCAGTCGTTCCAAGCGGTCCATTTCCCAATTTCTCATCATAAGTTCTGCCTGGCGCCCCGCCAATTGGGCCTTGCGGGACGTCACCTCGGCAACCCGCCGTTCGCGCACCCAATGCAACCGCTCGCGAACAAGAACCGCCAGGACATCGCCGGTTTTCAATCGATCACCCACGGCGGCCCGCATCTCGGCCACCGGACCACTGACCCGCGCGGCCACGACGCCCGAGCGCCGCGCCACCAGGCGCCCGATGACGGGAAATGTTTGCGAGACATTTTCCGACCGCACTTTGTCAATCCCGACCAGGGCGGCGTTCTTGGTCGGTGTCTTCTGCGCAAAACCTGGATCAGCATGGACCAGCATGGCGCAAGCCATGACCAGGGCCGGAAAAAGGACGGCCGACCGCCGGCTAAAGCGAATGAATTGACGCAGTTCCATGAATTCGGTGATCACTACAATTGAGTACCAGACTGCAAGGTGGCATTGAGAGGCGGGCTATTCAAGGCATCATAATTTCACGATTTTGATAACGAACATTTCGCCCAAACTGGAAAAGCTATCATTTCACCCGTTCAGCGGGAAAATGCAGGGTCGCTACGGTTCCCACGCCCGGTTCCGAATTCAGTTTCAGGCTGCCGCCATGCATTTCGGCGATGGCCGTGGTGATCGCCAAACCAAGGCCCAGGCCGCCATGTTGCCGGCTTGGCGTATCATTTAGTTGCGCAAAGGACAGCCGCGCCCGCTCCATGTCTTCCGCGTTCATCCCGATGCCGCTATCGCGCACAAATAAATCCAAACCGGCGCCGGAGCCGTGATCGACACCGACCTCAATTTCGCCGCTGTTGTCCGTGAACTTGATCGCGTTGGTCAACAAATTCAGCAGCATTTGCTTTATCTTGGCCTGATCCCCGATCAGATTGGGTAAATTGCCCGGGAGATTTGCGGTCATCACCAAGCCTTTGGCCGCAGCCTGTTCTGCGAATATGGCAACGGATGATTCAATACACAGTTTGAGATCCACCGTGCCTTCCGCCAGACGCAGTTCGCCGGTTTCAATCCGCGACATATCCAGAATATCGTTGATGACAACCAACAATTCACGCGCCGATCGGTTGATTGAACCCAGAAAATCGCCTTGATCGCTCTCGGACAACGGCGTGTTACCGGTATTGCCCAGCAAATCGGAAAAGCCAATGATGGCATTCAACGGCGTACGCAATTCGTGACTAACAATTGCTAGAAAATTGCTTTTGGCGCGGCTCGCGATTTCTGCTGTGTCCCTGGCCTGGGACATCTCTACCGCCACCAGTTTCCGGGCGGTAATATCAGACACCGAACCGGCCATGCGGTAGGCACGGCCTGTGGAATCGCGTAACGCCAATGCCCGGTCGGCAATCCAGCGCTGTTCGCCATCCTTTTTGAGGACCCGGTACTCCATATCGAAAATGCGGCTGTCGCCCTCCAAATGCTCCTGCCAGCGCAGATAATAGGTCCTCAGGTCATCGGAATGGATAGCCGCCATCCAATCTTCCCGCCGAAAATCGGCAGGATCGCCTTGCGCCCCAATAAGGGAGAGCACCCGGGGCGAAACGTAAAATCGGCCGGTCCGAATATCCAGATCCCATAGGCCCTCGTTCGAAGCCAGCGAGACCAGGGCATAGCGTTCCTGGGCGTCGCGCAACTCCCGCTCCCTGGTTTGCATCGTCGTAACGTCGCGGAACAGGGTCAGAGTGCCGCCACCGGAGCATAGGGAATCCACGATCTCATACTCGCGGCCTTCAATATTTCGCTGTTCGCTGAGATCGCCAATCCAATGGCGTTGCTGGCGCTGCTCCAACCATGAAGCAGCCGCGGAGGCAGGAATATAGGCCGCGCTCAATTCAGCATTCAACACGGCGTCGAAATGCGCGCCGGGGTGCAGATAACGTTCGAGGCGGGGAAATATGTCACGATAGGCCTGATTGCACAGCACCAGACGGTCATCCCCATCCCACAAGGCGATGCCCTCGGGCAGGTGATCCGCCATTGCATGCAACAACTCAATCCTTGGCGTGGTCTCCGCCCTGATGGCCGAAATCGCCATGCGCAGAACAGCCCGGCGCATGACCATCGCGGACGCGGCGGAAACCAAGAATCCCATCGCGCCGAAACTGTACCAGACAGGCAACGGCATAGAGCGGCCCAGCAGCAAAGGCGCCACCACGGCGACCAGGGCCAATATTCCACCGACAAGAACGAAGGCGAGCAACGCCATGATGGATGCAATAGTTGCCGCGCGAACGGACGCGGGCCCGGCATCATCCAGGTTGAAAGCGCGGCTTGCCTTGGTGGTGGATTGTCCATCACCAGAGCCATGCCCTATCGCTACACTCCCCATGCACAATCGTCCTCGTCACTCGGGCGGCAGTCCATTAACCCTAACGCACCGAAATCCTCCAACAATGCTCACCATTGCTATGATATTAGTGACAAAATAAGACGAACAAATTGCTAACAGTTATTAACAACGGCGGATAATCACCTGGCTTCTTTTATTATTGTGTTAAGTTTTGCAAATGTGTGGCCGCTATAGCTTAACCTCTCCGGAAGACGCCATGCGCCTGCTGTTTGACTTGCCAGCAGGGGCAATCGGGGCTTGGACATTACCGCGCTTCAATATCGCACCGGGCCAGATCGTGCCGGTGGTGCGCCGGGGCGCCGATGGCGCGGGGCAGGAACTGGTCGGCATGACCTGGGGCCTGATCCCTAGCTGGAGCCAGGGACCGGGCAAAGGTGGCGCCGGCAGCGGGCGTGCGGGCCAGATCAATGCGCGCAGCGAAACTGCGGCGGAAAAACCCACCTTTCGCGCCGCTTACCGCCAGCGCCGTTGTCTAGTGCCCAGTGATGGTTTCTATGAATGGCAAAATATCGAGGGCGGCAAACAACCCTACTGGATCCACCGCATCGATAGCGCGCCCTTTGTCTTCGCAGGTCTGTGGGAGACCTGGTCGGGCGGGCGGACGGAAGATCTGGTCAGTTTCACCATCCTGACGACGACGGCGGCACCGGCGTTGCATCCAATCCATCACCGCATGCCGGTGATCCTGCAGGCAAATGACCATGCCGGCTGGCTCGACCCAAGCAACACGCCACCGGCGGAGCTATTTGCCCCGGAACAGGCACCGCAAATGCAGGCACGCCCCGTATCGCACCGGGTCAACAATCCGCGCAACGACGATGCCGGCTGCCTGCAGCCCGCCCCGAAGGTGCCTGTCCAAGGCCGCCTGTTTTGAGCTATTCGATGCCGAGGCGCCGCTCGATAATGCCAAGCCAGATCGCCAGCCCAACACCCAGAACGCTGCAAACCGCCATGAGCCAGTAAGTTCCGGCCCAGCCACCAAAGCCGGCGATCATGACGGCCATGACCGGGGGTCCGGCCAAACTGCCGATGTTGGCGCCTTGCACCACGATGCCATTGACCGTCCCAATCATGGCGGGACGGGGCGCGTGAACCGCGGTCGCCGCCAGAACGGCCGCCGGCAACAATCCACCAAAATAATTGAATGCAAAAGCCAGGGGCAGCTTCCAGAGCACCGGCATGGCGGTGGAAAATACTCCGGCGGCGCATATCAGCATCATGACAAAAGCCAGTAAAATCAACCGCCACCGGCGAACGCCGCGATGTAGCAACAGCGCCCCTGACAGATTCCCCAAAGCGTTGCCCCCGACCACCAGCGCGGTCGCCGCACCGGCTCGCCCGGGGGTATAGGCCATGACTTCGATCAAATAGGTTGGCAGCCAGGAGGCAACGGCAAAAAACTGCACCGCGTACAGGGCGAAACAAAGGCTCATGACCGCCGGCCCCGGGCGCCAGACCACTTGGCCCAAGGCGCGCCATGACAAAGCCTGCCCGACACTGGGAGCCTGTGGCCAACGTTTTATTCCGGTAGCCCAGGCAACGGCCAGCAGGCAGATCAAGGCCAGTCCGGCGGCGGCCAACCAGACACCCTGCCAGCCGAACCGGGCCGCGACGGGTGGCGCGCCCAACAGCGCCAGCGCCATGCCGATCGGCATAAAACTGCCCCAGGCGCCCATCGCAAGGTTGCGCTGGTTTGGGGTCGTGGCTGCGGCGATCAAGCGCGGCGCGGTCACCACGCAGGCAAGGAATGCAACGCTTTCAATGACCCGGAATGATAACAGCCAGGCCGGGTCAGGCGCCATGGCCCCGCCAACGCCGGCCAATGTCATGCCTCCAAGTCCGGCCATCAAAACCCTTCGGGCGCCCATTTTATCGGCCATGGCACCGCCCATCACGCCGAACAGCGCCCCGGTCAGATTAAACAATGAGGCCAACCAACCGGCCGCCAGGAGCGACAGTCCCAGTTCCGCCTGCAAAAGGGTAATCAGGGGTGGCACTTTGCCAACCTGAATGGCGGCGACGATACCGGCCGCGATCGCGATGGCGACGACGCTCCAACGGCTTCGCCCTGGCTGTGCCGGACCGGCTTGGCCCAAGTTAGACGACCTTGCCGGGATTCATGATGTTGTCGGGGTCCAGAGCGGTTTTCACGGTTCGCATCAAGTCCATTTCGACGCTTGATTTATAACGTCTGGCCTCTTCCCGGCGCAGCCGCCCCAGGCCATGCTCGGCGCTGATGGAACCGTTCAGTTCCGTAATCAGGTCATGCACGATACGATTGATGGCGCCATATTCTGCTGCGAATGCCGCGCCGTCGCCGTCCGGCGGTTGCGCCGGGTTATAATGGATGTTGCCGTCGCCGATGTGTCCAAAGGCAACACCGCGAACCCCGGGATAGACCGCTGCCAGCGCCAAATCCGCCCGTTCGATGAATTCCGCGATCCGCGACAGGGGCACCGAGACGTCATGTTTTACCGAATGGCCTTCGTGATTTTGGGCCTCGGGGATCGACTCGCGAATTTTCCACAATGCCTGGCCCTGTGCCTGATTTGCGGCCAACACGGCGTCCAGCACTTCCTCGCCCTCCAGGGCCTCGGTCAGAATCGTCTCGACCGCGGTGCGCAGACTATCCGGGGCACCCTGGCCGGATATTTCCATTAAGACATACCAGGGATAAGTCTCGGCCAGGGGATCGGAGACATCGGGAATATGGCGCAGGACGAAGTCGATGGCCCGGCGTTGGATCAATTCGAAGGCCGTAACCTGTTCGCCGACCGTTTCGGTGGCCCGGCTCAACAGCGACAAGGCGGCTTTCGGGTCTGGCACCGCGACCAGCGCCGTCTGCACCTCGGTCGGTCTGGGAAACAGCGTCAGCACCGCCGCCGTAATCATGCCCAGGGTGCCTTCCGCGCCAACAAAAAGCTGCTTCAGGTCATAGCCCGTATTATCCTTGCGCAGACCACGCAGACCTTGCCAGACCCGCCCATCGGGTAACACCACTTCCAAACCAAGGACCAGGTTGCGGGCGTTGCCATAGCGCAACACCTGGGTGCCGCCGGCATTGGTGGAAAGGTTACCGCCGATTTGACAGGAACCTTCCGCCGCCAGGGACAACGGAAATAGGCGGTCCGCGTCCGCCGCCGCCGCCTGTAAATCAGCCAGGATACAGCCGGCCTCCACCGTCATGGTGTTATTCAGGGTGTCGATCTCGCGAACCTTGTTCATGCGCGAGGTCGAGACGATAATTTCGCTACCGCCCGCATGCGGCTGACCGCCACCGGTCAAACCCGTATTGCCCCCTTGCGGCACGATCGGCGTACCACTTTCCGCGCAGATGGCAACCACGGCCGCAACTTCGTCCACATTCGCCGGCTTCACCACCATGGGCACCCAGCCGTGCCAGTTGTCGCGCCAGGATTGACAATGTGGCGCGATTTCAGCCGGGTCCATCGTGTAGCCCTTTGGCCCCACAACGGCCTTTATCCTCTCCAAAACCCCAGCGTCGATGGCGTTTGGTCGGGCCTTCGCATGTTCATCGTTGCCTTGCATAGCGATGATGTAACGCGTTTACGGCCAGGCAACAAGATCAGAACCGTGGTGCGGCGGCCCGTCGCAAGCGATCATTAATGGCCCGGCCCAAGCCGTGCTCGGGGATTGGCGCCACGGCAATGGCTTCGCCTGGGCCCCGATCCAGTCGTCGCAGCATGGTGAATAGCTTCGCCGCGGCCTCAATCAGATCGCCGCCGGGGCTGAGGTTATGCTCACCAGCGCTGACCGGGCCAAAGCCCAGGAATACTTCCCCGGGGGCGCCTTGCCTGGCATTCAGACGCAGGGGTTTGTCCGGGGCATAGTGGCTGCTCAATTGGCCTGGCGCGCTGGGTGCCGCCGGCGTCCCGGCCCTCACCTCTACTGCGCCGACCACGGCCCGTAACTGCTCTATCGAGATGCCGCCGGGCCGCAACAGCACCGGCTGTTTCTGGTGAAAACCGACAATCGTACTCTCCAGGCCAATGGCGCACGGTCCGCCATCCAGGATCAGGGCCACATCCTTACCCAGTTCGCCGGCCACATGCGCCGCCGTGGTGGGGCTGATACGCCCGGAACGGTTGGCGGAGGGAGCGGCGATGGGTCGGCCGGCCGCCGCCAACAGGGCACGAGCGGCGGGATGGCTGGGGACCCGCAGAGCGACGCTGTCCAGGCCGGCCGAGGCGATCCGGGCAATGGCGCAATTCTCGCGCCGGGGCAACACCAGGGTCAACGCGCCCGGCCAAAAGGCCTGCGCCAAGGCCCGTGCGGCATCATTCCAAAGAGCAAATTCCCCGACCAATCCGGTGTCGGCCAAATGCGAGATCAGGGGGTTGAAGGCCGGCCTTTGCTTGGCCGCGAAGATGGCCGCCACGGCCGCCCCGCTGGTGGCATCGGCGCCCAGGCCATAAACCGTTTCCGTCGGAAAGGCGACCAGCCGGCCCGCCAGCAACAATTCAGCCGCCCTGGTTAGATCCTCCAACCGATCAGCGCGGCCCATCGACGTCATATATTAACGCACCAGATCCGAGATCCGGCCCAGGGAGCAGATCGACCCGGCCGCCTTGGCCACCATAAATTCGCTGCCGTCGCGGCTGAAAACATCAATGCTGTCTTGCCAGAAGATCGGACTGCGAAAATCCGCGGCGATACCGATTGTCTTGGGTACCCCTTCCTGGGCCACCGCCTCCATCATCCAGGTAAGGGACATCAGGCCCTGGGCCACCGGCGCCGGAAGGCCGACTGCCGCCGCCGCTTTCGGGTCGAAATGCACAAGGTAGCCGGGAAATTCAAAGCTGTATTCGCCCACCAGTTCAGGCCGCAGCGCCTTGTGGCCAATCTTTCTGAAACCGGTTGTGTCCGCCGCGACCGGTTTGCCAGCGCCGGATGTTCGCATGGCGGCGGGGTCCACCTGGAACGAGATCAATTCTCCGGTAACGGGAATACTGCCGTTTGGCCGTTGAAAGTCGAAAGCATAGACGATGATTCTACCCTTGGCCGTGGCACGGATGGAGCTGATCCGGCCTTTCAGGATCAAAGGCTCGTCCAGATACACCGGTTCATGCTGCTGCATGCGTTGGCCGGCGTGCAGTCCATCCACGTCCTGGGTTTTCAGGTACGAGGTAGCGAGAATTGTGTCGTTAGCCAGGATCGAAAGATCGACGACATTGCGGAAAAGATGCGGCGGAACTTCCGCCGCGGCGTGATAACGGGCCTGCCGCTCTTCCGTAACCACTGTCGACCAGTCCTGCAACGCCATGCCAACAACACGTTCGCTGGCAATTTCGGCTGTCTGTTCGTTCATGGCTCCATATCCTGCGTGGTCAGATGGTGCAGCTTCGCCTCTGCCGTCAGTTTCCCGTCCTGGTCGATGCAACGGTACAGCCGGCCCAACGGATCGCTGTACAGGGTCAATTGGCTATCCCAGAAAACGGGCCTCAGAAAACGTGCTTCCAAGTCCATCTCCCAGGGCATGGCGCGCCTGACAATGGCGCCATGCAGGGCCGTCAATTGCATCAGACCCTGGGCCAGCGGTGCGCGATAACCCCGGGAACGGGCAAATTCGGGATCGGAATGTATCCGATTACCGACCTCTTTCGCATAACCCATGACTTTTTCCGGGCTCAGGTTCAGGCTGCCCACGGCCTGCATACCGAAGCGCGGATCCTCGCGCTTGCCGGCACCTTTTCGCCGCACCGCCGGCGCTTGGCCATAGGGCAAAAGATGTTCTGTCGCCATGCGCAGGGGCACAGTGCGGTTGGCCCGGCGGAAGGCGGTGCGGCAATTCAAGAAACGGCCTCGCGGGCCCTCGCCATAAGGTCCGATCTCACCCTCCACCTGTAACACTTCATCGAGACGTATGCGGCCGGTTTGAAACAGGCGATGGCGGACCAGGACACGGCCATCGTTAGGCAGCCCGGCCTTGGTGACGGCGCGGGAAACGTCCTGGGCGAAAACCGAAACATCCGCCAGATCGGCGAAATCCTCGCCCGACACATCGGTGGTGTGATGGTAATGATCCTGTCGGGCCCGTCCAACATGACTGGTAAAAACCGGAAACCGCGTCCCGGCGGGGCTGGCATCATAGGCAGCTAACGCGCCGCTGAGGGATTTTGTCTGATCGTTCATATGCGCTTTCTAGTCCGGGCAATCGGCCAAGACGAGCTTGCCGTTGCCTTTCGTGGGAGAGATAGCATATTACCGGACAGACAGGTCAATTTCCAGCCGCTGATAGGGTTCGCCATTATGAGTGCATACCAAGCCCCCCTTAAGGATATCCGTTTTACCCTTAGCCAGATTTGCGATCTGGATGAACTGCTGACACTGCCGGATTTCGCCGATAGCGATGGCGAAACCATCAATGCGGTCCTGGAAGAGGCCGGACGCTTGGCGGCCGGCATCCTGGCTCCGTTGAACCGCCAGGGCGACGCGCAGGGAGCAACCCTGGCCAACGGCGTGGTGACCACGCCTGACGGCTTTCGCGACGCCTACGCGGCATTTCGCGATGGCGGCTGGAACGGCATTCAGTTCGATCCACGATATGGCGGCATGGGCCTGCCTCTTGTGATCGCTAATGCCTGTGCCGAGTTATGGAACAGCGCCAACATGGGTTTTGCCCTTTGTTCCATGTTGACCCAGGGTGCGATCGACGCGGTCGCCGCCCATGGCAGCGACGAGTTGAAGGGAACCTATCTGGAAAACCTGGTCTCTGGACATTGGACCGGAACCATGAATTTGACCGAACCTCACGCGGGCTCCGACGTGGGCGCGCTACGCAGCCGGGCCAAACCGGCCGGGGACGGTACCTGGCGCATCAAGGGGCAGAAAATCTTCATCACTTATGGCGAGCACGATTTTACCGAGAATATCATTCACCTGGTCCTGGCCCGCACGCCGGGCAGTCCCGAGGGTACCCGGGGTATCTCGTTGTTCGTGGTGCCGAAATTTCTGGTCAATCCGGACGGCAGCCTGGGTCAGCGCAATGACCTGCGCTGCATAAACCTGGAAGAGAAACTGGGAATACATGCCTCGCCCACGGCGGTCATGAGCTTTGGTGATAACGAAGGCGCGGTCGGCTACCTCCTTGGCGAAGAAAACAAGGGCATGCGTTGCATGTTTACCATGATGAATTCGGCGCGTCTTGGCGTTGGTGTGGAGGGCATGGCCATTGCCGAAGGTGCTTATCAGCATGCCGTGGCCTATGCCTTGGAACGGCGTCAGGGCAAGGCCATTGGCAGCACGGAATCCGGCCCCTCGGCCATTGTGGATCATGCCGATGTGCGCCGCATGCTGATGACCATGAAGGCCCAGATCGATGCCATGCGGGCGCTGTGCTACGTCAACGGCCAGGCACTGGATCTCTCCCGCCACCACGAGGATGCGGAACAGCGTGTTTGGTACGGCCAGTTGGCGGAATTGCTGACACCGCTGTCAAAGGCCTGGTGCACGGACCTGGGTTGCGAGGTTGCCTCGTTAGGGGTGCAAATCCATGGCGGCATGGGCTTCATTGAAGAAACCGGCGCGGCACAATATTACCGCGACGCCCGCATCGCCCCGATTTACGAAGGCACCAACGGTATTCAGGCTCTGGACTTGGTAATGCGCAAGGTGAGCATGGAAGGAGGCGAGGTCGTACGCCGATATCTAAGCGAGATGCGCAGCCTGGATGCGGCTTTGGCGCAAGGCGGCGAGATCTTTGCCAAGACCCGTACCAATCTGGCCGCCGCCCTCGATGGTTTGGAAACCGCCTCTGTTTGGTTGGGAGAAGCCATGGCGGCGGACACCAACGCAGTTGCGGCCGGCGCCACGCCATATTTGCGTATGTTCGGCCTGACGGTCGGCGGTTATCTGATTGCCAAGGGTGGTCTGGCCGCCGCCGCCCAGGCCGGCGCCTCGGATGCGGATGCGCCGTTCCTGGCCGGCCGGGTGGCCACCGCCTGTTTTTATGGCGAACAGTTATTGCCTCAGGCTCCAGCCCTCCTGCCCAGCATCACCGCCGGCGTCGGACCATTGTACGCTATCGCGGCGGAGCAATTTGTGAATTAACGCCATACATGGCAGCGATTCGATTGAAAATATCGCCGAATGCGCCGATCAGCAGATAAATAAATCGTTATAACCAAAAGGTTTACAGGGCCTACTTGTGACGCCTTGCCGGATCTCTACAATATCTAGTAGAGGAAGGGTGGGCTATTATCTGTGAATGTATTATCAGAACGAATTGTCAAGGATCGCTCACCTCGAAATGGTTCAAATGAGAGGGGCGAGATGCGCAACCTTCTTAGCAGGGTTCAGGCCAATATCGGCCGGCAGCTGCTTTTGAGCGATCTGGTCGCAACCATCGAGACCGATTTTGAGGAATATGGCAGCGTGGTTGACAAAGCCCCGGCCTGGCATGACAAGCGGGTCGCGCCGACGGATCCCGATCATAATACCCTAGGACCTAAAAACGCGTTCTGGGTCGCGGTACGGGATAGTCAGGGCGAGATTATGACCTGTAGCGCACAGCGCATCTGGCCGCAGTCACGGCTGGTTGACCTCGTTAACACCGGACGTTTCCTCTACGACGGCACCAAAGAGGATGGCCAGGACAGCCTGCATCTGTTCACCGAAGGCCTGGGGCACATCGAAGGTAACCTGGCATATTGCGGCGGCGGATGGGTACATCCCAAGGTGCGGGGCAAAGCGATTTCGACGATGGCCATCATGTTGGCCCAGGCCAAGATGCTGCAGGATTTCGACGTGGATTATTGCTTTTCCATGGTCCGGCCGGATTTCATCGAAAAAGGCATGGCCCTGCGCACCTACCGTTATTATCACATGGACTTTGGCGCCACCCTTTGGCGTGCCGGCGGGGGTGAGCGGATTGATTTTTGGGTCTTGCACAACAGCCGTGCTGACCTGATGCGCGAAATGACCTTGTGGACCAACACGCCCGGCTAGTGTCCGTCAACTTATGGTCATTTGCGGCAAATTTCGGTCGATAGGGTGACGAGGCGGTCAATCTTCCCGGCCTTGTTTATCGTTGGCAGTATGATCCGGTCGTAGACAAGGTCGATGCCATCGAAGACACCTTCGATACGGTGGGCCAGCGGCGCCCGCGCTTCGATCGCCTCGCCATAGCATGATATAATCGCCGCCGTTATGTCCTCGTCGGGGAGGTCACGCAGGTGCCGTGCAACAAAGTTGCGGTCGTCATAGACATTGAAGTCACCACCAAAGAAGGCAAAGACGTAATTCATCGGATCGTCCGCATCGGTGGCCACCACCGAGGATCGGCCGTTTAGGATTTCGGGCGCGCCAACCAGGGGCCCGAAGCCAAGCTCTTCCCGACGGTAAAGGCCGCCTTTGCCACAAAGCTGGTACCAGCGTTTCAACGCCAAAACCAAATCAGGGTCGACGACTTTTTCCAAGCATATGTTTTCTATCTTCGCCATAATCGGCGCTACACTAGAATATGAAGAAGTTAACATCAAGAGATTGATTCTCTTGAAACTTCCAATTTCTTGTCAGTTTTTTAAACAATTGTCATCAATATTTTGAGACATTTAACTCACAAGCTTACCCACAAGTATACCCACAGGGTCGGACAAAACCAGATTGATTTGCACGTTCCTCACGGTGGCGCAGCGACGGTTCGCGAGCTTCCATTTGACCCTTGCGGCAACGGTAAGTTAGCATGCCGCGACTATATTCCATGTCATAGACGATCAATGTAACGGGCGCGGCGGCCGCTATGGACCGTTGACGGACCGCGGGTTGAGAAAGCAATTCATGTCTGCTGAGATTGAAGTCGAATATCCTTTTAGCGAAGCGGCCGAACTGGGCATACCGCAGGAAGTCGCGCCCGGAATATTTTGGGTGCGGATGCCGTTGGAGTTGACCGGCCTGAACCATATCAATCTTTGGCTGTTGCGCGATGGGCCCGGCTGGACCATCGTCGACACCGGCATGAAGTCCGAACGCATTCACGATTTGTGGGAAGGGGTGTTTGCGAAATATTTGGCTGGCCGGGCGGTAACCCGTGTCTTCTGCACCCATTTTCACCCTGATCATATGGGTCAGGCGGGTTGGCTTACACAACGCTGGAACTGTCCTTTTTGGGCGACCCATCGCGAATGGCTGCAAGGCCGGGTGGCCGAACTGGACCAGCACGACAAGACGCCGGACTGGTTCTTGCAATTTTTTCACAAGGTCGGTTTATCGGATGACGCCCTGGCCCTGATGGCCGACAGCGGCTACAGCCATTTTCGCGATGCCGTGACGCCTATTCCGCCTCAGGTGCGATCGGTTCGTGACGGTGAAATGATCCGGATCGGCGGGGACGACTGGCGGGTGATCGTCGGCCGCGGTCATTCCCCGGAGCATGCCTGCCTGTTCAACCATAAGACCCATGTCCTGATCGCCGGCGATCAGATTTTGCCAAAGATCACGCCGCATATCGGCATCCATGCTTCCGAGCCGGAAGCCAACCCATTGCAGTTATACCTGGACACCTTGGCCAATTTTGATCATTTGCCGGCCGATACTCTGGTTTTACCGGCGCATGGCCTGCCTTTTTACAATCTGCACCCGCGACTGGACTTTCTGCGCCGGCATCACGCGGAACGTTTGGCGGTCTTGGAGGAATTTTGCGCCGAACCTACCCGCGTCCTGTCCACGCTGAAGGTAATGTTCCGCCGCCAATTGAACCCGTTCGAGGCTTTGTTGGGGATGAGCGAGGCCCTATCCCATCTACATTGCCTAATGGGCCAAGGCCGCATCATCAGGGATACCAATGAAGACGGGGTCTGGCTTTACCAGGCCAGCGGCCGGCGGGCCGATGCCGCCTGAGACAGCATTACTGGGTCTGGACTGGGGCACCACCAGCCTGCGGGGATATCTGATTGGCAAAGACGGCACGGTGCTCGCCGAAAGGTCGGCCGGCGCGGGCATCCTGCACATTCAGAATGGCGCCTTCGCGGACGCCTTGATGGACCTGGCCGGGGATTGGCTGGCCGCCGACAAAAGCCTGCCCATCGTGGCCTCAGGCATGATCGGTTCGCGCCAAGGCTGGTCGGAAGCGCCCTATGTGGAGATTCCCACGGGCGCCGGTGGTTTGACCCTGCACCGCCACGGCGGCTTTGACCGCCCCGTCAACATCGTACCGGGCCTGGCGCGGCGGGACGCCGACGGCGTACCGGATGTAATGCGCGGCGAGGAGACCCAGATCTTTGGTGCGCATGAAAATGGCATACAAGATGGTCTGATGCTTTTGCCGGGTAGCCACAGCAAATGGGCTCTGGTCAGCGATGGGCTGATCACCTGGTTCGCCACCTTCATGACCGGAGAATTGTACTCGGCGCTGAGAGATCACACGATCCTGGGCCGGATGATCACGGACGATACAGATGATGCGGCGGCCTTTGCCCGTGGCGTTAAATATGGTTGTGACGCCTCTGGCATCCTGCAACGCCTATTCAGCGCCCGTACATTGGCGCTGTTTGGCGAATTGTCCGAACATCAGGTCGCATCCTATCTTTCCGGCATGTTGATCGGGGCCGAGATTGCCGAGGCCCGCGCGCTGACAGAAAATGCCGGCGCACAGATCACGATTATCGGCGACCCTGAACTAGGACAACGCTATCGGACCGCACTGACCCATTGCGGCCTGGCCGCAGATCAGGCCCGGAAAGGCGCGGCAGCACGGGGACAGTGGCGTATTGCCGCCGCCAACGGCCTGCTGCGAAGCCCTGCGCCATGAGTACTTTGCCGGCATACTTGGCGGAACTGCCTTTAATCGCTATTCTGCGCGGCATAGGGCCAAACGAGGCAACAGGCATCGGCCAGGCCCTGTTTGACGCCGGGTTCCGGATCATTGAAGTACCGCTGAATTCGCCTGATCCCTTGCAAAGCATCGCCAATCTGGCGGATGCCCTTGGCACCCAGGCGCTGATCGGCGCCGGCACGGTGTTAAGCCCGGAAGCCGTAGACGAGGTTGCCGCCGCCAACGGCCGTCTGATTGTCATGCCTCATAGTGACGGGGCGGTAATCCGCCGGGCCAAGGCAGGTCGCTTGTATTGCCTGCCAGGTGTCGCGACGCCGACCGAGGCTTTCGCGGCCCTGGCGGCCGGGGCCGACGGCCTGAAGATGTTTCCCGGCGAAATGCTGCCCCCCGCCGCGGTAAAAGCCTGGCGTGCCGTGCTGCCGCCCCATCTGGGACTGTTCCCAGTGGGCGGCATCACATCGGACGCCATGGCGGCCTATTGCCGCGCCGGCGCCACAGGCTTTGGTTTGGGATCCGCCCTCTATAAACCCGGCATGACGGCGGCGGAAGTCAGCCAACGCGCCCGGGCCTTTGTCGCCGCCTGGCGGCAAATCGGGACATGACCACGATACTCGAGACCGAACGTCTAACGCTGCGCCCTTTTGCGGCCGCTGACCTGGATGCTCTGGTGCCCATTTACGGCGATGCGGCGGTCATGGCCATCCGCAAACTGGGCGTGCAGACGCCGGCCCAGACCAAATGTCAACTGGCCGAAATCATTGATCATTGGCGCCGCCACGGCTTTGGCTTGTGGGCAGTGATTGAGCGAAGCAGCGGCGCGCTGATAGGGGAATGCGGCCTGCGTCATCTCGATCAAGGGCAGGTCGAGATTTCCTATGGCCTGACGCAAAGCGCCTGGGGCCGGGGCCTGGCAACGGAGGCTTCCCTGGCCGTTCTCGAATACGCTTTCCGCGTCGTTGGCCTTGCTGAAGTCGTGGCCATTGCCAAGGCCACAAACCTGGCATCCCACCGGGTAATGGAAAAACTTGGCATGCATCGATCGGCGACCTGGAGCCGTGACGCCATTGACCGGGTTGAGTATATGATCCGGGCGGAAGAATTTTCTGGAACCCCAAAAACAAGGATACCGCGGCCATGAAACTTTACGATCTACCGGCTTCTCCCAACGCCCGCAGGGTGCGCATTTTCATAGCCGAAAAGGGCCTGGAAATTCCGACAATTGCCGTCGATATGACCAAAGGCGAGAATAAGCGGCCGGATTACCTGGAGAAAAACCCCCTTGGCAAGATGCCGTTGCTGGAATTGGATGACGGCACCTGCATTGCTGAATCCGGCGCTATCTGCCGTTATCTGGAAGAAATCCACCCTGAGCCAATTTTGATGGGCCGCACCCCTGTGGAACGGGCCCAGGTGGAAATGTGGAACCGGCGTATGGAACTGGAAATCCTGCTGCCCTTGATCAATGTTTTCTCCCATACCCACGAAATGTGGAAAGGCGTGCACACTCAGGTTGCCGAATGGGGCGAAATTTGCCGGGAGACCGCCCTGGCCCGTCTGGTCTGGCTGGATACGGAGATCAGCGGCCGGGACTTTATTGTCAACGACGACTACACCGTGGCCGACATCACGGCGCAATGCGCCCTGGTTCTGGGCAAGGCCGTCGGCGTGCGCGTGCCGCAGGAGCTGGGCAACGTCAACGCCTGGTTTGCCCGCGTCGCGGCCCGGCCCACCGCGCGGGCCTAAAGCCCGGTTCCAAGAGCGTTGTTTATTTGATCCGCTTGCATGCATAATGACTATCCCCTGAACAGGAGACGCGACATGTCGAAGACACTATTGACCGGCTCTTTCGTTGCCTTGATCACCCCGATGAACCAGGATTATTCCATCGATTTTGGAGGTTTTCGGACGCTGATCGAGTTTCAGAGAGAGAACGGCTCTTCCGGTGTCCTGATAATGGGTTCAAGCGGCGAAGTCTCAATGCTGACCGCGGAGGAACGCCACGCCATCGTCCGCGAAACCATGAAGCAGAAGCAGCCAGGCATGGAAATGTGGTACGGCTGTACCGGCGCCACCACCGAGGCAACAATTGCCTATGTCAAACAGGCCGCGGCCGAAGGCGCCGACGGCGCCATGATCGCGGCCCCCGCCTATATCTGTGCGGCGAACGAAGATATCGTCGAATACTTTCTGGAAATCGCCGACGCTTCGCCAATCCCCCTTGGCATCTATAACAACCCGCCCCGGGTCAAGACCGATCTGACGGCCGACGAAGTTTTGACCATCGCCGCTCATCCGAACGTTCAGGTATTGAAGGAATCTACCGGCCGGGTCGCACAGGTCGCCCAAATCGCCCGTGCCAAGCCGGAAATGAGCCTGATGTGCTGCTGCTCGCCCAACCTGGGCCTGATCGTGCCGATCATGTCATTGGGTGGCCATGGTGTCGCCAACATGACCGGCAACATCATTCCCCGCGAGATGGCGGTGATCTCCACGCCATGGCAGAATTTCGCGGACACGCAAAATTTCCAGGCGGCCTACCTGCGCAACCTGCCCATGCTCCATTATGCCTATTCGGCGATTAATCCGGTTCCCATGAAGTCACTGATGGCGGCAGTCGGGCTGCCGGCCGGCCCCCTGCGCAAACCGCAAAAGGCGCTTCACGGCGCGGCCCTGCAACGGGGCCTTGATATTGTCCGCGAACTGGATCTGGTCCAAGCCTACGGTTTGTCGCCAACCGGCA
This sequence comes from Alphaproteobacteria bacterium, assembly GCA_021776235.1. Classification (GTDB taxonomy): domain Bacteria; phylum Pseudomonadota; class Alphaproteobacteria. The sequence goes on along the minus strand of JAJFGG010000165.1, from coordinate 22,921 downwards.
CCCTAGCTGCCGCCGAATAGGCTTAGAGCACGTCGGGGCTACCACAGTACTTCCGAGGCGATGGCGGCCCCTTCAACCAAGGCGGCCAGTTTGGCCCAGGCGATATCCGGATCGACCGCCGGGCGCTCGGCAAAAGTAGCGAAACCACAGTCCGAACCAGCGATTACCCGTTCCCGGCCCACCTTGTCGGCATAGCGGCAAATCCGCTGCGCCACCAATTTTGGATGCTCAATAAAATTGGATGTGGAATCGATCACCCCGGGGATAACCACCTTGCCATCTGGCAAGGGATGATCATCAAAAACCTCCCATTCGTGTTCGTGGCGCGGATTGGCGCCTTCCATGGCGATGGCATGGGGCCGCGCGCCATAAACCAGATCCAGGATGTCTGCTATGGGAATGTCGTGGTGGTGCGGCCCTTGATAATTGCCCCAACAGAGATGGATACGCATGGACTCGGGCGGAATATTCACGGTGGCGGCGTTTAACACCTCGATATGGCGGGCGGCGACCAAGCGAAATTCCGCGTTGCTCTTTTTCCGGTGCACAATATGCCGGCCCATGGCCAGATCCGGGCAATCCAATTGCAAAACCGCGCCGGAGGCCACGATGGCCTCGTACTCGTCCTGCAGAATAGCCGCCAGGGCATCCAGATAGGCGTCGTCGTCGGGATAATATTGGTTCTGCAAGAAAACCGACACCACACCAGGTGAGGAAGCGGTCAGGAATCCTTCAGTCGGCCTGTGCGCTTCTACCGCGGCCGCAAAATTTGCCAGATCTTTTTGCAGCGGCGCTTCATCGCGCACCGATAACGGACCGTCGCAAGCCGGGCCCTGCAAACTGCGTTCAGTGCCCCCCTGTTGCACCAGACGCCGGGCATAGGTCATGTAATCAAGCAAATCCGCCGCTGCCCGGGTTTCGGCGGCCGTACCATCGAAGCCGTTCAAACGATCTTTCAGATAGGTCGCATAGCTGATCTTGCTCATCTCGCCATCGCTGACCAGGTCGATGCCCGTGGCAACCTGACGGGCCACGACGGCATCAACGGATTGCGCCACGCATTTATCGAACACCGCCTGCTCATAGGGCTTACCCTGGTCTTTCAAATGCAGCAGTTCGACCAGGTCATCGGGACGCGGCAGGCTGCCAACATGGGTCGTCAGGATGCGATTATCGGAATGTTTCATTGCGCCGCCCGCCTTGTGCAATTTTGCGTCGGCCAATAGCTTACACGGCCCGCCGCGCAGACGGCAACGTGGCCACGGCCCAGTCTGGATTGTGAAATCCCCGGCGCAAACAATTTACTTTTCGTTTGCCATTGCGGCGCTGCTCTCGCTACACTTGCGGTAATAAAAGAAGACGATGGTGTACACGTGTCGAGGCAAACGGCGCAGGGGGGGGACAGCCACCATGTTTCTACCAGCATTTTCGCCGATCCTTGACCCAATCAGGGTAGCTCGCAAAGGGAGGCTTTAATTATGCCCGGGAAGAAAATCAGCAATACTTTCGGCAAGCAGACGAGGCGTGAATTTCTTGCAACAACGTCGGCTGGGATAGCGGCGGCAAGCGCGGCTGCGATGACCAGCATGCCGGGCGCGGCACTTGCGGCAAAGAAAAAGGGCGGCACGTTGCGGTTTTCGACCCGCGCGGACGCCCGTGGCCTGGATCCGCAACGCAACATCATCTATTACGTTTCGCACCCGCTGGCGGCGACCTCGGGCGGTCTGCTCGACATTGACGGAAACATGGACATCGTTCCGGCCATCGGCGAGGAATGGACCGTTTCCGATGACATGAAGACCTATACCTTTAAGATCCGCAAAGGTGTGACCTTCCACAATGGCGCGGACGTGGACGCCCCGGCGATCAAGTGGAACTATGATCGGGTCCGGGATCCGAAAACCAGCCATTCCTTCCATCGCAGCTTCTTCAAGCTGGTGAAGGAGATTACGGCTGTAGACAAACATACCTTGCGGATTGAATTGGATTCACCCAGCGCCGTGTTCCTGGCCAGCGTGACCTATTATCCGATCAACCTGATCGCGCCCAACAGCGTGGATCAAGTGGATACCCACCCGATCGGCTGCGGACCGTTCAAATTCGTCAGCTGGAAGCGTTATGCGAAGACCGAGATGGTGCGGTTCGAGAACTTCTGGCAAACCGACGCCGCAGGTAATTCCCTGCCCTATCTTGACGCGATTGTGGGTTATCCGAAAAAGGAGGACAAAGTTCGCCTGACCGCCCTACGCACGGGCGAGGTTGATCTGATCGAGAACATGTCCTATGCGGATGCCGCCAACTTCAAGAAAACCCAGACTGCCAACTATAATACCTGGGATATCCCGCAGGTTGGCGCCGGCTATCTCGCGGTGCAGGCCAAACAGGGCCCGTTCGCCATGAGCGCGGCGGATGGCAAGCTGATGCGGCAGGCGTTGGCCCATGCCATCGATCGAGAAGCCATTCATCAGGCGATTTTCAATGGCCTGAGTGAAAGCCTGAGCGGCTTCTACAGCAGCGCGAGCACCTGGCATATGCCTGACATCAAGAACGTCAAGGAATACGATCCGGAAAAATCGAAAGCTATTCTGCGCAAGCTGAATGCCATGAACACGCCCATCGCGGTCGTGGCACGGCAGGCCTATTCGTACATGCACCAGACGGGTGAAATTGTTTACTCCATGCTCGAGGAAGCCGGCTTTAAACCGACCAATGAAAAGTTCGACAACCCAGTGCTGCGCAAGAAGTATAAAAAAGCAGATTACGGCATTGATTCAACGGCAAACAGCTATCGTTTCGAGCCCGACCAGTGGTATTCGGTCAATGTTTTGTCGACCGGACCTTCGACCATGTTGCGGACCGGCTACAAGAACGAGGCCGCAGACAAGTTGATCAATGACGCCCGGCAAACCCGGGACAAACAGGTGCGGATGGAGATGTATACCGACGTCGAAAGCATGGTGAATGAAGATTGCGCGTTGATATACACCCACGGCATACCGCTGACATCCGCGGGCACCAAGAAGTTGAAGGACTACAAGCCTGCCTTTGCTGGTCCCTTCAACATTTCCAATGGCGGCGTTCGTGTCGCCTATCTGGAAGGTTAACGGCGGATCCAGAAGAGGCGCATTCGTTGTCCGGTGACGCTTTCGTAACTGAGGGCGTCACCGGCATACCCGGTCGGAGTTTGTAGTATGCTCATTTACACAATCAACCGCATATTGCAGATCATTCCCGTGATTTTCATCCTATCCGTCCTGGTGTTTGGTTTTGTCCACGCCTTGCCCGGCGATGTCATTGATACATTAACGGCGACAGACGGCGAAGAAGACCCGGAGGTCCGGGCCGCTTTGGAAAAGGAATTCGGCCTCGACAAGCCGATTTACGTACAATATTTCATTTGGGTTGGCTCCGCCTTGCAAGGGGATTTCGGTAAATCACTGGTGACCCGGCGGCCGGTCAATATTGAACTGATCGAACGTATTCCCGCAACCGTTTACCTTGCGCTTGTCGGTATTGGGCTATCGATCCTCATCGCCGTGCCGCTGGGCACGTTGGCGGCGGTGCGACGCAACACTTTGACGGATTATTCAGCGCAAATAACCTCGCTGGCGGGGATATCCATTCCCGAATTCTGGTTTGCCATTTTGTGTATTTTGCTGTTTGCCCTGCAACTGGGCTGGTTGCCATCGTCGGGTTACGCGCCATTATTCAGCGAACCCGGCAAGAGCATTTGGTATTTGATCCTGCCGGCCCTGGCTGTGGGCTTCCGGCAGGCCGCTTTCACCACGCGACTGACGCGTTCCAGCATGCTGGATGAGATCAGCAAGGATTATGTGGATACCGCGCGTTCCCTGGGTTTGTCCGAGCGCAAGGTGATTTACAAGTACACCCTGCGCAATGCGATGATCCCGACCATCACGATCTCCGGCCTGCAACTGGCCAGCCTGCTGGGCGGCACGGTGGTACTGGAGACGATCTTTTCCTGGCCGGGCATTGGTTTGGCCATCTATGATGCCATCCAGCTGCGAGATTTTCCGGTCATCCAGGCTGGCGTGCTGGTGCTGGGCGTGATGGTGGTGGTGATCAATCTGCTGGTGGATTTATTATACCGCGTGCTGAACCCACGCGTCGGTATGAGTTAGAGGGCAGCTTCATGACCGAACAGCAACTGGAATCGCGGCAGCGGATCGACACCATCAACCCGAATGATACGCCCTTCGCCATCCGCATGCGCCGCCTGCGGACTGTCAGCAGAAACGCCCTGGATGAACTTCTGAAGAGCCGGACCGCGACCATCGGTGCGATCATGATGATCATGCTGCTTGTCACTTGTATCCTTACACCCGTACTCGCCACGCACCCCCCAACCAAGCCCAATTACCGCGTGCGTTTGCAACCGGCCAGCGCGGACCATTACTTCGGCACGGACAAATTCGGCCGGGATATTTATTCCCGGGTCCTATGGGGCGGGCAGCGTATTGTCCTGATCTCGATTGCCGCGGTTGTTTTGGGACTGGCGTTGGGCATTCCGCTTGGCGTTTTTGCCGGATTCTTTGGTGGCCGCTTCGATTCAATATCCATGCGCTGCGTCGATGGGCTGATAGCCTTTCCGGGATTATTATTATATTTGCTGATTATTACCGTGGCGCGGGAATGGAAGCTGGAAGGCTTCTGGAATGATTCCATCCTTGTTTTCGCACTCGGCCTGAACACCATGCCGGAAATCGCGCGCCTGACCCGGGGCACCTCGATGGTCGAGGCGAAAAAGGAATATGTGGAAGCAGCCCATGTGGTCGGCGAAGGTAGTTTGCATATCGCGCTACGGGAAATATTGCCCAACATCGTCTCGCCGCTGATCGTCAATGCCACAGTGCGACTGGGTTATATTATTCTGATTATCGCGGCGCTGTCGTTCTTAGGTCTTGGCACGCCGCCACCGACGCCGGATTGGGGCAGCGACCTCAATGTCGCCCGTGAGCATATGGAGAGCAATCCGATGATCGCCGTTTATCCGGGACTGGCGATCTGTTATTCCGTGCTCGCCTTCAATCTGTTTGGCGACGGCTTGCGGGACATTCTGGACCCGCGCATCCAGGAGCGTTAACGGCTTACCACAATGGCTATCTATCTTGGCAGCCTGCCCGAATGCAGGCGCGGCCAAGGTCTTTGCGTTGATGTTTTATTTACCCTGGATTTAGAGCATGCCGCAGACAGTCAGCGGGCAGGTCTTACAGGTTGTGGCAAGCCACCTGATGGTTCGTATCGACAGTTACGAGTTCAGGCGAGACTTCGCCGCAGATCGTCGTCGCCAGGGGGCAGCGGCCATTCAGGCGGCAGCCGGGCGGCGGATCGATCGGCGTTGCGACCTCTCCCTCCAAGGTCAGGCGCGGTGGCGGTTTGGACGGATCGGCCTCTGGCACGGCAGCCAGCAGAGCCTTGGTATAGGGGTGCAAAGGGTCGGAAAAGATCGTCTCCACAGGACCGGTTTCGACAATTTTGCCCACATACATTACCGCGACCCGATCGCTGATGTGGCGGATGACGCTCAAGTCATGGGCGACGAATAGATATGTCAGAGAGAATTTTTCCTGCAGCTCGCGAAACAGATTAAGGATCTGTGCCTGGATCGAGACGTCAAGTGCCGAGACCGGCTCATCCCCGATAACCAATTCAGGGGTCAGCGCCAGACCGCGGGCGATGGCGATGCGTTGACGCTGGCCGCCCGAGAATTCGTGTGGATAACGGTCAATATGCTCGGAGCCCAGACCGACCAAATTCAGCAGTTCCAGAACCCGTTCCCGCTTCTCGTGCCAGGTCGTGGCCAGCTTATGCACCTCGAGAGGCCGGCTCAAAATTTCCATGATTGTCTTGCGGGGATTGAGCGAGGCGTAGGGATCCTGGAAAACCAGCTGGATATTCCTGCGGGCATCGCGCATACGCTTGGGCGGAAAGGCCAGCAAATCCTCGCCATGCAGCTTAATCTCGCCGGCGGTAGGTTCGATCAACCGGGTAATGAGCCGGCCCGTCGTCGATTTGCCGCAACCGGATTCGCCCACCAGGCCCAAAGTCTCGCCCTGACGAATATGAAAACTGATGCCGTCGACCGCTTTCACCGTCTGGGTTTTGCCGGCAATTCGCGAGACAAAATCGCCATTCAGAGTGAAATGCTTGACCAGATCCTTAACTTCCAACAAGTGCTCAGCCATGGCGTCCTCTACGTCGGTACCCGTCGTTTCGCCGGCGCATTGCGACAATAAATAAAGCGCGGGGGGTGCCGGTCCTCACCTTCCCACGGCCGCCGGCGGGACCATCGTCAACGGGTCGCCGTGACGGGGAGAGGCTTTGTGATGCTTCAACACGCATGCCAATTGATCTAGACGGTGGGCTGATCATGCAGATGACAGGCGGCAAAATGACCCGGCGACAGTTCCCGGAATTCAGGAATTCGTTCCTTGCAAACATCCATGGTGTGCTCGCAACGAGGATGAAATTTGCATCCCTGCGGCGGGTCCATCATGTTGCAGACCGTGCCGTTGATCGGTGTCAGAAACTTTTCCTGGGCGTCCATCCGCGGGATCGAACGCAACAGTCCCTTTGTATAGGGGTGCTGGGGATTGCTGAATATTTCCGCCTTGGTGCCCATTTCCACCAGATGAGAGGCGTACATCACTCCCACGTTGTCGCAGGCATGGGCGACGACGCCCAAATTATGGGTAATGAACAGCAACGACATATCGAAACGTTCGATCATGGAGGTGATCAATTCCAGGATGACCGCCTGAATGGTCACATCCAGCGCCGTGGTCGGCTCGTCCGCGATGAGGAAGGTCGGATCGCAGGACATCGCCATGGCCAGCATCACGCGCTGGCGCATGCCGCCGGAAAACTCGTGCACATAGTTGTCAATCCGGGCGGCAGGCGATGGAATACCCACCAACTGAAGCATCTCGATTGAGCGTTCCCGTGCTTCCGCCTTGCTGAGCCCCATGTTGGTACGCAGGGCATCGCCGATCTGGTTGCCCACGGTGAACACCGGGTTCAGGGCCGTCATGGGTTCCTGAAAAATCATGGCAATGTGCTGGCCGCGAATCTCCCGGATTTCAGCGTCCGACATCTGATAGATATCGCGGCCCTCGAAACGCACCGTTCCGCCGGCAATTTCTCCGGGTGGCGTTTTAATCAGGCGCATGATGGAGCGTGCAGTCACGGTTTTTCCCGAGCCGCTTTCGCCGACCAAGCCAAAAGTTTCCCCCTTGCCAACGCTTAAGGAAACCCCGTCAACCGCCCTCAAAACGCCGCGTTTCAGATTGAAACGGACACTCAGGTTGTCAATCTCAAGAACCGGTTCGGCCACCCATCCGCCCCTTCCCCCGTTATATTCTTTGTTATCTGCCCTTGAAAGCTTCCCAGCTAAGACCAGGACTGTCAATGGCGGCAGGACGGTATTATGGGCCGGATCTGCCTGTTCCTGACTTTAATTTGCCGTAGGTTGGGGCATCCGTTATAAACGCCCACATTGTGGGACCAAGACGGATCAAATGTCCGAAGCAGACGGAATACCATCCCGGCAGCCAAACCGTCGCGCCTTCCTAAAGACCGGCGGTGCGGCGTTGGGCGCCGCTGCCATGGCAGCCTTGCCGGGTGTGGCGGCTGCGCGGCCAAAACGCGGCGGCATTTTACGCTTCGCGACCCGTTCCGAAGCCCGCGGCATCGATCCCCATAAAAATCTAATGTACAATGTCTCTCAACCCCTTGCCGCCACTACCCAGGGCCTGCTGGACCTTGGACCGGACATGGAGCCGGCTCCCGGCATCGCAACGGAATGGGATATCTCCGACGATTTGCAGACCTACACTTTCAAACTGCGCCGGGGCGCGACCTTTCACAATGACACCAACGTGGACGCCGCCGCGGTGAAATGGAACTTCGAGCGGATTATGGATCCGGAAATCGGCCATACTTTCGCCAGATCCAGCCTGGAAAATATAAAGCAAATAACGGTCCTCGATAAATACACCTTGCGTTGCACACTGGAGAAGCCCAGCGCGGTTTTCCTTGCTAATGTGACCTACTATCCGTGCAACCTGATCGCCCCCAACAGCGCCTATCAGGCCGACATCAAGCCCGCCGGTTGTGGTCCGTTTAAATTTAAATCCTGGAAGCGCTGGGACCGGACCGAGATGGTGCGCTTTGAGAATTATTTCGAAACCGATTCTTTTGGCAATCCCCTGCCCTATTTGGACGGTATCGCCGGAATGCCGAAAAAACAGGACCGGGCCCGTCTTCTCGCCCTGCAGAACGGGGAGAGCGATTTGATCGACCACCTCGGCTATGCGGACGCCGGCCGGTTTCGCCTTCAATACGCGACAGAATTTCAAACCTGGAATGTGCCGCAAGTGGCGACAGCGTGGATCGGTTTCAACCTGAAAACCGGACCGTTTTCATATCAAAATCCGGACGGTCACGCTTTGCGGACCGCCGCAGCCCATGCCATCGATCACGATGCGATCCATCAATCCGTATTTTATGGGTTGGGCACGGTCGCCAAAGGCTTCTATGGACCCGACAGTCCCTGGTATATGCCCGATGTAAAACGCAGGCCGGACTATGATCCGGACAAGGCAAAATTCCTGCTACGCCGGCACAGCGCCCGGGGCACACCAATCATCCTGGTTTCGCGGCAGGATTTTGCCTACATGCACCAGACAGGCGACATCATTCAAGCCATGTGGGCGGAAGTCGGCTTCAAGGTCGTGCATGAAATCCACCCTAACCGGGTGCTGCGCGAGAAATACCGCAGAGGGGCCACACAGGCCGGTGAGTATGACGCGGATTCGACGGCCAGCAGCTATCGTGCCGATCCCGACGGTTGGTTCTATCGTTCCCTGTTGTCCGAGGCGCCAACGACGAGGCTGCGCACCGGTTACAATAGCAAGCGGGTCGACGGGTTGATTCAGCAGGCCCGCGTCACCCGCGAGCAACAGCAACGCCTGGCCCTCTATACCGAGGTCGAAAACATCATCAACGAAGAGCTGCCGCTGATCTACACTCATACCGTGCCCTTGTTGCAAGGCGGTGTCCGAAACCTGCGAGGTTACCAGCCGGCCTTTGCCGGGCCCTTCAGCACCGCCGGGTCCGGCATCCGCACCGCCTATTTTGCCTAGCACAACTTGCAATTAATACTGATTGCCTGCGCGATGGAAACAACTGGTTGAATTGCACTAATACTTAAAGAGCCTGAGTACAGTCTCTTCGAATATGCGTATGCCTTATCAACGCTTCATACCATCCTGAAACGAGTGCCACAGAGGCTGATGCTATCACCCCTGACCGTCAGCCCCCGCGCCTCGGCAGCGGACAAAATTGCGCCGCGGTCGGCGGCTTGCAGATCGATGCCGCCCAGGCCTTCGCCCCGGCCGTCGGCGGCTTCGACGAAACGAAGCGTGGCATTATCCAAGGCAAGTTCCGGGACGCCCGACGCATCGGCGACGACAGGTCGATCCAGGATTCGTCCCCAGCGCGCGGCCAAGGTAGCCGGATCGGGGCTTTGTAATTCCGCCCCGACCATCGCCCTGGTTCGATCGGTCCGCACCGCGTTCTGCCAATTGTCGCCGGCCGGGTGCCAGGGTCCGTCCGGGGCCAGGCTGCCTTCATTCTGATCGGTTTCCAACATGCTTCCGCCGGTATCACGGGGATGCAGTTGGATACCTGTAAAATCACCGTAGTTCAGGGGATTGGCAATGCGCACACCCAATTCTCCCATCCGGTCGCGGCGCGCCTCTACATCGTCGCATTGCAGAATGACCATGTAGCCGCCGTCGCCGCCACGGCGCGCCAGATAACGGCCGGCCGCGGTGCCCGCCTCTACCGGCGCCACGACCTCAAGAAAATTGGTGCCCACGGGCAATAAAGCATTTTCCAGGCCGTAGACGCCTACGGCGGGATCGTGGAAACAAGTTGTCAAGCCAAAGACCTCGCTCAACCCTTCCACGGCGGGCTGCAGTTCATGGGCAACAAGGCAGATTTGCCGTAATCGCAACATCCTGTATTCCTCCACATCAAGTTCTGTCGCCGCTCTGCAATTTCTGCAACAGCCGGGCGGCTGCGGCATCGATACCCAGGTCGCCCCTTTGTATCTGGGCGCATAGATTATCAACATTGTCACCGCCGGCCTCGCGGATCAACTGGCGGACGCGCTGGGCCGTGGCGTCGGCCAGTAACCGCCGCACCCGTTGCAGCGCCCGCGCGGCGCGTTGCTCTTCTGTAAGGGCCAGGCCTGCGCGCGCTTCAACCGCATCCGCCAGCGCGGCTATACCACGGCCGCTGGTGGCCGTGATGGAAAGCACCGGCACATCGGCCGCCAATGGCTTAAGAGCCGCCGCCCGCAGCGACAGCATACCTTGCAACTGGCTGACGGTACGTTCGGCCAAGGGCAAATCCGCCTTGTTGACCACCAGGATATCGGCAATTTCCAGGATGCCGGCCTTGATCGCCTGGACATCGTCACCCAGGCCGGGGGCGCAGACGACGATACGAACATCCGCGATCTCGGCGATCTCCACCTCTGACTGGCCGGCACCGACGGTCTCCACGACGACCACGTCCCGGCCCGCCGCATCCATCACATCTATGACCCGTGCCGCGGTTGGCGATAGCCCACCCAAATGTCCCCGGGCCGCCAGAGAGCGGACAAAGACGCCGGGATCGCGGGTATGTTCGCTCATCCGGATCCGGTCACCCAGAATGGCGCCACCGGTCAACGGACTTGACGGATCAACCGCAACCACCCCGACGCTACGTTGACGGCGGCGCAATTCGACGACCAATGCATTGACCAGTGTGGATTTCCCAACTCCCGGCGGTCCTGTAAAGCCGGCCACCAGGGCACGGCCCAAATGCGGCTGAATACCCGCCAGCAGTTCCGCCGCCTGATCCGTATCGTTTTCCACCGCAGTGATCGATTTGGCCAGTGCAATGGTTTCCCCGGCCAGTAATCGCTGTAGCAGAGTGTCCAGTGTCATGGATCAGCAGTACGTCATATTTAGGATCGCTTGTCCTGGCCTCCGGGTAGGAGGCGCCGCGCCGGCGATGCGGGACATCGTCAAGGGGCGTCGACGCCATCCGGAGGCCAGGACAAGCGACCGTTTCGGCGGCCCTACAGGTCCCTCGGACGTCGTTGCGCCGCCCTTGTGACGGGCCGACATCACGGCGGACCGCGCGCCTAGCCGAGGGACCTGTAGGGCCGTCCTAAATGCGACATACTGCTGATCCATGACACTAGGCGATTTGCTTCCAATAGCTGTCCTTGCTGGCGATCAGACCGTCGCGCAAAGTATAGATGTCCACGCCGCGAACGTCATAGGGACTGCCATCTGCCACATATCTACCCGTGGCGCGAAAGGTTCCAATGACACGGTCGTCAGCAAAATGCACCGCCGTTTCAGAAAAGCGGACGTCGCGGACTAACTCCGCCCGCGCCGCCAGGGCCTGACGAACCTGATCGGCGCCACGGCAGATCTGGCCATCGGGGGCTTCGGGCCCGGCCGCGAGAATCCAGACAAAATCATCCGTGACGCAGGCCAGTATTTCAGCCACATCACTGCGATTGAAGGCTTTGCCGAAACGCCCCAAAAGCGCCATCGCCTCGTCCCGGGACTGGGTCATCATCGTTCTCCCTGGTTTAGAACACTTTGGAACTATACCGGATCATATGGCCCAGAATAGCCCTGAAATGCTTTAGCTTGGCCATAGGCCGCGCCCGGTGAAGACGGCTTTCAACAGGGCCGTTTCATCGCTCATGATACCATCGACGCCCAGATCGAGCAGGCGCGCGATGGTATGGCCGTCATTGATGGTCCAGACATGCACCTTCAGGCCGCGCGCTTGTGCCGCTCGGACGAAACGCCCATCAAGCACCGGCAGGCCGAAATGGCGGAGCGGCACCTGAGCCGCGGCGGCCACAGGTTGAAAGGAAGACAGCATGGGCAGGCCAATGCTGGCCAGCCGCAGACGCAGCACATCTTCCGGCCCCATGGACGTGCATAGATCTGGGCCCAGTGCCGCCCGCAACCCGGCAAGCCGGCGGCCAGAAAAGCTGCCGACACACACCCGGGCCAGAGTTCCCGGCCGTTCCAGCGCCTTGATCAATGGCCTGACGGCGTCATCGGATTTGGGATCAATATTGATTTTCAGGTCCGGCCAGGCCGCCAGCAGTTCATCGAAGCGCGGGATTGCCTCCCGGCCATGCACCTTGGCCCGGGAAACCTCCGCCCAATCCAATTCGCTGATCCGGCCCGTGTGGCCGGTCACCCGGTCCAGTCGGTCATCGTGAAAGGCGACCAGGACGCCATCGCGGGTAGCATGGACATCGGTCTCGACATAACGATAACCCAGATCCACTGCATCCTGGAAGGCGGCCATGGTGTTTTCCGGATAGGCCGCAGCGCTGCCGCGGTGGGCAATGGCCACCGGGTGTGGTGCATCCAAGTAGGGAAAGGCGGACATTATTCCGTTGCCGCCCGCCAATTGGCTTCGCGGAATTTCGCCGATACGGCGGTGACGGCGGGTGCGTTAAACGAAATCATGCAAACGTCCTCTCGATTAGAGGATAATATAACGGACGGCAGATAGAGAGAAATAGACCCTTGGATTGGTCTGGGCTTTACTGGCACATTATCGACGCGGGGTCGCGCGACATTGCAGCAACGGAGGACAAGGTGAGTTACGAAACAATCGAATTCGAGATGCGGGGTGCAGTCGCCTGGCTAACCCTGAACAGGCCGCAAGCCTTCAACGCCCTTGATCTCACCATGGCCAAGGAATTGTGCGATCTGAGCATCCGCCTGGGAGAAGACGAGGCCGTTCGGGCCGTGGTCTTGACCGGCAGCGGCAACGCCGCATTTTGCGCGGGCGGCGATGTGCCGGGTTTCGCCGCCGAGCTGGATACCCTGCCTGCGCTGTTGAAGGAAATGACCACCTATCTGCATATGTCCATCTCGCGCTTCGCCTGGATGCGGGCGCCGGTAATCGCCGCCGTCAACGGTGTTGCCGCCGGCGCCGGCCTTAGTTTTGTCGCCTGCGCCGATCTTGCCGTGGCCGCCGAGAGCGCCAGTTTTACATCGGCCTATACCAAGATCGGCCTGTCGCCGGACGGCAGTTCGACCTATTACCTGCCTCGAATTATCGGCACCCGGCGCACCATGGAACTCTATTTGACCAATCGGGTATTGAGCACTGGGGAAGCCCTGGACTGGGGCCTGATCAACCAGGTCGTCGCGACAGACGAACTGACGGATACCGTCGCGACCTTGGCCGGCAAATTGGCCGATGGCCCGACCGAAGCCTTGGGCGCGGTCAAGAAACTGTTGCTGATGTCACCCAACGATACCCTGGAATCCCAGATGGAGCGGGAAACCCGCAGCATTTCCAAACTGGGACGGACGGCGGACGGCCGGGAGGGCGTCGATGCCTTTGTCAACAAACGCAGGCCATCCTTCATGGGCAAATAGCAGCACCGGCCCTGAAGCAACAGGAAACAGACCATGATATCCACCGATCCCCTATACGAACGAAAATTTGCCAGCGTCAACGGTAAGCGCATGGCCTATGTGGACGAAGGCGAGGGTGAGCCAATCGTATTCCAACATGGCAACCCGACGTCATCCTATTTGTGGCGCAACATCATGCCCCATTGCGCGGGCCTGGGCCGGTTGATCGCCTGCGATTTGATCGGCATGGGCGATTCAGAGAAACTGGATAATCCGGGGCCCGGGCGTTACACCTACACGGAACAACGAGAGTATCTTTACGAACTGTGGCGGCAAATTGGCGTCACTGATAACGTAATCTTCGTGATCCATGATTGGGGCTCGGCGCTTGGCTTCGATTGGGCCAATCAAAACCGCGACAAGGTTCAGGGCATCGCCTACATGGAAGCGGTGGTCAAGACCATGGACTGGGCGGACTTCCCGGAAAACGCCCGCGGCGCCTTTCAGGGTTTCCGATCGGAAGGCGGCGAGAACATGGTTCTGGATAAGAACATATTCGTCGAGCGGGTGCTGCCCGGCGCCGTTATCCGTGGCCTCGGAGAGGAAGAAATGAGCCACTACCGCAAACCCTATTTAGAGCCGGGCGAAGATCGCCGCCCCACCCTGACCTGGCCCCGGCAGATCCCGATCGAAGGCGAACCGCCGGAGGTTTGTCAGATTGTCGATGACTACGGCGCCTGGCTATCGCAATGCGATTTGCCTAAACTGTTCATCAATGCCGATCCCGGTTCGATCCTGACCGGTCCGCAACGGGAATTTTGCCGCGCCTGGCCAAACCAAACGGAAGTCACCGTCAAGGGTACGCATTTCGTACAGGAAGACAGCCCCGACGAAATCGGGCAGGCGGTGGCGGATTTCGTGAAAGGCATCCGCGGCTAGAAACTGGTTTGGAGGATGACATGCCGGTAATCGATGTAAAGAAGGTTCCCAAACAAGCTTTCCCAGGTGGCGCGACCTATCAAACCATTGTCGGAGACGAAGACGGCTCCACGCCCATTCGCCTTGGTTTACAGGTCTCTCAACCGGGCTATTCCACAGGCACCCATTCCCATCCCTATATGGAAGTGGTGACCGTGGTAGCAGGGACGGGCGAGGCCTGGATCGACGGACAGGAGGGCCTGACAAGCATCGGTCCCGGCGTCACCCTGGTGCTGCCAGCGAACGTCAAACATGGATTTCGCGTTACCGGCACGAAGCCGTTGGAGACCTACGGCGTACATGCCTCACCTGACCGGGTGGTCGAGATTTTTCCCGAGGATGTACCCTAGATAGCCCTGGTTTCGGCCAATAGGCATAGAATTTCAAACATCATGGTGGCGCCGACCAGGGCGGTATTGCCGCTGGGATCAAACGGTGGCGAGACTTCAACCACATCGCCCCCGACCAAGTTCAGACCGGTCAGGCCACGCAGCATCATTTGCGCTTCCAGGGTAGAAAAACCCCCTACTTCGGGGGTCCCGGTGCCCGGCGCATAGACCGGGTCCAGACCGTCCACATCGAAACTGACGTAGGCCGGACCGGCGCCAACGACCCGGTGTGCCTCGTCGATGACGCCCTGCACGCCGAGTTCGTAAAACTCTTCGATATAGATCACTCGCATGCCGCTATCGTGACTGAACGACCATATGTCGAGATCGTTCAGGGAGCCGCGAATACCAATCTGAATACAACGTTTGGGGTCTAGAAGCCCTTCTTCCACGGCCCGGCGAAAGGGTGCCCCATGGTGAAACTTGGAACCGAGATAATCGTCTCCGGTATCGCAATGGGCATCGAAATGGATCAATCCAAGAGGCTGGTCAGGCTGGGCGGCAATCGCCCGCAAGATGGGCAAGGTTACGGAATGATCGCCGCCCGCCGACAAGGGCGTGATGCCCATGGCATGTACCCGGCTATAGAAAGCCGAGATTTCAGCCAAGGCGCTTTCCAGTTCGAAAGGTTTTTCGACCCAGGCATCACCCAAATCGGCAACCTCGCACAAATCGTAAGGGCAAATTTTTGTCGCCTGGTTTATGCGACGGATCAGACTGGATTGATTGCGAATTTCCCGAGGGCCGTGGCGGGCGCCCGGCCGATTGGTCACGCCACCATCGTAAGGCACACCAATTAGACCAATATCGACCTCGTCCCAATTCTCCCGATAGGGGGCCCGCATGAAACTGGCCAGGCCCGTATAGCGGGGCCGGACCATGGGGTCATCGCCCATTGATCCGAATCCCTCTAAACGCTGTCCAGCAGGCTGTTAAGGACCATGAACTGGCCTAACGGGCCAACAACACAGGCAGGACCGAGCCGTTGATAATGTCACGGGTGGCGCCGCCAAAAATCATTTGCCGCAGACGGCTATTGGTGAAGGCACCCTTCAGTAATATATCGCCTCCCGCCGAGGCGGCCTCGGCCACCATGGCGTCGCCAATGCTGCGTCGTCCCGGCGCCGCCGTCATCGTCGTGGCGTCGATACCATTGCGGCCCAGATGCCGGGCGACCTCTTCCGCGGACGGTCCGGGTACAAAGCCGCCCTCGACGGTCAGCACGGTAACCCGCTCTGCGTTGCGTAAAAAGGGCATGGCAACCGCGATGGTACGCGCGGTCTCGGTCGCGCCGTTCCAGGCAATAACCGCGTGCCGGCCGATATTCTCAGGCGCCTCCGCCGCAGCCAGAATGATCGGCCGGCCGCTTTCGAATAAGGCGGCTTCCAAAGTGGCTTTCCAGTCCACGGAAGTGCCCAATTCGCTACGCCCCATAACGATTAGATTAAACAGCCTGCCATAATCGCCAACGATTTCACTTTCCACCCCCTCGCCTTCGCGCCAGCTGCAACTGACACCTTCGGCCTTCGTGCCGATATCACGGTAGGGCACGTCCTGCGCCTTCACCACCCTGTCAAAACGTTCGTGAGCTGATGCCGCGAATTGTTTCGATTCATCTGTCAGCCGGGCCAGGGATTCAGAGGGGAACACCACGCCTTCCCCAGCAATGATTTGTGGCGTTCGCCATGCATGCAGACCTTCCACATGGCCGGCATAGCGTTGCGAAATCAACAGGGCTGTTTTTAGGGCAGCCTCCGCGCGGTCATCATCACAAAAGGGAACCAGGATTGTTTGCATGCGAGTCTTCCCATTTACCTAACGAAACTCATTGTGCCAAGAACAGCCGCGGTTTGAAACCGGAAAAGTTTCATTTGCAATAATTACTGTCAATTCCCGATTGCCCTCATCATGGCATCAGTGCGGCATCAATGCCGCAGCGTCTGCCGCCAACGCGGATATGACATCCCATTGTTCCGCCAAAACCGCCTCCCGTGGGGCAACCCAACTGCCCCCGACACAACGAACATTTTTCAGGTCAAGATAGCCCGCGGCGTTGTTGCGCCCGATCCCACCTGTGGGACAGAAGATAAGGCCCGCGAAGGGTCCGGCAAGGGCTTGCAATACAGCACGGCCACCCATTGCCTCGGCGGGAAAGAATTTCAGGCAGCGCAAACCGGCGCGCTGGGCCGCCATCGCCTCGCTAGCCGTGGCAATGCCGGGCAGGAAAGGCATGTCGCGTGCGGCCTCGGCCAAATCAGGGTCGAAACCGGGAGAGACGGCAAAGCGGGCGCCCGCCGCCCTGGCCTTCGCCAAATCCTCAAGCGTTGTGACTGTACCGACGCCGGGCACCGCATCCGGCACCGCAGCGGCTATGGCGCCAATGGCCGCCAGAGCGGCATCGGTACGCAGGGTGATTTCCAGGGCCCGCAGCCCACCCTTGACCAAGGCCTCTGCCAGGGGCACCGCGTGTTCCCGGCGTTCGATGGTCAGCACCGGAATGACCGGCGCCAGAGCCATTACTCGTTCAATTGTCAATTCAGTCATGAAACGGCCCTGACCCCCTTCGATTGTCTGGCACTCCACCTGATACTATAGTCCCGCCGGCATGACGACAGAGATGAAAATCGCCGCGATCGGCGAATGTATGATCGAGTTGAGCACCCGCGCGGATGGCGGCATGGCGTTGGCCTACGGTGGCGATACCTTGAACACGGCGGTCTATCTGGCGCGCCTCTGCCGCGGCGGGAGCGCCGGAGGCGCCAGCGGATGTACCGTTGACTACCTGACGGCATTGGGCGATGACCCCTATTCCGACGAAATGGTGCGCTTCTGGCAACACGAAGGTATCGGCACGGACAAAGTGATACGTCTGCCGGGCCGCCTGCCGGGCCTCTATACAATTCGTACGGACCCGCAAGGGGAACGCAGTTTTCACTATTGGCGCGCCACCGCCGCGGCCCGCGAGATGTTGCAAGGGGAACAGGGCGCGGCGCTGGCTGCGGCGCTTTGCCAATATGATCTTGTCTATCTTTCAGGCATTACCCTGTCGATCCTGGCGACGGCGGACCGCGGCAAATTGCTGGACGCGTTGGACCGGGCCCGGTCAGCCGGCGTCCGGATCGCCTTTGACTGCAACTACCGTCCGCGAGGCTGGCCAGATGCCGCCACCGCCGGCCAAGCCATGGACCAGATATATCGACGCAGTCATATAGCGCTACCCGGCCTGGACGATGAATGCGCGCTGCACGGGGCCATGGACCCTGCAACGGCGGCCCGGCGCATCGCCGATCTGGGCGTCGGGGAAATCTGCCTGAAAAACGGCGCCGGCGGATGTTTTCTGCGCCGCGGTATGGAGATTGAGGAATTGCCGGCGCAGCCGGGCGTCATGCCCCTGGACACCACTGCCGCCGGCGACAGCTTCAACGCCGCCTATCTCTATCACCGCCTGCTGGGCGAAAGCGGGGTCGAGGCAGCCCGGGCCGGCCATCGTTTGGCGGCACAGGTGATCCAGTATCCCGGCGCAGTGATCCCCATTGACGCCATGCCGCCACCAAGTTGAGCCTGGGAGACGATTGACATGAGTGACGCTCTTGAGGGCACCGCCGGCCGGCGCCGGATCTATCTGATGCGACACGGCGAGGTGCGCTATTTCGACGAGCAAGGCCAGCCGGTCCACCCGAAATTCGTCGATTTGACCGACCGGGGCAAGGCGCAGGCCGCCCGCATGGGCGAACTGCTGGCCGACATACCCTTTGACCGCGCCTTATACCAACGAGCGCCGATAGAGACCCATTGAGATCGTCTGCGGCCCCCCTCGGGTAGGAGTGAAGTTGCAGGCGATACGGGGTATCGTCAAGACTTCACGACGCCATCCGAGGGGGGCTGCAGACGACCAAAACGGCGCCTTATGGAAGCTTTCGGATGGCGTCGCGCACGTCACACGATATCCCGTATCGCCGCGACGCACGCTCCTACCCTAAATCTTCGGTCCGGCGTCTCAAGGGGCCTCTTTCGGCGCTCGTTGGTATGAAGCACTGGCCTGCCGCGCACCATGCAGACCGCTCAGGGCGTGCTGGCAGGCCGAAGTATTGTGTTGGAAGAAATTCCGGTTCTGAAGGAAATCCACTCCGGCCCCGCGGCCGGCAAATCCCAGGAACAACTTGATGCGGAATTCGTCTACTGCATGGAGACAGCCGACCAGCCTGGCGCCCGTTTCGCCGGTGGCGATCTGTATCGGGCGTTCTATGACCGGGTCGTCGGCGGCCTGGAAGAGCTGCTGTTGCAACCGGGTTGGCGCAACCTGTTGCTGGTTGCCCATGATGGCACCAACCGTATGTTGCTGGCCTGGGCCAGTTACGGCGGTCTGGCGTCGGCCCGCGCATTCGAGCAGGACCCGGGTTGCCTCAACGTGATCGACGCCGACGTGGTAGATGGCGAAATCTTGCGCCGGCTACTTAAACTGTCCAACCTGACGCCGATCAATCACAGCAAGCTGGGAAACCATCTGACCAGTATGGAGCAGGTCTTCGACTATCGCCGGCAGATCCTGGCTGGTAACCGGGATAGTGAGATCAATATGGGTTGATGGGGCACCATGAACCCTGACGGCGCGCCAGGTCGCAGCTGCTTCACACCTGGCAGTGGCTGCGCCCTGGCGATCTTGATATCCCGATCTGGTCCCAACGATGGAAAATATGGCATATTCCGCTTGCAAAGCCGGGCAAGACCATTGATGAATTTCCGGGCGATTGACAGATCATGGGGACAGGTTGGATCGTTATGCGCTTTATCCATATGACCGATATGCACATCACGGCGGAAGATCAGCCGTTGTACGGATTGTCTCCACGCGGCCGGCTGGAGGCGGCCATCGACTGCATCAATCAGGATTTCACGGATGTAGCCTTCGTCATGATGACTGGCGATTTGGTCAATCGGGGTACGGTAGGAGAGTACAAGGCCTTGCGGACCATCTTAAAGGATTTACAGGTGCCGCATTATCTATTGCTGGGCAATCACGATGGCCGGGAAGCCTTTCGTCAGGTTTTTGCCGGGGTGCCGGTGGATGACAACGGCTTCATACAATATGTTTTCGAAGTAGAAGACAAACGCTTTATCGTCATGGACACCCTGGACGAAGGTAAGGTCGCCGGGCTGCTCTGCCAGCAGCGACTGAATTGGTTGACCGGACAGTTGGATACGCAGGTACAGCAAGACACCTTTCTATTTCTGCATCATCCTCCACTGCGCCTTGAAGGCGGCGAGGCCTTGGCCGAAATGATTGGCGGTGGCCGGATCAAACATTTGTTCTTTGGCCATGTACACCGGCCGCTGCACGGCAGCTGGCGCGGCATTCCCATATCCAGCCAGCACTCCACGCTGCATCAATTCGTCTACACTTTCGGCAGTTCGATCATGCAGGGTTGCCACGAACCGCCCACATTTGCCGCCGTCAACGTGGTCAATGGCAACGTGGTAATCAATCCTCACAGCTATCTCGACGCCAGCCCCCGCTTTAGTCTACGCAGCAAAGCGGCAATGCAGGCCGCTTCGCCTGAAGAGCTGCCGCCGCAGTGATGGCGTGTGCCCCGCGTCTGATACCTCTACGAGTTCTTATCGGCGCAAGGTGGCATAGGGAGGCAGCCTGACCAAAGCGACCGGCGCCTCCATGCCGGCCTGCCGCGCCAGTTCGCGGCGGCCGTGCTCGGTCCAGCCGCCATTGTATTCGAGCAGGCCGCGGCCGATCAATTCCGCAAGATCCGACCTGGCGACAGAAATCTTCCGCCCGTTCCAGTGGCGGAGCCACGTGTTGTGAATATCAATGGCGGGACAATGCCCGTTGCCTTCGAACATTTCCGCAGCCAGACGCAGAACTTCGTTGCCGGGTACAAAACCTTCCGGTGACTGTTGAACTGAACTTTGGGCAAGCAATAATTTCACGATACCATCTTCCTATGCTGCCGATCGTTCGGCGTTTTGCTGCGTCCGCCTGAGCGGTGTCACCATTACTGGGTTTTGCACGGCCGGTTCCAAAGGCAACCAAACCGTCGCCGTAGTCCCCACGCCGACAGTGCTGGTCAGGGTCAACGTACCGCCGTGCGCTTCGACCATTTTCTTTGTCAGGGGTAGACCCAAGCCGACACCGCCGTGCAGCCGCGCCAGCGAAGTTTCGACCTGCTCGAATGGCATCATGACCCGGGCAATATCTTGTTCGGCTATTCCGATACCATTGTCGCTTACCGCAAAATTGACCGACGCATTGTCGGACGTATCCACCGTGATCGATATTGCGCCATCCTCTTGGGTGTACTTCACCGCGTTGGAAATAAGATTGATCAGCACTTGCCGCAGCAACTGGTGATCGCCCTGAATAATCAGCTCTTCGTCTGGTAGTTCGTTGCTGAAGGAAATGTGCTTGTCCGCTATGGCCTTGCGAAGCATGGCGGCGGCTTCTTCCGTCAAATCCGCGTAACTGATGTCATCGGCATCGAGATCGAGCTTGCCGGCTTCAATCTTGGCGATATTGAGGATATCATTGATTATCTGCAGCAGATGCAGACCACTTTTCTCGATATCGCTGCCATACTCGACATATACCGGGTTGCCGACCGGGCCCATCGCCTCGATGTTGATCATTTGTGAGAAACCAATGATCGCGTTCAATGGCGTACGCAGTTCATGACTCATGGTGGCCAGGAACTCGGACTTGGCGCGATTGGCGGCTTCCGCCTGTTCCTTTGCCAAACTGATCCGGGCGATGGAGAACTCGTACAGTCCGATGTAGGTGAGAGCCATGGCGGAGACATAGCCGGCAGCACAAATGACCGAGATCAACGTGATTGCGCCAACCTCGCCGCTGCCAAAACTGCTGGGGAACTCATGCCCGGAAAAGTACAGGCCGCCAAGGGCAACAAAACCAACAGCATAACACGAAAGGCCAATTAAGCGGTAAACACCGTCGACAAAGAACATGGCGACAAGCGGCACTGTCAGGGTCCAGGGCAGGGCCGGGGATTGCACGCCACCATAATGGTAGGAGACAAAAAAGATCAGGGTCACGAAATGCAGCAGCGAACCCAAACCCACCTGATGTTTGGCTTTCGTCCAGCGTAGCAGGAAAGGGAAAGCCAAAAACAGCAGCACAGCGACCAAGATGGTGGAGGCGGCAAAGCTGGGAAATTGTGCGATCAACGACAAGGCAATGACCGCGCCGAAGGGCGGGCCGCAGACGTGGCTGATCACGAACGCGCGCAGACGGCGATGCTCTTCATCGCTTTCCCTTAGCTCCTCCGGGATGAACCAATCCAGGAGGTCGAGGAAGCGCCTAACCCTTCCCAGCAGTAGCGTCATGTAGCGACCTCGCCTTCGCCAAAATTTCTTAATGGCGTTAGCGTCACATTTGTCAGCAAATAGTTTACAATTGGTTAATTTTGAGATTTCTCGTAATTACTATTTATGTATATGTTGCATTATTGCGTATAACCGCATACTAATGTCTTAAGAAAATAGTTATAGTTATTCTTTCGGAATGCCTTCTTCATTTATACAAAATAAACGATCTCGCAGTCAACTTTAAATAACACTCAATTTATTACACAGACTTACCATTATAATTATTTTATTATACTTTATTTTGCAGAATTCTTTGCCCTTATAAACTAGAATCCATGTGAATTATGAATTTCTTTAAATAACCTTAGGAAATATTAACGTAACACTGAAATATGAATTTTCCTGGTCGTCCGGAAAATTTATCTTCAGAGTCATTGCTAAGACATCGCCTTAACCCTATAATTTCACGGGTGATTTAGGATCCTGATGGTCAGTTGGTGATCGGGCGCCAAAATAAACTCAGTGAAGTTAAGCGCAAGAATGGGGTGAGTGCGACACATGACTTCTAGATTTGACGCGCAGCCCATGGGCGCAGCATTGCCGTCATTGCGTCGGCGCATTGACAATCATTTCGAGCATTACCCTGACGGTCCCGTGATACTGGGGCGGTCCGTCGTGACCTCCGATGTTGTCTTGTCGGGCAATGATTATCTTGCCATTGGCAATGACCCAAGA
>JAJFGG010000164.1 GCA_021776235.1 Alphaproteobacteria bacterium | reverse complement strand
CGCTGTTGTTGGAGTGCAAGTCTATTCCGCAGTAATATGTCATCTCGGTCTCCTCTTTTGGTCTTGGGTGAACGTTTGCTCGTCACAAACTCAATCCAATGTACCTCTTGAGGAGGCCGGCCTAGATGATTATCAGGTCTTGTAATTTGCACACGATCGGGAACTGGCAGATGAACCGGCCGCAGCGTCCGCCGAAATGCAACAGGCCGATGCCCAGACATCCCGTTGTACTTTGATCCGCCGCTTCCAACAGCCAGCTCAGGAGGCCCAATAATTCTCAAATTGGCAATTAATGCATGGAACAGCCGCGCCGCCGGCAACGGTAGGGGCCGGTCTGATAGCGGTTTGTATTTTCTAATAGAAAATGGTGGGCCTGGCTGGACTCGAACCAGCGACCAGACCGTTATGAGCGGCCGGCTCTAACCAACTGAGCTACAGGCCCTGAACGCCTTTTCTAGTGGCCCGGCCCCGGCAATGCAATCTCTCAATGCCAGGCCGGGCCAATAGACCAATGGCGTTTCTAGGTATCCAGGAAGCTGCGCAATTTGCGCGAGCGGGAGGGGTGTTTCAACTTGCGCAGGGCCTTGGCCTCGATCTGGCGGATACGTTCCCGGGTCACCGAGAACTGCTGGCCGACCTCTTCCAGGGTGTGATCGGTATTCATGCCGATGCCAAAGCGCATGCGCAGGACCCGTTCCTCGCGCGGCGTCAACGAGGCCAGAACCCGGGTGGTGGTTTCGCGCAGATTGGAATGGATCGCCGCATCCACGGGCAGGATGGCATTCTTGTCTTCGATGAAATCGCCCAGATGGGAATCTTCCTCGTCGCCGATGGGCGTTTCCAGGGAGATGGGCTCCTTGGCGATTTTCATCACCTTGCGGACCTTTTCCAAAGGCATGCCCAGCTTTTCCGCCATTTCTTCCGGCGTCGGCTCGCGGCCGATTTCGTGCAGCATCTGGCGCGAGGTGCGGACCAGTTTGTTGATGGTTTCAATCATGTGCACGGGAATGCGGATGGTGCGGGCCTGATCGGCGATGGAGCGGGTAATCGCCTGACGGATCCACCAGGTGGCGTAGGTGGAGAATTTATAACCCCGGCGGTATTCGAACTTGTCCACCGCCTTCATCAGGCCGATGTTGCCTTCCTGGATCAGATCCAGGAATTGCAGGCCCCGGTTGGTGTATTTCTTGGCGATGGAGATCACCAGCCGCAAATTGGCCTCGACCATTTCCTTCTTGGCCTGGCGCGCTTCGCGTTCGCCTTTTTGCACGGTGGCGACAATGCGCTTGTATTCCGGGATCGGCAGGCCGGTCTCGGAAGCGACTGTGGAAATGCCGGTACGGATTTTCTTGATCTCGTCACGGTCCTTGGTCGCGAAATCTCCCCAGCCCTTGCCTTTCAGACGCCGCACCCGGGAAATCCAGCGCGGATCCGTTTCGTGCCCGGAATAATGCTTGAGGAACTCCAGGCGCGAGACCCGGCGGGATTCCGCCAGACGCAACAGCCGCCCCTCCAGACCAATCAGGCGCCGGTTGATACCATAAAGCTGGTCGACCAGGGCTTCGATCCGGTTGTTGTTCAGGTGCACGCCGGTGACCAGCACGATCAATTCCTCGTGCAGCTTCAAATAACGTTTTTCCTGCTGATCGGTCAGTTCCTGATGTTTCAGGGCGGCATCCACCCGCAGGTCCTGGACCTTCTTGAAGCGTTTATAAACCTTGGCGATTTTCTCAAAAGTCTCGATCACGACCGGCTTCAACGCCTCTTCCATGGCGGACAGGGACAGCGTGGCGTCATCCTCATCCTCGTCGTCGCCATCGCTGGAGGCCTCGGCGTTTTCGCTTTTTGTCTCGTTGTCATCGTTGGCGGCCGGGCCCGCGCCACTACCATTGGTGGGGCCATTGGCGGCGCCATTGGTGACGGTGGCGGGCGCACCCGCGGCCGCGCTGCCGTTGGCACCGTTGGCTACGGCACCATTGGCTACCGCGCCATTGGCCGGCGTGGCGCCGTTGACCGGCGCGGCGCCATTGGCATGATTGGCCATGCCGGCGTTCTTTTTGCCATCGGGGCCGGCGCCATAGGTGGCGTCCAGATCGATGATGTCGCGCAACAGCACATTGCCGGCCATCAACATATCGTGCCAGTCGATCACCGCGCGAATGGTCAGCGGGCTTTCACAGATCCCGGCGATCATCGCTTCACGGCCGGCTTCGATGCGCTTGGCGATGGCGATCTCGCCCTCGCGGGAGAGCAGTTCCACGCTGCCCATTTCCCGCAGATACATGCGCACCGGATCGTCTGTCCGTTCCAAATTCTCGGTGGTCTTCTCGGGCGGCTTGGCGACTTCCGTGCTTTTGCCGGTGGCCGGCTCGGCGGCATCAATCGCTTCAACCCCGTCGGCCTCGGCCTCGGCCGGGGCGCCATTGGCGGTCTGGTCCTCGGCGTCATCCGCCTCGATCAGGTTTACGCCCATTTCCGAGAGCAGGGTCATGAAGTCTTCGATCTGCTCGGACGCGACCTGTTCCTGGGGTAGCGCTTCGTTCAGTTCATCGTAGGTGATGTAACCGCGCTCTTTGCCCTGAGCGATCAGTTTTTTTAGGTTTGCCTCGGCCTGGGAGTCAATCAGGGGACGATCGCCGCCTTCTTCCCGCTCTGTCTTTTCCGCTACCTGTGCTTTCGCCATGAATGTCCGCCTATATCCGTGTCCGGAGCCAAATGCCGGCACAATTCTGCCATTAAGAATTCGCTGCCTCGAACTCAGCGCCCCTATAAACGCTGTTACTCAACGACCGCTCTATTACGAAGCGGCCCGGTTTTGCCGAAATCAGCCGTAATCCCGTAGCCTATTATATCAGCTACATAGCCCATGGCGCCTTACAATTGCCACATGTTAATTGCCGCATGGTTAAAATTTGCAGATTTGACCGGGCAAAATTACCAACCCCGTTCCGATAACCCAGCCGCAATGCGGCAAAACAGCTATGTCTCCTCCAGACCGGTCGCTTCGGCCGTCGCCCTGTCGACCGCCTCTTGCAGAACGGTCCACCGGGCCAGTGTTTCCTCTGTCATATCGCGGCCCAAATCATCCGTCGCGGCTTCCAGGTCGCGGCGCAAATCCTCTAGTCGGTGCCATCGATAAACGACGGTCCAGACCCTTATCACCTCTATCAACGCCGTATCCGAACGCACAAACGGATCTAAATGCGCTATACCTGGACCCGTCAACTCTGCAATGACCTTGGCGCTGGCATCCGCCATCCCGCCTCCCTTGAGATTGTCACGAAGGCCTTCAAGGTCAAGGGGCGTGTTGGAAGAAGCTTTCTCCATTATTGACTTACGGATGTTGTCGAGTTCCGGACTGGATAGATGCAACTGGCCAAGCTCCTCAAAAACCTCGTGAATAAGGTCCGGATGGTTCAATAGAGCGGCGATCAAGAGGCGTTCGCGACGATAGGAATCAGCTTTCCATCCTCGTCCCAGACCGCTTTGAGCTGCGATTGGCGGCGAATAGAGCGGCCCGCGGCGCCAACCACCGCCACTATGACGGCCCCAGTTCCCGCCCCGGCCCTGATGGGGCGGGGCGGACGTCCGGGCGCTGAACGCGGTCTGCAAACGAGCCTTAAAATGTTCGCCATAATAAGTCCGAACCGTGGGGTCGGCGATTTCACCCACC
Source organism: Alphaproteobacteria bacterium (assembly GCA_021776235.1). Taxonomy (GTDB): domain Bacteria; phylum Pseudomonadota; class Alphaproteobacteria. Next base: position 4,342 of record JAJFGG010000164.1, on the reverse strand, counting down.
AGATCGCGCAGATCCTTGCGCAATCCCGCCATTTGTTCCGGGGTCTCAAGATTTTTGCCCTGTACCTGCAGGCGCCACAGCATCTCGGACAGGGGCAGCGCCGCGGCCAGTAAATCCAGGAAAGCCACAGCGCCTTTGGTGCGCACCAGACTATCAGGGTCCTCGCCGGCCGGCAGGGCAATGAAACGCAGGGAATGACCGGGCTGCAGCAGCGGCAGGGCGCGCCGGGCAGCGCGCTGGGCGGCCCGTTGTCCCGCGGCATCGCCATCGAAACACAACACCGGTTCAGGCACCAGGCGCCAGGACGCCAGCAACTGCGCCTCGGTCAGGGCCGTCCCCAGGGGCGCCACGGCACAGGCCAAACCGGCCTGATCCAACGCGATGACGTCCATATAACCTTCGACCAGCACCAGGCGGTTTTCATCACGGGCCGGCCGGCGGGCGTTGGCCAGATTATAAAGCAAATCGCCCTTGTGAAAGATCGGCGTTTCCGGCGAATTCAGGTATTTCGCCCGTTGCGTTCCCAGGGCCCGGCCGCCGAAGGCCACGATCCGGTCACGGCGATCGGTAATGGGAAACATCAGACGGTTGCGGAAGCGGTCATAACTGTCGCCGCCGTCCTCGGGCGCAATCAGCAATCCGGCCTCGATCAATTGTGCCTCTTCCAGACCGCGGGACAGCAGGGTGCGCTTCAACAGATCCCGCTGTTCCGGTGCATAGCCCAGATGGAAACGTTCGATGCTCGCCGTTGTCAGGCCCCGTCCCTGCAGATAGTCCCGCGCGCCCGCACCCGCCACGCCGAGCAACTGCCCCGCGAACCAGTCAGCCGCGATCTGCATCACGTCATAGAGGCTTTTCCGGCGCGCCTCGGCCTCCCGGTCCCTTGGGGCGGAACGGGGCACCTCCATACCGGCCTCGGCCGCCAGGCGCTCGACCGCCTCGGGAAAGGATAGACCCTCCGTTGCGATGACGAAATCTATGGCCCCGCCATGGGCCTGACAGCCAAAGCAGTGATAGAAGCCCTTGTCCTCGTTGACCGTGAAGGATGGCGTCTTTTCATTATGGAACGGGCACAGGCCCGTGTGTTCACGCCCGCGCCTGACCAGCTTGACCCGCCGACCCACCAGCTCCACCAAACCGACGCGGGCGCGAAGTTCGGCCAGGAAATGTTCCGGTATGGCCATGCTTACCTGTTCAGACTTATCGAATGGTCGTGCTGGGCTAGCTGCTCAGCAGGCTTTTGACCTGGCCCGCCGCCTGGGCAAAATCCATGCGGCCGGCAAAGCGTTCCTTCAACACGGCCATGACGCCACCCATGTCTTTCAGGCTGGCGGCGCCCGTTTCCGCGACAACCGCAGCCACCGCCGCTTTCAGTTCGTCGGCGCCGATTTGTTGCGGCAGGAATTCCTCGATAATGGCTATTTCTTCCTCTTCCTGGGCCGCCAGTTCCAGACGTCCGCCTTCCTGATACAGAACCGTCGAATCGCGGCGCTGCTTAACCATTTTTTGCAGGATCGCGAGAATTTCGTCGTCGCTGACACCGCCACCGCCATGGGAACCTTGGCCGTCGCCGCGGCCGGCGATGTCACGGTCCTTGATGGCAGCCAAAATCAGGCGCACCGTGCCAACGCGGCGCTTGTCCCCGGCCTTCATCGCGGTGGAAAGCATTTCCTTCAAACGGTCACGCATCACGCTGCCCCCTCGTGCAGTTTGCAGGGGATGCAAGGATAATGGATAATCAGGCGGATGGCAATCTGCATCGCCTCGGAGTGAAATTCGTAAGATATTGATTTTATTTGACTTTTTGATTTTGCCTACAACCTGATGGGTGCTGATTGAAAGCTTGGCGAAAGCTTGACGAAAATCCGGCTTTTGCTTAAGGTCCGCGCCAATTTGCCCGCCCGGACAGGCGCGGCCGGAGCCGTGAATTCTATGAACAAGCAGGAAAGCAGCCACGCCGTAGCGCCAGACTGGGCCACCGCGGCCCTGGTTCTGGCCAACGGCGAGATCTTCTGGGGCCAGGGCATCGGCGCCGCAACCCAGGCGGTGGGCGAGGTCTGTTTCAATACCTCCATGACCGGTTATCAGGAGATATTGACCGATCCCAGTTATGCCGGCCAGATCATCACCTTCACTTTCCCGCATATTGGCAATGTCGGGGCCAATGATGAAGATATCGAGACTTTGAACCCGGCGGCCCGCGGCCTGGTCCTGCGCGCCGACATCACCCAGCCGTCAAACCACCGTGCCCTGGGGCATCTGAACACCTGGCTGGTCAAACATAACCTGCCCGGTATCTGCGGCATCGACACCCGGCGTCTGACCCGTCTGATCCGCGATGTCGGCGCACCCAGCGGGGTCATTTGCCACAGCCCGGACGGTACCTTCGACGTCCCCGGCATGGCCGCATCGGCGAACGCCTGGCCTGGGCTGGAGGGCATGGATCTGGCGGCGGAGGTCACTTGCAGACAAAACTATGCATGGGATGAAACCCAATGGCAACTTGGCAAGGGCCATGGCCATCTGGGCCAGGCCAAATACCATGTGGTCGCCATGGACTTTGGCATCAAGCGCAATATTCTGCGCTGTCTGGCCTCGGCGCAATGCCGGGTCACCGTGGTCCCGGCCAGCGCCAGTGCCGAGGCTATTCTGGCCCTGAAACCGGACGGCATCTTCCTCTCGAACGGACCAGGCGATCCTGCCGCCACGGGGCTCTACGCCGTGGCGACAGTGCAGGCGCTGATCAAATCCGGCACGCCGATCTTTGGCATCTGCCTGGGCCACCAAATCCTGGCCCTGGCCCTGGGCGCGGCAACGGAAAAAATGCACCGTGGCCACCGGGGCGCCAACCAACCGGTCAAGGATCTGGCCACGGGCAAGGTTGAGATCACCTCGCAGAACCACGGCTTTGTCGTGCAACGGGAAAGCCTGCCGGCGGGCGTGGTGGAAACCCACACCTCGCTGTTCGATGGCACCGTCGAAGGCATCCGGGTTGAAGGGCAACCGGTGTTTTCCGTGCAATATCATCCGGAAGCCTCCCCCGGACCCCAGGACAGCCATTACCTGTTCCAACGCTTTATCGATTTGCTGGCGGCCTGAAGGGCCAAACCCCAAGGATAGGTTAGAGATGGCAAATGCCGACATCGTTATACGCAACGGCACCGTAATCGACGGCAGCGGCGGTCCCGGTGTCGCCGCGGATGTGGCGGTTTCCGGCGACCGGATCTCGGAGGTCGGCGACCTGGGCACCCTGACGGGCGCGGAAGAAATCGACGCCCAAGGCCAGGTGGTGGCGCCGGGCTTCATTGATGTCCATACCCACGACGACCGCTATCTCTTCACCCATCCCGAGATGGCGCCAAAAGCCAGCCAGGGCGTGACATCGGTGGTGGTGGGCAATTGCGGCTTTTCCCTGGCGCCATGGAAAAACTATGGCAAGGATCAGTTCCCCTTTTCCCTGTGGCAGGACCGCGAGGATCTGATATTTGCCACGGTCGGCGATTTCCTCGAGCAACTGGAACGCACGCCGCCTGCCCTGAACGCCGCCATGCTGGTGGGCCATTCCTCGCTTCGCTATGGCGCCATGGACGATCTGCAACGCCCTGCCACGGATCGGGAAATCGGGGCCATGCAGGACAGCCTGCGGGACTGCATCGACCAGGGCGCCATCGGCATGTCGTCAGGCCTGTTCTATCCCCCGGCCCAGGCGGCCAAGACCGAGGAAGTGGTGGCCGTGGCCCAGGTCATGGCGGCCAAGGACGGCATTTATACGGCCCATATCCGCGACGAGGCGGACGCGGTCATGGACGCCTTGGAGGAAGTGGCCCAGATTGGCCGCGAGGCCGGGGTGCAGGTGGTGATCTCGCATCATAAAACCGCCGGGCTTGGCAATTTTGGCCGCACCAAACAGACCCTGCCCAAAATCGCGGCCTTTCAGGGGCAACAGCGCCTGAGCCTGGATGTCTACCCCTATCATGCTTCCTCGACCATGATCCTGCCCCATCTGGTCGACCGCTGCCGCAAGGTGCTGATTACCTGGTCAAAGCCCCGGCCCGATGTGCGCGGCCGCGATCTGGCCGAATTGGCAGCCGAGATGGAGATGACGGCAGTGGAGGCGGCCAAGGCGCTCTCGCCCGGCGGGGCGATCTATTTCCAACTGGACGAGGAAGACGTGCAACGGGTATTGGCTTATCCCGGCGCGATGATCGGCTCCGACGGTATTCCCGATGATCAACATCCGCATCCGCGCCTGTGGGGCACTTTTCCCAGAGTGCTGGGGCATTATGCCCGGGACCTTGGCCTGATGAGCCTGGAAGCCGCTGTCCACCGCATGACCGGGCTG
>JAJFGG010000163.1 GCA_021776235.1 Alphaproteobacteria bacterium | reverse complement strand
CGCTGTTGTTGGAGTGCAAGTCTATTCCGCAGTAATATGTCATCTCGGTCTCCTCTTTTGGTCTTGGGTGAACGTTTGCTCGTCACAAACTCAATCCAATGTACCTCTTGAGGAGGCCGGCCTAGATGATTATCAGGTCTTTCTTCTTGAATTTCCGAGCAAGCACTTCTAAAGCCAGACAACGAAAATTCAAGAAGAAAGACCTGACCCCTGGCAGCATGACCCCTGGCAGCACAGGTGACATCCATACCCTGGGTCTACCATTGGATCTTAAGGGCACGTCATCGACGATTTCTCTAACTTTATTCAGGGTTGGCTGCGGCTTGTTTTGCCCGCGCCGCCAACTCCCACCAACGATGGATACATGCGTCTGCGACGTTGGCAGCCAACTGCCCTGCGGCGGGGCTTGCCATCGCCAGGGCGTGAAGGCCATCTTTGTCCAGGATCGGTTGCGCATCGATATAGCCATTATCCGCGAAAAACTGCTCCAGAATTTCCGTTATTTTTCCGCGAAATCCCTTGAGCCGCTGGTCCTCTCTTTCCCGTAGCGCCGCGATAAGCTTACCTGCGTCATTTCCCAGTTCGGAAGCAATGCTGGCGACATCATTCAAATACCGCTCTCCCAAGGCGCCGCTATTCTCGAGCACATCACGATCAACCGCTTGACCGCGACCCTGTTTCCACAATTCGCAAAAAACATGAAGCAAATCGGCCCGCGGCTCTACTGCCGCCGCAATCTTGAATTGTGCACTCAATTCCAGGGAGATGCGGCTTTTCGATACCAGGCGCCATCGTCCGACGGTGTCGATATGCCGCGATAGCCAGGCATGCAAAAAATCAAGGTCGTCCCAAACCAGATGAAACAGATGCTGCGCCTCATATCCGCGCCGGGGATCCAGCTGTGGCACACCAATCAAGGCACCATATTGTTCCGCAGAATAGCCGTCAGGTAGGGGAACCGGTTCCTGTGCTTCGACATACAGCGATGACGGGGCCGGCACGCTCGTGGCCATATTGCGCACGGCTGCGAGGTCAATAACCACTGCTGCCGGACAGTCTTCTTCTTTAAGAGCAGCTTGAATTCGATCGACATCTATGGGGTCGGCCGTGAAATAGAAAATCTGCCGGTCCTGATCCTGCGCGATGCGGCCAAGACCGCGTGCAATCGCGTGGTATCGGGATGGGTCACTTTGGTCCAGAGCCTCGTCCACGAAAAGAGGCAGCTTGATGTTTTGCTCCACCTCCTCGGCAAAGGCCATGCGGGCGGCCAGCAGCAGTTGCGCACGCGTCCCATCGGAAAGCTCGGACAGGTCGCGCCGATCGCCCGTCGTTACGTCCATGGCGACAAGACGCGGTTGGCCATCGCCTCCCGAAATGGCGATTTCATAGCCAAAGTGGGTGAAATTGGCAAAATATTCCCGGGCGCGCGCAAGTACCCCAGGCATCTGGTTCCTTTGCAGTTCCTGCTCCACTGCTTCAACAATCAAGCTGCCCGCCTTCGCGAACAAGGCTTCGTCCCGCCTGTCGTTCAGTTGTGCCAGTCGTTCGTCACGCTCTGTCAGTAGATTTTCAATTTCATGGCCGCCTTTGGCCAGATTGACCTCGGCATTGATATTGGCGATGTCCTCGCGAATACCGGCTGCTGTTTGTGCGGCATTCGATAAGCCATCAAATGTCCTTTGCAATTCGCTTTTTTCAATATTGCTAAGAGCGTCTTCGCCAGCCACGTCCAACTCTTTACGATCCAGCCGGTTTTGGCTCTCAAGCTCCAGACGCGCGCTCTTTAGCTCGGCGTAGAGGGGCAAGTTTTTGACCAATTCGGTAAGACCATGGACATCACCGATGACCAGGCCTGCCTCCGCGTACAGACCTTCGTTGGAATCGCGTACCGACGTGAGCCGGGCCGCGACATCGGCCAAGGCCTCCCCGATCCTGATTTCTTCCGAAACCGCAGCCCGGAAGCGAGCATCGCGTTTTTCCAGGTAGCCGAGGCCAGCCAATGCCATGGCGGCATCTTCGGGATGTCTTTCGCCATGGCTTTCCAGAAAACCCGCGACATCAGCGAGACGCTCATTGTATTGGGTCTCCACGACCGCGCGCTGGTCGGCGGCCCTGCGTTCCCTGCCGCGGGCCTGGCGAAGTTGATCGAGGGCACGCGCCAGATCAACAAGTTCAACATCGGGTCGCGCCGCCTCAAGCCCCAGGCTATCGCGCAGCGCCTGCCTCTGAGACTCGATCTGAACCGCCTCGGCGAGAAGGCTTTCCCGCCTGTTCTCGTTGTCCAGGCGCTCGATATTCCTGTCTCTGGCGCGCCGCTCGGCTGAACCCAGCTCGGCCACCTTGCCGTCAAGTTCGCGCAGCCGAGCCTCTACCGAAGCGAGCTCCCAGCGTTCAGGAGTCTCGACGTCAAGCCGCACGAAGTTATCCTGCGCGGCTTGGCGCCCGCCGCCGTCGGATTGGCCGCGAAGGCGGGTCAATACCGGCAATAATATGCCGCCGCCGATGGCAATCAGCGCCGCGAGTCGCGGATCCACGATAAACGCAAGCGCCACGCCGGTTGCGATGAGCCCGACTGAAACGATCAACCAAAGCCGATTGAGCAGGGCTGCGCGTCTGATCGGTTCTGGATCCGGCGCCCGCAGCCATGCGCGCAGGTTTTCGGCGGCCCCGCGATAACGCTCAAGTGACCGGCGGTCTTCATCGGAAAACGCCAGCTTTGACAACAGCCGAAGGCGTTCGTCTATGGCATCGGTCTTGGACCGGAGGTCCTCGACCGCTCTCAGGAAAGCATACAACTCGCCATGGTTTGCGAGATCGAACGTCGCCGCTTCCATGTCGCCACCGCCGACCGCCGCAATCGCGGTTCGAAGCTCCGCCCGAGAGCCGTCATGCTCCATGCGCGCGTTTTTCAGTTCCAGTTCAAACCGCGGAAGCTCCTCGGCACGGGCGCGCCAGGTTGCCAAATCAGCAGCGGGCAGGGGTTTGGTCAAGCCGGCATCTAGTTGCTCTTTCCTGACAGTCTCAAGATCGCGCTCAAGGGATCTTTGGCGGTCTTCGAAGCTGCGGATTTCCGATTGCAGTTGCTCGGCTTGCTTCACTTCCTTTCCGGTTATGCGCTCGACGCCCGCCGGCAAAGTCGATATCCGCCGTTCTGTTTCCTCCAGCTTTTCCTTTCGTGCCGCCAGCCCCTGGGCCCGGTTGACGAATTCAAGGCGCCGCTCGGCCTGCTCGGCATCACGCAGCAAAAGCGAGAATTCTTCGACCCGGTCGGCCTTTTGCTGCAGCATTGCCTGGCGGGCTTCAGCGCTTCTTACCTCGCCCGAGGATAGATCAAATTTGCGCCGCTCGCTGCGGCCGTGGCTTGCCCCCGGAGCAGCGAACAGTTCCGAGATAATGCGGGGCAAATCGAAACCACCGGTCATCTGATTACGGATTTCGATTGCGACGTCCTGGGCGCCTGTGACGGAGGGCTCAATCAAGTCCCGCAACAGCAGAAAAAAACAACCATGATGGTGCGACAATGGCAGCGCCGGCGGTGGACTGTCGTCGCCATCATGAAGCCAAAGAATGCGGGAGCCTTCCCGCTCCACTCGCCATGTCTCGCCATCCAATTCAAACTCGCCAAGCAACGATACTTGATGGCTGGGACCACGATCGCTCCAAAACAAGGCCTCGACGGCCCGGCAGATACTGGACTTGCCAATCCCGTTCGGCCCATGCACCACATGAACCTGATTACCGTCAGCCACAATCTCGAACGGCGTATCGATGCCTGGTAGGCGACCAATCTTTAGCCGGCGAAGCTTCATGTTCTATCGCCGCCGCCCTGCTGTTCGAGCATGGCGTAAAGCGCCGCGCTGGCGGCACGCACGAGTAGCCGGCGTAGATGCTCGTCGTCGAGGGGATCGGGCGCATCGCGTTGCCCGTTCAGGGGCGACCATCGATCATCTTGGGCAATATCCGTTAGGCCGGCCCTATAGTCCTTAAGAAGCCGTTTCGCACTTTCGTTGTCACATTGCAGCGCCAGGATGCGTTGTGCCAACAACGCCGCGGGATCATTGCCAGTTGAAATCTCAACAAGGTTCAAAGGCAATTCCAGGCCGTCCTGCACCTTGTTGACAAAAGCGACTGTATCGCCCGCAGGGGGCGCAATCATGTTCCAGTTGCCGTCCAGAATGGCACGGCGAATGGCCTCGTAATGTACGCTGGCACCCGTTAGCCGCACGCGCAGCCCCAGCGCGCGCGGCTTGACGCCCGTTTCATGCAGTTGCCGTGCGGTTTCTCCAGCGGCCTGCCACAAGCGGTCGCCCACATCTTCAAGGTCTTGCATGTCATCGACATTCAGCGTGATGTGTTCCCATCGCAGCGGCGCAAGCGGAATATGCTCGATTTCGGTAACACTTTGACCGGCAATCCTTATCAACCACGGGCCATGCGGCCCCGTTTCGCTTGGATCAAGTCCAATGATCGAGCCAAGATAACCACTAGGCGATGAGCCATTCAGGTTTTTTGCCGTCGCCAGCGTGGGCTTGTGAATATGCCCCAAAAGCCAGGCATCCAGGGAGGCTTCGTCCAGTTCACGCTGTTTCACGGGGGCATAGTTTCCGCCGGAGGCATCCAGATCCGCATGCAATAAACCGATCCGGGGTATACCGGAGGCGCCCGGAGCAAGCGGCTTCGACAACAAGCCTGCGACGGGACTTTGGCGGACGACGCGCTCACCGAACGACCAACCAATTATCTCGGCCAGCGGTTGCTGATTGCGCTTGATCACGTGCCGCTCCCAGCGCCCGCCGGCGCCCAGCAACCTAAAGCCATCCACCAACCGGGCGATACGTGGGAGAGCCTCGACGTCGTGGTTCCCGGCAACAGCGACCACATCGATGCCTGCGTCCACAAGTCGTCGAATATTCTTTTCAAACGGCAGGATCGCCTCAAACCGGGCATTCGTACTCTCGACAACGTCGCCCGCAAAAAGCACGGCATCGACTTTTTGACGAATGGCGAAATCTATTGCTGATGTCAGCGCAGCGGCTGGCGTCAAATCGTCGGGGTTGATGCCCCAGTCGTAGAGACCACTTGGGAGGCCTGAACAGCGGGTCCCCAAATGAACGTCGCCAATTGCAAGCAACTTCACATCATCGGGAGTACCAATTTTTTTGTCCGCATCCATTGCGAGAATAGTCAATCATATGTGCTGCAATTTTTCTAATTGATACTGATTTCTAAGACAGAAGCCAAGTCACAGCGCCATAAATTGGCGATCTTTCTGCCGCCCGCGCCTCTCTTGTCACTATCGTGTGCATGCTCCCCGGAACTGCCCGCAAATGACCCGGAACAGCCCGGAAGTACCCTAACGGGGCAGAATGCCCTCGTCCTGGTACTGTTCCAGCAATTCGATCAGCATGTCTTCGGTATCGATGCAGTCCTGAAAGCCATGTTGCCGCAGCTTGATGGTGCTGACCACCACGGGGGCCGGGTTCTTGCCGGCGGCGAAGTTGAAGTCCGCGAATTGCCAGGACGGCCCAACCAGCTGGTCATAGGGGACGGGGCGCAGATTATGCTGCTGGGCGATCTCGGCCCAGATCGTCGCTTTCGCGGGCATGACGTCCTGCAGGCGCATGGGTTCGGGTTCGCCCATGGGCATCTTGAAATGGCGGGCCAGGGTGGGCCACAGACCAGGGAAGGTGATGTTGTCGCCGTTGGTGATGTTAAAAATCTCGTCCCTGGCCCCCGATGCCCCTGTGGCCCAGTCCAGGGCGCGGGCGATCAGGCGGTTGTCAATGGCCTCGGTCACGTAACCGCCGCCGCCCGGGTGGCACAGGGGCAGACCCTCGGCCCGGCGGATGACGGCGAAGACCGCCATGGCCAGGAGAATATTCAGGGGCGCGTCCAGGGCGAAACCGAAAATGGTCTGGGGCCGCCAGATGGTCCAATGCCAGGCCTTGCCCTGTTGCAGATCCCTGACGAAATCTTCCTGATACCAATAGAAGTTTTCATGCTCGTGGCGGGCCCAGCGTTCCCGCGCCGGTACGGGCGGCGGGCGCAGATGGGCGCCATAGGCCTTGGTGCCCTGGAACAGGGAGATGTGCGCCAGGTCTTTCGCCACCCCGTCCAGGGGCTGCAACGCGTTCTGCAGCATGGCCAGATTGGTTTCCATTTGCGCCCTGGCCCGCCAGCCGCGGATCACGTCTTCCTCTTCATACAGGGCGGTGTAGATAATGTGGGTGGTATCGGACAATTCGCCGAGGATGTTTTCGCAGGCGGCCCGGTCGGTCAGATCCAGGGCAATGAAGCGGCCGCCATGTTCGAAGGCCGGCGGCCGGCGGGACAGCGCCACGACCTGCCAATCGGGCAAGGCATCGAAATGGCGCAACGCGGCGCCGCCCACCAGGCCCGAAGGGCCGAAGATGACGATGTTTCCAGCCATGATCTATTCCCCCAATGATCTAATCCATTGCCACCTTTGCCACAGGAGGGGCAGAATAGGAGCCTGCTTCGGCCTGGGTCAACCGGGCGAAGCACAGCCGGGAGGGAGCGTCAGAATGAGCCGTCTATTCGGGCCGCTGCGCCAGATGGGCTATGTGGTCAGGGACATTGAAAGCGCCATGCGTCACTGGATCGAGGTCTGCCAGGTGGGGCCCTGGTTTTATGTGGACAAGCTGGCGATGCATGACTTCACCTACAAGGGGCAACCGGGCGCGCCGCACCTGTCCATCGCCCTGGCCAATTCCGGCGATGTGCAGGTGGAATTGATCCAGCAGCGCGACAGCAGCCCGACCCTGTACCAGGATTTTCTCAACGCCGGCAACGAAGGCCTGCAGCATTTCTCCACCTGGCCGGAGAACTATCAGGAAATCTATCAGGCCGCACTGGCCGCGGGTTACACCGTGGGCCAGGAGGCGGACAGCCCCCGCGGCCCCTTTGTCTATTTCGAACAGGAAGGCCATCCAGGCACGGTTATCGAAATGGCCGAATTGAACGAGGCCAGGAAAGGCATCTTTGACGGCGTGCGGTCGGCGGCGGTGGATTGGGACGGCAGCGACCCGATCCGCGAGCGCTGGCCCCGCTGAAGGCTGGCGCGCGTTAGGCCTTTAGCGGGGCCAGCCCCTGGGTCAGGGCTTTGCGGAAGCGGCGGTCCCGTTTCAGGTGCCATTCCCGGCTCATGGCCGGGCCGCGGGTCAGGTAGCGCTCGGCATAGAGCAGCACCCAGGCGCGGCCCCGGGTGCTGCGCGCGCCCGTGCCGTCGTTGTGCCGGGCCAGGCGGCGCTCCAGATTGTCGGTCCAGCCCACATAGGTGCGGTAGCCAGAGGCGCTCCGGCTGCCTAGGATATAAACGAAACAGGCCATCGCGGCGGTTATAAAGTAAACTAGGACAGCACGGAATGCGCAGAAGCGAAGGACGTATCCTGACCACCCACGCGGGCAGCCTGCCGCGCCCGCCGGCCCTGGTGGAGATGTTCGCGAAAAGGGTCCGCGGCGGCGTAGTGGATGGGGGGGAAATGGCGGCGGCGATCGAGGCCGCGACCAACTGGGTGCTGCCGAAACAGCTGGACGCCGGCATCGATATTCCCAACAACGGCGAGCAGCCACGGGACGCCTTTTTCCTGTATGTGCGCCACCGCATGAGCGGATTTGCCGGCCTGGGCACACGCCAGCCGCAGGCCGATCTGCTGCGTTATCCGGCGTTTTTGGCCATGCGCCAGGCGCAGCAGGCCGACAAGGTCGCAGTGACCAATTTCGAAGTGCCGGCGGTGGTGGATGAGGTGCGCTATCTGGACCCGGCCTTTGTGGAGAGCGAATGCGGCGATTTCCGCCGTATCCTGACGGCCCAGGGAGAGGAGGTGAGCGAGGCCTTTATCACCGCGCCGTCGCCGGGCATCATCGCCGCCGCCGTGCCCAACGAATATTATGACAGCTTCGATAGTTACCTGGATGCCCTGGCCGCGGCCCTGCGCGTCGAATACGAGGCCATCGCGGGGCATGGTTTCACCCTGCAGCTGGACTGTCCCGACCTGGCCCTGGAACGGCACATCACCTATGCCGACCGGCCGCTCGCCGAATTCATTGCCTTTGTCGAAAAGGTGATCGACGCCATCAACCGCAGCCTGGTCAACATACCGCGCCAGTCCGTGCGTCTGCACGTTTGTTGGGGCAATTACGAAGGCCCCCACGATATGGACGTGCCGTTGGCCGAAATCCTGCCCACGATCCTGCAGGCCGATGTGGGGGGCATTGTCCTGCCCTTCGCCAACCCCCGCCACGCTCATGAGTACAAAGTATTCGAGGCCGGCCCCCTGGCCGATGATCAGATCCTGGTGGCCGGCGTCATCGACACCACCACCAACTATATCGAGCACCCCGAAGTGGTGGCCGACCGCATCGAACGGATCGGCCGGGCCCTGGGCGATCCCAGCCGCCTGCTGGCCGGCACCGATTGCGGTTTCGATACCTCCGCCGGCATGGGCAAGGTCGCCGAAGACGTGGTCTGGGCCAAACTGGCCGCCCTGTCCCAGGGTGCGAAACTGGCCAGCGAACGGCTCTTTAGATAGGGGTCTGCTGAAAAACGCCCGCTAATCAGAAAAAAACGTCTTTCCCGCCCCCGCCTTCGCGAGGACAGGCTTCGCGAAGGCGGGGACGGGAAAGACTGGTGTAGAGCGGATTCAGTGGTTCCAAATCGTTTTTCAGCGGCCTGCTATAGCAGGCGTTGTTCGGCAGCCTCGCGGCGGATCGCTTTTTGCAGCTTTTCAAAGGCCCGCACTTCGATCTGGCGCACCCTCTCGCGGCTGATATTGAAATCCTTGGAGAGTTCTTCCAGGGTTTTCGGCTCGTCGGTCAGGCGCCGTTCGGTGATGATGTGCCGTTCCCTGTCGTTCAGGTCGCCCATGGCGCCCAGCAACAAGGCGCGGCGTTTCTGCAGCTCTTCCGTTTCCGCCAGTTCGGTTTCCTGGTCCACACTGTCATCGACCAGCCAGTCCTGCCATTCCCCTTCGCCTTCCGCCCGCAGGGGTGCGTTCAGGGAATTATCCGGCGCGGCCAGGCGCCTGTTCATGGAAACCACGTCTTTTTCCGGCACGTTCAGGGCCGTGGCGATCTTTTCCACCTGATCAGGGGACATATCACCCTCATCGATAGCCTGAATTTGCCCTTTCAGCTTGCGCAGCTTGAAAAACAGCTTCTTTTGCGCCGCCGTGGTGCCGATCTTGACCAGGGACCACGAACGCAGAATATATTCCTGGATATTGGCCCGGATCCACCACATGGCATAGGTCGCCAGACGGAAGCCGCGCTCCGGCTCGAACCGTTTCACCGCCTGCATCAGGCCGATATTACCCTCCGCGATCAGTTCCGCCACCGGCAGGCCGTAACCGCGATAGCCCATGGCAATCTTGGCCACCAGGCGCAAATGGGAAGTCACCATCTTGTGGGCCGCATCACGGTCGTCGTGGTCCCGCCAGGCCTTGGCCAGCATGTATTCTTCTTCATGGGGCAGCATGGGATATTTGCGGATTTCCTGCAGATAGCGCGAAAGGCTCGCCTCCGGCGTCGGAGCCGGTATGCCGGCAATCGGCGTACGGGCGCTTTTTGCCGGAGCCGCGGCCTTTGCCGCGGCCGTCGCCTTGTCCCCGTCCAACATCTTGGCGTCCTTGGCCACCTTGGCGTTCGTCTTGGCGCCAGTTTTCGGGCCGGCTTTAGCGCCGGATTTGCTGCTCTTCACTTTTGTCTTGCTCGCTACCATGGTTCCACCATGCGCCGGCAGAGCCAGCGGATTATGTGATTCTAATTCACGGTTTGATCGGATTCAGACTGTATGTTACTGAAAAATAACAATTATGTCAAGGAAAGCCTGCCGATTGACCGTCGTTGGACGTGCCCCGGCCCCACCCGTTCAGGCGCTATTGAACTGTTGGAAAAGAGCCCCCAACTCCTGCATGTCATGTGGGAGCGGGCTGTAGAAAATCAAGTCCCGTCCGTCCATGGGGTGGCGAAAACCAAGTTCCACCGCATGCAGGGCCTGCCGCCTGAAAGCCGCCACCGCCTGTTGCAATTCCGGGCCCAAATGGACACTGCGGCCGCGCCGCGCCCTTCCATATTGGGGATCTCCCAGCACCGGGTGGCCGATGGATGCCAGATGCACGCGGATCTGGTGCGTGCGGCCTGTTTCCAGGCGGCAATCGACCAGGCTGGCGGCCGCGTTGCCAGGCGCTCCATAGGCTTCGACCAGGGTATAATGGGTCACGGCCGCCTTGCCGCCCCGGCTCACCACTGCCATTTTCTTGCGGTTGTTGGGGTCGCGGCCAATGTTGCCTTCGATCCGGCCTTTGGCCTGGCGCGGCCGGCCCCAGACCAGGGCCCGGTACCGGCGCTGAATATCGTGACGGGCGAACAGGGCGCTGAGCCCGGCGTGGGCGGCATCATGCTTGGCCGCCACCAACAGACCCGAGGTATCCTTGTCCAGGCGGTGCACGATGCCGGGCCGACGCACCCCGCCGACCCCTGACAGGCTGTCGCCGCAATGGGCCAACAGGGCGTTCACCAGGGTGCGGTCCGGATTGCCCGGGGCCGGATGCACCACCAGGCCGGCCGGTTTGTCGATCACGATCAGGTGTTCGTCCTCGTAGACGATGGCCAGGTCCATGGCCTGGGGCCTGGGCACCGCCTCTACCGCAGGCGGCACCCGCAATTCGACAACCTCGCCCGGTTTGACCCGGTACGAGGCCTCGGTTACCGTCCGCATGTCGCCGGCCTGGCCGATGCGCGCCTGTCCGGCCTCGATCAGGGCTTTGATGCGCATGCGGGACAGACCGTCGATGGCCTGGCTGAGCAGTCGGTCCAGACGCTCGCGGGCCGCGTCCGGCCCAACCACAATGCTGTGTTCTTCCAATTTCGGATTTTCGCCCATGACCCAACACTGGACCGAGAACAGTACCCGGCTCAAGCTTCTCGTGGGCGTAATGACCACATTGTTGGTTATCGGCCTGATTTTACTGGTGGTTGGCATTGCCCGGACCTCCAAGGAACTAAGCGATCAAGGCAGGCAATCGGCGGCTAAAGCGGTAACCGGTGAATTGGGTGACATCGCTGTCGAATTGGCGCCGGGCGACGATCTGATCGACCTGACGGCGGACAAC
Source organism: Alphaproteobacteria bacterium (assembly GCA_021776235.1). Lineage (GTDB taxonomy): Bacteria > Pseudomonadota > Alphaproteobacteria. The sequence continues at coordinate 7,984 of JAJFGG010000163.1, read as the reverse complement.
GGCCGCCTGTATCTGGCCATTCGCCAGGCTGACGGGGGCCAGGCGGTGATCGTGCTGGATGCCGCGACCGGCACGAGGTTGGGCCGCCTGCGTCTGGAAACGGGCCCGTGATCCTGTTGTTGCAGGCCCCGCGCGCGGCGATCGCGGCCCATGTGGCGGCTGACTATCCCCATGAAGCCTGCGGTCTGCTGCTGGGCCAGCGAAAGGGCGAAAAAATGCTGGTTTCAGAGGCCGTCGCCAGCCCTAATCTGGCGGACGATCCGGCCCACCGTTTTGAAATGGACCCCGGTCTGCGGCTGCGCCTGCAAAAGGCCACGCGCCAGGGGCCGGAACAGGTGCTGGGCCATTATCATTCGCACCCGGACGGCCCGGCCCGGCCCTCGGCCACGGACCGGGCCGGCATCTATGAAGCCGACCTGATCTGGTTGATTGCGGCCGTGACGACCGATGGTTTGCAGGATATGGCCGCCTATCTGCCGTGGGCCGATCATGGCGGTTTTGACAAAGTGGATTTAAACGATGCAATCGAGGGATGTGCTCTAAATGAATTTTTCCTCTGACAATGCCGCCGGCGTGTCACCGCAGATCATGGCGGCCCTGACGGCGGCCAACGAAGGCCATGCCATGGCCTATGGCGACGACAGCATCACCAGGGCCGCCGAGGCCGCCTTTACCGAGCTGTTCGAACGGGAGCTGGCGGTTTTTCCCGTCGCCACCGGCACCGCCGCCAACGCCCTGGCCCTCTCCGCGCTGACGCCGCCCTGGGGGCAGATCTATTGCCACCGCAACGCCCATATCGAAGAGGACGAGGCCGGCGCGCCGGAACTGTTCTCGGGCGGCGCCAAGCTGGCCCTGCTGGATGGCGACCATGGCAAAATCGCCCTGGAGACATTGGCCGACACCATCGCTGCCGCGGGCTTTGGCGTGCAGCATCATTCGCAGCCCAGTGCCCTGTCCCTGACCCAGGCGACGGAAGCCGGTACAGTCTATCAGCCCAGGGAAACCGCCGCCCTGGCGGCCATCGCCCACGAGGCTGGCCTGGCCGTGCATATGGACGGTGCGCGTTTCGCCAATGCGCTGGTGCATCTGGGCTGCAGGCCGGCGGAAGCGACCTGGAAGGCGGGGGTCGATGTACTGTCATTCGGCGCCACCAAGAATGGCGCCATGGCGGCGGAAGCGGTGATCTTCTTTGATCCTGACGCGGCGGCGGATTTCCTTTACCGGCGCAAACGCGGCGGCCATCTGTTTTCCAAAATGCGTTATCTGTCGGCCCAGCTGGTGGCCTATCTGCGCGACGGCCATTGGCTGCAGAATGCCGGCCACGCCAACGCCTGTGCGGCAACCCTGTCCCAGGGCCTGGCGGCACTGACGGGTGCGCATCTGGTGCATCCGGTGCAGGCCAACGAAATATTCGTGCATCTGCCGGGCGCCGTTCTTGCCGCTCTCGAGGCCGGCGGCGTCGGTTTTCACCGCTGGGGGCCGGCCGAAACCGCCGACGGCGGACAGGCCCGTTTCGTCTGCGCCTTCAACACCGAACCGGGCGATGTGGACCGGGCGCTGCAAATCGCCCAGAATGCTACGTAGGTTTTCAGGGAGAACAGATCATGCAGGGCAGAATGATTGGCGATATCGCGGTGCGGCGGATCATGGAGTACGAAGGCCCGTTCCTGGCGCCCAATGATGTTTTCGCCGAGGCGACGGCAGAGGCTCTGGCCCCCCACCGCCACTGGCTGGAACCACGGGCCATGTGCCCCGAAAGCGGCAAGCTGATTTTTCCCTTCCAGTCTTATCTGGTGCAAACCAAACATCACAGCATTCTGATCGACACCTGCATCGGCTGCAGCAAGACCATTCCGCACCGACCGCAATGGAGCAACCGCACGGACCAGACCTGGCTGCACAACCTGCGCGCCGCCGGCGTGCAGCCCGAAGCCATCGACTATGTTTTTTGCACCCACCTGCACGTGGATCATTGCGGTTGGAACACCTCGTTTGTCGACGGCCGTTGGCTGCCGACTTTCCCCAATGCCAAGTATGTTTTCGCCCGCACCGAGTACGCCGCGGCGGAGGCCGGCAATTCGACGGTTTTTCAGGAAAGCGTGCTGCCCATCATGGAGGCCGGCCAGGCGCAACTGGTGGATACGGACTTTGCCCTGGACGATCAGGTCTGGCTGCAATCGACGCCGGGGCACACCGCCGGACACGTGGCGGTCAACCTGGCATCGAACGGGCAGGCAGCCGTGATGTGCGGCGACCTGATCCATTCACCGGTGCAATGCGCCCATCCGGACTGGAGCCCGAAATTCGATCTGGAACCGGATCTGGCGGCCCGGACCCGGCAGCAGTTTTTGGCCAGCAACGCCGAACGCGGCCAACTGGTGCTGACGGCGCACTTCCCCTCCCCCTCCATCGGCCATGTCAGGGTCGAGGGTGATGCCTTCCATTTCGACTATGTGGAGGACTAACGCGGGCCGATCCGGTTAAGGCTTGTCGGTCACCCGCCGTGGCGCTGTGGCTGCCACGGGTTCGGTCGGCGGATATCGGCCAACCCTTAACAGCTTCGGAACGGCCGCGCTATTTTACCCGCGTCCAGTGCTGGTCCTTGCAGATGAACAAAATGCAGCCGTCCACTTGCAGCTTATTACCCTCCACAATGAGCTTCGATTTGTAGGTTTTATCTTCCTCGGGGTCCCAGATTGTCCCGCCAGCGAATTTGGTATCGCCGTCAGGTTCCATGTCCTTGATGATCAGCTTGCCAAGATTCACGTATTTCGGATTTTCACCCTCATTGGTATAGGCGCGCGAGATCGTACCGCAGGATTTGACGCCATCCGACGCGCAGGCGGCGATCGTCACTTCCAGGTAGCCGCCATCCTCGCCAGCTCCGGTTTTCCAGACACCATCGGCTGAACCGCCGAAGGCGGCCATTGGCATCAGGGCCACCGCCGCCGTAATAAGCCATCTCATCATTTTGTCTTCTCCCAAACGATTTAAGCCACGGATCGAACAACGGATACCGGCTGTAGGCAATGATTGTCGGCCTACGCCGCAGTCCGTCCCCCAATAGGGCAGAGTCTAGCGGCTTATATTAGGGAAATCTACTTGCCTAGTAGATGAAACGAATATCACCAATTGCCACACCGAGCCCCCAAAATACCCTAAACCCCTTCTCCCGCCTCATGCCCGCTCGCGGTGGCGAAGAGCATTTCCTGGGGAGCGCGGACGTCTCCGACGGGGATGACCGTGATGCCGGCGGCTTGCAGCGGCGCGCTCAGCACGGCGTTCGGCACGCGCGGGGTGGCATAGGTCAGCAGGGCGAGGTCCTCGATCACGTACGCCTCGCCGGTGTAGACGTTGACGAGGTGCAGCCGCCCCTCGGCGCAGGCAGCGCTCCAGCGCGGTTCGGACAGGGTGACAATCTCGATGCGCTGCTCCGCCATGCGCCGCAGGATGCCCTGGCGCGTGACCATGGGCACGTCGGTGGCGATGGTGTCCCGCGGCGTGACGATCACGGTGCGGGCGAAGCGGGCGCCCAGCGCCTCGGCGGCGGCATAGGTGGCTTCCGTATGGTCGGTATCGTACAGCACCGCGGTGCCGGCCTGCCGGGTTTCAACGCGGAGCACGGCCCCCATCGTCGCGCGCAGGTCGGCGACCCAACCTTCTGCGTGCACGGCATCGGGCAGCCAGTCGGGCGGGATCATGGTGGAGCCGGTCGCCAGGATCACTGTGTGGGGCCGCAGCGCGACAACCTCTTCAGCGGTCGCAGGGCGTCCGAGACGCAGCTGCGCGCCGGCGCGCTCGGCCGCGACCGCCTGATAGTCGTAGATCGACGACACGGTTTCGCCGCCCGGCAATCGTTCGCGCAGCCGGGCCTTGCCGCCGAGCTCGTCGGAGGCGCCGAAGACCGTGACCTCGTGGCCTCGCGCGGCGGCGACCCAGGCGGCCTCCATCCCGGCAATGCCGGCCCCGACCACGGCGATCCGTTTCGGATTGTCCGTTCGCGCCGGCCAGAAGTCGACCTCGTCGGTGCGGGCGACGCGCGGATTGTTCACGCAGGCGATCGGCAGCTGCTGCGCCACAATCGTCCCCCAACAGGTATTGCAGGACAGGCAATAGCGGATGTCCCATGTGCGGCCCTGCCTGGCCTTGTTTGGCCAGGCCGGGTCGGCGAGCAGCGGGCGGCCGAGGCCGATCATCTGCGCCTCGCCGCGCGCAAGGATGCCGTCCGCCTCCGCCGGGTCGGTGATGCGGCCGAGCGCCATCAGCGGCACGCCATTCAGTGTGTGGCGCAGCTCCCTGATGTAAGGCATGTAGGGCATCGTGGGGCCATGCCGGTCCGGCGTGTGCCGCTCCAGGCTGCGGGCATGGGCGCCGCCGGCGAAGCAGACATAGTCCACGTTGCGCTTTTCCGTCAGGCGATCGGCGACGATGCCGGCCTCCCGCCAGCCGATGCTGCCGGGCACCCCGTCGTCGCCGGGCAGTTTCAGGCCGATAATGAAGTTCCCGCCACAGGCCGCCCGCAGGGCCGCCACAAGCTCGGCGAGGAAGCGCGTCCGCCCGACCCAGTCGCCGCCATACTCGTCCTCCCGGCGGTTCGACCAGGGGGAGAGAAACTGGTGGAACAGATGGCCGTGTCCGGCAGAGATCTCGACACCTGAGAAGCCGCAGTCCCGGAGGTGCGCGGCGGAGTCCGCGATCTGTTCGATCAGGCCGCGGATCTCGGCCGGCGTCAGCATCCGAGGCACGGTCCAGGAAAGATCGTCGGGCAGCGCCGAGGCGCCGATCGCCTCCGGATTGCGCCCGGGAAAATGGCGCCCGCGCCCGGAATCCTGGATCTGGGCAAGCAGACGGCAATCCCGGCTTTCCACGGCGTCGGCGAAGCGTTTCAATCCTTCGGCATCGTCGCGCCGCCAAACCTGCACCCTGGGCATTTGGGCCTGGTGAGGCATCATGGCGAAGGGCTCCGTCACGCTCAATGCGGCCCCGCCGTCGGCCCGGTTGGCGTGATACTGGATCAGCCGATCGGTCACCCGCCCCTGGGGCGTGGACAATGTGCTCATCGCGGCATGGGCAATCCGGTTGCGTAGCGTCCTACCCGCCAGGGTGAACGGCGTGAAGAGCGCCGTAAAATCATCGCTTTCGCTCATGGGCGTGCTTCCTTTTCCACACCGGACGCCGCGCCGTCGCCAGGCTCGGCACATTGCTGCCGCAAATGGACGGGAACGGCAACACTATTTACAGTGCGCGTCCCTCATTGACGGATACGCACGGATTGACGGGCGAAAGTGTCGCACTATCCATGCGGACCTGACCGTGCTGAAATAGGGCACGTACGTTCATGGACTGGGAGGTTTGCGATGACCGCGAAACGGGCGAAATTCCTTGGCTGGGGTTATGAGGGCGAGGGCCTGACCCCGGATGAAGAGGTCGTGGTACTGGGGCGTTACGCCGAACGCTTTGGCCTGGAGGGCTTCGAACGGATCGCGGCGCCCACGCCGGACCAGGTTGACCTGCACGGCCCGCGCATCGAGGTTCCGGCCAGGCTGAAAGGGATCTGTTCGGCCGATGACTTTGAGCGGCTGACCCACACCTACGGCAAAAGTTTTCCCGACTACGTGCGCATCTATGACAAGGATTTCAGCAATGCGCCGGATATGGTGGCCCGTCCCAAATCCGAGGATGACGTGGGGGCGGTTCTGGACTGGGCCACGGGCGCCAATGTCGCGGTCATTCCGTTCGGCGGCGGCTCGACCGTGGTCGGCGGCATCGAACCGGCGGTGGGCGGCCGCTTTGCCGGCACCCTGAGCATGGATCTGACCGGCCTGGACCAGATCCTGGAGATCGACAAGACCTCCCGCGCGGCCCGCATGCAGGGCGGCATCCGCTGCCCGGAGATCGAGGCCGGCCTGCGGCCCCACGGCCTGACCCTGCGGCATTTCCCGCAAAGCTTTGATCTGGCCACCCTGGGCGGCATGATCGCCACCCGGTCGGGGGGCCATTTCGCCACGCTTTACACACATATTGACGACTTCGTCGAAAGCACCCGCATGCTCACCCCCGCGGGCGCCATGGAAAGCCGCCGTCTGCCCGGCTCCGGCGCCGGGCCCAGCCCGGACCGCCTGGCGATCGGTTCTGAAGGCGCCCTGGGCATCATCACCGAAGCCTGGATGCGCCTGCAGGACCGGCCAAACCAACGGCGCTCCACGGCCATCAACTTCGATGACTTCAGCCGGGCCGTGGAGGCCGTGCGGCAGTTGACCCAATCGGGCCTGTTCCCCTCCAACGTCCGCCTGCTGGACCGTATGGAGGCGATGTTGAACGGCGCCGGCGACGGCAGCCACGACGTGGTGGTGCTGGGCTTTGAAAGCGCCGATCATGGGGTGGATGCCTGGATGGAGCGTGGTCTGGCGATCTGCCGGGAACTGGGCGGCAGCTACGACGAGGCCGCCTCCAAGGCGGAGGACAGCAACACCTCGGGGGCGGCCGGGGCCTGGCGCGCGGCCTTTATCAAGATGCCCCATTTCCGCGATGCCCTGATCTCGGCGGCGGTGATCTCCGATACCTTCGAAACCGCCATAACCTGGGATAAATTCCACAGCTTCCACGAAAACGTCACGGCGGCGGCGGAACAGGCGATCGAGGAGGTCACCGGGCGCAAGGGCATTGTCACCTGCCGCTTCACCCACGCCTATCCGGATGGCGCGGCGCCATACTATACCTTCCAGGCAGTAGGCAAGCATGGCGGCCTGTCCGAACAGTGGCACGAGATCAAACGCCGGGCCGCCGATGCGGTGATCGGCAATGGCGGCACCATCACCCATCATCACGCGGTCGGGCGCGACCACATGCCCTGGTACCTACGGCAACGGCCGGAGGTCTTCGGCCTGGCCCTGCAGGGCGCCAAGGACAAGCTGGACCCGGGCGGCATTCTCAACCCCGGCGTTATCGTACCCCTGGCAAAGTAGTAGAGCCAAATAGCGGCCAAATAGGAGGACAGCCGAATGAAACTGTTAAGCTTCAACACCGCCGCCGGGAGCAGCTATGGCCTGGTGCAGGGCGATGGCGTGGTCGATCTGGGGCAGCGCCTGGGCGCCAAGTATGCCGATCTGCGGTCCCTGCTGGAGGGCGATGGCCTGGCCGAGGCGGCGACGGCGGCGAACGGCGCGGGCCCCGATCACGGCCTTGATGCCATTCGCTATCTGCAGGTCATCCCCAACGCCCGCCGGATCATCTGCATCGGCCTGAACTACCGCGAACATGCGGCCGAGATGGGCATGGATTTTCCGGAAAATCCGTCGCTGTTTTCCAAATGGCCCGACGCCCTGGTCGGCCATGAACAGGATATTGTGCGGCCCCGGGCCTCGAGCCATTTTGATTTCGAGGGCGAACTGGCCTTCATCATCGGCAAGCCGGGCCGGCATATCGCGGAGGCTGCGGCCATGGCCCACGTGGCCGGCTATGCCCCGTTCCTGGACGGCAGCGTGCGCGATTTCCAGGGACAGTCGGTGATCGCCGGCAAGAACTTCCAGCACAGCGGATCCTGCGGCCCCTGGATGACCACGGCGGATGAGGTGGCGGAACCGATGAACCTGCAACTGACCACCCGGCTGAACGGCAACGTGGTGCAGAATGAAAACACCGAACAATTGTTCTATTCGCCCGCCAACATCATCGCCTACGTCTCGCAGTTCACGCCCCTGCATCCGGGCGACGTGATCGCCACCGGCACCCCCAGCGGCGTCGGTGCCGGGCGCAAGCCACCGTTGTGGATGCAGCCCGGCGACCGCATCGAAGTAGAGATTTCCGGCCTGGGCTGCCTAGCCAACAACGTTGTGGCGGAGGAAGGCTAGTGGTCCGCACCATCTAATTTGCGCATTAGTCTTTCGTGAGTTGCGCGACCTCGCCAGGGATGATTCGATGGCCATCGATTCGCAACTTCGCCGAGGTGCATAATGTCACGGAAGAAATATATCGTCGAGCTTTC
>JAJFGG010000162.1 GCA_021776235.1 Alphaproteobacteria bacterium | reverse complement strand
GACCAAAGCGGCCCAGACTGACGGTACGGTCATACATCACGATGGCGCCCGCCGTGGCCACGTTGATGCAGAACGCCGTCGGGATCCTGATCAGATGGTCGCAGCGCGCGATCATCGCCGGCGACAGGCTTCCCCGCTCCGGGCCGAGGACATAGGCCGCGCGGACCGGATGCTTGAAAGTCGGCAGATCGACCGCGCCCTCGATCAACTCGATGCCCACAAGCTGACAACGTTCAGGCAACAGCATGCCGGCCACGTCGTCGAATTCGTAGAACGGCAGTTGCCGGGTGGCTTGTGAAGTATCGGAATGCGCCTGGCGCTGGCGATAATTGCCCGCAATGGTGAACAGGAAACCGGCGCCAAAGGCCTGGGCCGAACGAAACAGATTGCCCGCGTTCATGGGTTTGCTCAAACGCTCGACGCCGATGCCGAAATAACCGCGCATAGTCACCGTTTCCATATTGCCTGGGATCAAGAATAACCCCTACAGGCGACAAAGGCCCATGCTTTGTGTTAATGCCCTGGCCAGGATAGGAACGCTGGCAATATTGGGGAAGACACGAATGAAAGCGATGTTGTGCAAGAAATACGGCCCGCCTGAAAGCCTGGTGCTGGAAGACCATGTTTTACCCGCGCCCGGGACGGGCGAAGTGCGTATCCGGGTGCGTTGCGCCGGGGTCAATTTCCCGGATATCCTGATCACCGAGGGCAAATATCAGTTCAAACCCGACTTTCCCTTTTCGCCCGGTTCCGAATGCGCCGGCGACGTGCTTTCCGTCGGCCCCGGCGTCAGCGATTTCAAACCCGGGGACCGGGTCATCGCCTTGACCGGCCACGGCGCTTTTGCCGAAGAGGTCAACGCCCGGGCCGTTAAATGCCTGCATCTGCCGGACGATATCGACTATGATCTGGGCTCGGCCTTTGTCCTGACTTATGGCACATCCGCCTACGCGCTGATGCAGATGGGCAAGTTGCAGCCCGATGAATGGCTGCTGGTGCACGGTGCCTCGGGCGGCGTCGGCCTTTCGGCAGTGGAAATCGGCAAGGCCATGGGCGCCAGGGTGATCGGCACGGGCGGCAATGACGAAAAATTGAAAATCGTCACTGAACACGGCGCCGATCATGTCATCAACTACACCGATGGCCCGTTCAAGGATAAGGTAAAAGAGATTTGCGGCAGCGCCGGCGCCGATGTGATTTACGATCCCGTGGGCGGCGATGTCTTCGATGAATCCCTGCGCTGCATCAACTGGGATGGCCGGCTTCTGGTGATCGGTTTTACCTCCGGGCGTATCCCGGCCGCGCCCGCGAACCTGGCGCTGTTGAAGAACTGCTCCATCGTCGGGGTCTTCTGGGGCGCCTGGACGGAGCGCTACCCTGATCGCCACCGCCAGAACATGGAGATCATGTTCCAATGGCTGCGGGAGGGCAAATTGCGGCCCAATATCTCGCACCGCTTTCCCCTGGCGGAGGTGCCGGCGGCCCTGAACGTCCTGGTAGAGCGCAAGGTTGTGGGCAAGGCCGTGGTGACCATGGACTAGGTGGATACCAAGCTGCCATGACCGGGAATGGCGATGGCGCCGTCCGCGCCCAGTATGAAGCCTATCCCTATCCGGCCCGGAACCCGGCGGACGAGGCGCATCGCCTGATCACCGGTTCGCCCAGCCATATTCTGGAAATTGAGCATTTCGTCTTTGCCGGCGGCCAGGCCGGTGCTTTGCGGGCCCTGGTGGCGGGCGGCGGCACAGGCGATGGCGCCATCATGCTGGCCCAGCAATTGGCGGACCGTGGGGCCGGCACCGTAACCTACCTAGACGCCTCGAACGCGTCCCTGACCGTGGCCAGGGAGCGGGCCCAGGCGCGTGGCTTGGACAATATCTCATTCCATCAGGGGTCGTTGCTGGATCTGCCGCGACTTGGCTGGGCGCCCTTCGATTACATCGATTGCTGCGGCGTGCTGCATCATCTCGACGCCCCCGAGGCGGGACTGCAGGCCCTGGTTTCGGTCCTGGCGGAACGTGGCGGCCTGGGCCTGATGCTGTACGGCGAACTGGGCCGGACCGGGGTTTATCCGGTCCAGCGCGCCATCGCCCGTTTGGCCGGCGCCGCCCCTGCCCTTGGCCCCGCGGAGGACCGCCTGGCCCTGGCCCGGCGTCTGGTCGATGGCCTGCCGGATGGCAATTGGCTACGGCGCAACGACAATCTGTCGGATCATCTGGCAGGCGACGATGCCGGGTTTTTCGATCTATTGCTGCATAGCCGCGACCGGGCCTATCTGGTCGGCGAAATCGTCAAACTGACCGCTGCCGCCGGCTTGCGGATCACCGGCTTTCTGCCCGCCGGAGCTTATGATCCGGGTCATTACCTCAGCGACCCGGAGCTGCGGGAGCGCGCCGCGGCCCTGCCGCGGGCGGAGCGCTGGGCCCTGGCCGAGGAATTATCCGGCGCGATGAAAACCCATATCTTCTATGCCGTGCGCCGGGGCAATGACAAGGGCGGTGCGGTATCGGGATTGACCCCGGCAATGGTGCCCGCGCTGCGCGAGATAGCAGCAGACCGCCTGGCCGCCAGCCTGGCCAAGTCACCTCGGTTGAGCGCCGAACTGGGCGGCGTTGAAAGGCAATTCGAAGTGCCGGACGGGGCCGCCGCCATGGTCGCCCTGATCGATGGCCGGCGTAGTTTGCGGCAAATCCATGGCCGGCTGCGGGCCGGCGGCGCCCGCATGAACTGGGCTGAATTCGAGGCCGGGTTTTCCGCGCTCTATGCCGTGCTTCACCCCCTCAACCTGCTGTTGTTCGCAGGCGCCGTGGTAGACTAGAGAGTGATGCATACCAACGGTCTTTTTGAAATCGCCCTGCTGGCCGCCAGCGCCCTGATCCTGGGCCTTATCCTACAGCGCCTGCGGCAACCGGCGATCGTCGGCTACATCGTCGCGGGTGTCGTTCTCGGCCCCTCCGGGTTCGATCTGTTTCCCAACCGCGGGCCCATTGAAACCCTGGCCGAATTGGGTGTGTTGCTGTTGCTGTTCGTGATCGGCATGGAATTGTCCCTGCGGGCCTTCCGCCGGGTGCTGCGCCTGGCGTTGTTGGGGGCCGGCGCGCAAATCGCCCTGTCCATCGGCGCCATGCTGCTGGTGATGCCGTTCTTTAAACACAGTATCGAGACCGCCATCGTGATGGGCTTTGTCATTGCCCTGTCCAGCACCGCCGTGGCGATCAAGCTGCTGGAGGATATCGGTGAACTGCGCACCGCCATCGGGCGCACGGCGATTGGCGTGCTGATCGCGCAGGATCTGGCCATCGTGCCCATGCTGCTGATCATCGACGGCCTGGCGGGGGGTACCGGCATCGACCTGGCCGGTTATCTGAAGCTGCTCCTGGCGGTGGGCCTCCTCGCCGCCATGATTGCCGTATTGACGCGGCGCTCGCGGGTCGGCTTGCCCTTCGCGGGGACCATGCATGGCGATGTGGAAATCTCGGCGGTCACCGCCCTGGCCTATTGTTTCGGCGCGGCGCTGGTGTCCGCCCTGTTGGGCTTGTCGCCGGCCTATGGCGCCTTTCTGGCCGGCCTGTGGATCGGCAACTCGACGGCACGGGTGCCTCTGCTGGCGGCGGCCCGGCCCATTCAGGGCGTCCTGTTGATGATCTTTTTCGTTTCCATCGGCCTGTTGCTGGATCTTGCCTTCATCTGGGAGCATCTGGCGGAAGTCATGAGCATTCTGCTGGTCGTCACGGTGCTGAAGACCATGATGAACGTCGCCGTGTTGCGGCTGCTGCGCGAGCCCTGGCCCCGGGCCTGGATCGTTGGCGTTTCCATCGGCCAGATCGGCGAGTTCTCGTTCGTCCTAGTGGCGGCGGCGGTCGGGGCCGGCCTGATTCTGGACACAGGCGGCCGCATTCTGGTTTCCGTCATCGCCCTCAGCCTGATGCTCTCGCCGCTGTGGCTGATCCTGACCCGGCGCCTGGAACGTCTGGTCGGCAGCAATGTTCAGACCCTGCGGGAATACCTGCAGAACCTGTTCGGACCGGAAGCCAGGGCGGTGACAAGCATGAGCCTGTATTCGGTACGCTTTTCCATGCGCATGGGCGAGAAAGGCTATCGCGCCGCCAAAGGCATGATGACCGACAAAGCCGACGGGGATGAGGCCGATCCGGATGCGGACAGGGACGGTGACGGCGACGGTGATGCGGGCGTTGAAGACGCCCGCTTTGAAGATACCCGCTTTGAAAATCCTGGGCCGCCTGACGCAGCCGGTGACGATGATGGCAAAAGCCGAATTTGACGCCGATTACGAACACGAGGCGGCCGCCGTGGCCCGGGGCCTGGCCCCGGTTTGCGGCGTTGACGAGGCGGGCCGCGGTCCCTGGGCCGGCCCAGTGGTGGCGGCGGCGGTGATCCTGCGCCCGGATGATATTCCGCCCGGCCTGGCGGATTCCAAGACCCTGTCCAGAGCCCGCCGGGAAGCGCTGTTCCATAGCCTGACTGATGTTGCGGTAATTGGCGTGGGCCGGGCCGCGGTGGGGGAAATCGACCGCCTCAACATCCTGGGCGCCACCATGCTGGCCATGGCCCGCGCGGTGGCGGCTCTGGCGCTGGCGCCCCGGCATGCCCTGGTGGACGGCAATCGCGCCCCCGATCTGCCCGCCAACCGCAATTGCAGCGTCGAATGCCTGGTCAAGGGCGATGCCCGCTGTCTTTCCATCGCCGCCGCCTCGATCGTGGCCAAGGTGACCCGGGACCGCGAGATGACGGCCCTGGCCCGGCGCTTCCCGGGCTTTGGCTGGGAGCGCAATGCCGGCTATGGCACCGCTGAACATCAGGCGGCATTGGCCAGGCTGGGACCGAACGAAATGCATCGGCGCTCCTTCGCGCCTATTAGGAAACTTCTGGATCCATCCCTAAACGATTGAGTCCACATAAAAAAATCGGTTGACGGGCGATTCGCTCTCCATCAGGATGCGCCGCCGTCATGAGCAAAACGCACGAAATCGATCGAAACCATATTCACCTGGGCGACAGCGTCGAGGTGATGTCCCGTATGGCGGAGGCATCGATCGATCTGGTTTTCGCCGATCCGCCCTATAATCTGCAATTGAGCGGGGATTTGCGCCGGCCCAACAACAGCAAGGTGGCCGGTGTCGACGATGAATGGGACCGCTTCGACAATTTCGCCAGTTACGATGAATTCACCACCGCCTGGCTGACCCAGGTTAAGCGGGTCCTGAAACCCAGGGGCGGTTTGTGGGTCATCGGCAGCTATCACAACATTTTCCGGGTGGGCGCCATTCTGCAGGATCTGGGCTTTTGGATCCTCAATGACATCGTCTGGCGCAAAACCAACCCGATGCCGAATTTCCGCGGCAAACGCTTCACCAATGCCCATGAAACCTTGATCTGGTGCACGCCGTCGCCGGATGGCAAGGGTTATACCTTCAACTACGAGGCCATGAAGGCCTTGAACGAGGACTTGCAGATGCGCAGCGACTGGCTGTTGCCGATCTGCACCGGCGCGGAACGCCTCAAGGTGAACGGGCGCAAGGCTCATCCGACGCAAAAGCCCGAGGCCCTGTTGCACCGGGTGCTCCTCGCCGGTAGCAACCCCGGCGATCTGATCCTCGACCCGTTTTTTGGCACCGGCACCAGCGGGGCCGTGGCCAAGCTTCTGGGCCGGGATTTTATTGGCATTGATGCCGATCCCGGCTATGTGGATCTGGCCCGCACCCGCATTGACGCGGTCACCCCCCTTGGGGATGAGGATATCGACGTGACACCGTCGAAACGCGCCCTGCCGCGCATCCCCTTTGGCTGGCTGGTGGAGCGCGGCCTGCTCAGCCCCGGCGCCCAGCTGTACGATGCCCGCCGCCGCTATGCCGCCCGGGTGCGGGCCGACGGCAGCGTGGTGGCCGACCGCGCCCGCGGCTCGATCCATCAGGTCGGCGCCGCCGTACAGGGCGCGCCGGCCTGCAATGGCTGGACCTTCTGGTGTTTCGAAGACCGCGGCAACCTGATCCCCATCGACCTGTTGCGCCAGAAGCTGCGCGCGGAATTGAACTGACGCCCGCATCCGGTTTCGAATACCATCAGCACTGAATGAACGTCTCGGCTATTTTGAGCACTTCCGGGCAATTGTATACTGTCCCCAAGGAGGCGGCCCACAGAAGATGCAGACAATGTCGACAAGCGATACAGACGGCGGCAACGGCTTGGTTCCCGCTTGTAGCCTGGAAGAATTGCAGGCCGCCAAGGGCGCCTTGATCTTCAAACACGGCCGCAAGCAGATCGCTATTTTCCAAAGCGAGACGGGCATTTATGCCTGCAACAACCGCTGTCCTCACGAAGGCTACCCGCTCAAGGTCGGAACCTTGACTGACGGCTGCGTCCTGACCTGCAACTGGCACAACTGGAAATTCGATCTGAACAGCGGTGAAACCCTGGTCGGTGGCGACCAGCTCCGGCGCTATCCGGTCACGGTCCGGGACGCCTCGGTCTGGCTTGATCTTGCCGAGGCGCCGGCCGATCGGCGCATTGCCCGGGCCATCGACAGCCTGCACGAAGCTTTCGACGATTATGACTACGACCGCATGGCCCGCGAGCTGGCGCGCCTGGAACAAGCCGGCGCCGATGCAATGGAGGGTTTGCGTCAAACCATCCGCTGGAGCCACGACCGCTTCGAGTTTGGCATGGGTCACGCCCAGGCGGCCGCACCAGACTGGCTATTGCTGCGAGAGAGCCGCGGCCGGGGCCGGACCAGGCAGTTGGTCCCCCTGTTGGAAGCCGTGGCGCATTTTTCCTACGATACCCTGCGCGAACCCAGCTATCCCTATCCCAAGGCGACCCGGCGTTTTAACGCCGACACCCTGGTCCGGGCCATCGAGGCCGAGGACGAGGCCGGAGCCGTGGCGCAAATCCGTGGCGCCGTCAAGGCTGGTCTCGGCTTCGAGGCGTTGGAACGGCCCCTGACCGAAGCGGCCCTGGCCCATTTCCAGGGCTTCGGCCACGCCATCATCTATGTCTACAAGACACGCATGCTGGCCGAACGTTTCGGGGCCGGCATGCTGGAGGCGCTGCTGTTGCCCCTGGTGCGAAACCTGGTCTATTCCCGCCGCGAGGATCTGATCCCGGAATTTCGCAAATACGCGCCAACCCTTGCGGCCTGGGATGGCGCGGGCGGTGAAGCCATCAAAGCCGGCGATTTCCAGGGACTTTCCGTCAACCGCGCCCTGGGCCTTGCCAATGGCGCCAGCGCCGGCATCGGACAGCTCTACGACGCGCTGTTCGGCGCCCTGGCCTGGAACCTTTTGCATTATGATCTGGCCATGCAGGACCGCACCGACAACCCGATCAGCCGGAACATCGGCTGGCTCGATTTTACCCACGGCATCACCTTCGCCAACGCGGTCCGGGTACAGTGCGAACGGCTGCCCGACCTCTGGCCCCGCGGCTTGCTGCAGATGGCCTGCTTCGTCGGCCGCAATTCCGGCTACCTCGACAACGAAGTGGCGGAGGCGGAATGGCGCGTCGACGATCCAAAGGCATTCCTGGAAAGCGCCCTCGACAGCTTTTTCGACCATGGCGAGATCGAGCACATCGTCGCCTGCCACTATGTCAAGACGGTCAGCGCAGCCTATCAGGAGTTCCAGAATGCGCCGGACGCACCATGGGTGCCGACCCTGGCCGCAGGGCTGAACCGGCTGATCAACTCGCCCCTGAAACGCCGCCATGCCGCCAGAACGGCGCGCCAGGCCCTGGAGTTTGTCCGCACCGAGGGCTAGCCTAGCGAAGACGATGCAGTACATTGTCTTCGTAGCTTGGCGTAACTTCACGTCTATCGAAAGATCAACCGCCGTATGCTTGACCCCTACCCGCTGCCCGTCGGCTATGTTTATGAAGCGCGCGCCGTTGCCATCGACCGGGCCCAGCAATTGGCAAAACTGAGCGCCTGCGGCATTGACCCGGAGGTGCATGGCGACCGCCTCGATTTGACCTTCCTCGGCCTGCCCATCCTGGACGCCTTGCTGGAACCGGGCGTGCCCCTGCAGGGTCAGGTGCACCTCTATCAGCGCTTTATCCAGCATGCGCCGGTTGCGATGGATGTCCAGCTGCATATGCGCGGCAGCATCACCGCCATCGAACAGGTCGCCAAGGGCGAAGCGGTACGCTGGAGTTTTTTGTTTGCCGATCCCGAGGGACGCGAACTGGTCACCGTGGACCGCGCCGGACTACGACCCCGGTCCGGGGTCAGTGGCAGCGGCGGCGCCACTGATTTTTTGGCTGCGCCGGACGAGGATGCCCTGGGCTTCAAGGAACTCTGGCAGCGAACGTTACGGCCCGAAGAGGTCGCCAGATACAGCAGCGACGGGCGCAACCGTATTCATTCCGACCCGGATATCGCCCGCCAATTCGGTTTTCGCGCGCCCATCGCCGCCGGTCTGATGGCGGTGCATTATTATCTCGAGGCCCTGGCCCGGCGCGGCACGGTAGACAGCATGGATCTGGAGATCTGGTTCAAAAGGCCCATGTTCTGGGACGAGCGGCTAACCCTGCAAAACCAAACCGATGGCGGCCGCCTGACCGCCATGCGGATCGTGAACCAGGCCGGCAAGATCGCCTCCCAAGCGCGGGTCAACGCGATCATCGCTGCACCGTTGCCGCCCGCACCATCGTAACCCGTGCTGGATAATCGGTTTCGCCATGTTACCATTGGCCGCAAATGCGGCTTGCGCCCAAGCGGCACAATGACGGATCGGTGAAAGATTAGGAGCGAAGGCAATGGACGAGCAGAAACCGGATGGGAACGAGGCGGCGGATCTGGACATTTTTGATGTCGCCTACAACACGGACCCAGGCCCGGTATGGCGCGACCTGCGGGAACGCTGTCCCTTTGCCCGCACTGAAAAACGCGGCGGTTTCTGGCTGACCACGACCTATGATGACGTGCAGTCCCTGGTGCGAAAGGTGCCGGAACTGTCCAACCGCCAGGTCTCGGTGGTGGAAATGCCGGAAGACAGGGATCTGCTGGGCGATTTCAACACGGATCAGTTCCCGCCCATCACCAAGGATCCGCCCGAGAATATCCCCCTGCGCCGCGCTCTGCTGCCGTTTTTTACGCCAAAAGCCGTTGAAGTCTATCGCCCCTTTACCCAGGCCCTGTGCAACGATCTGATCGACAAGTTCATCGCCAAGGGCGCCTGCGATGCGGCCGTGGATTATGCCCAGCAGATCACGCCGCGGGTGATCGGCCATATGCTGGGCATCGGTACCGACCGGGCCGATGACTTCGTGCAATGGGTCCGCGGCTTCATCGAGTACGGCTTCAACGACCAAGAGCTACGCGCGGAAAGCCACCGCCAGCTTGTCGACTATTTTACCGAACAACTGGCCCGGCGGCGGGCCGAGCCGGGCGACGATTTCATCTCGCAGTTGCTGGAAAAGGAGATCGAGGGCGAACCCCTGACGGACAAGGTCATCGTCAAGATGTGCGTGCTGACCTTGGCGGCGGGTATTGACACCACATGGAGTTCCATCGGCTCGTCATTGCTGCATTTCGCCAGCCACGACGCGGACCGCCGGCGCCTGGCGGGGGAGCCGGCGCTGTTTCCCACGGCGATTGAAGAGATGCTGCGGCTGCACGCACCGGTTTCCGTTGGCCGCATTGCCATGGAGGATGTGGCCCACAATGACGCCACGATCAAACGCGGCGAACGCCTGATCCTGAATTTCCCGGCGGCCAACCGCGACCCTGCCGTGTTCGACCGGCCCGACGAGGCAGTCCTCGATAGGGCGAAAAACCGCCACGTCGCCTTCGGCATTGGCGTGCACCGCTGCGCCGGATCAAATCTGGCCCGTATGGAAATGGACGTGGCGTTGCGGACCTGGTTTGCGCGCATCCCCGAATTCACCATCTCCGACCCGGACGGCGTCACCTGGGCCGCCGGACAGGTGCGTGGCGCCCGCAACGTGCCCGTGCAATTCTGATCGGCGCGATTGCATTCCCATAATGCCCCATAACTCCCATGCCATTGCCATTGGTTTATATGAGCTGCGGCGCTAGAATGACGCGGTCATCACGATGAAAACGCTATTTGTGAGCGAAAACCCGTGGGATTTTTCGACAAACTGGCCCAGGTCCAATTCGGCGAGGACGATGACGGCCTCGATGTGTTTTTTCCCTGGGGTATTTTCGGTAAGGGTTATCGACTTCCAGATCCTTCATCAACAAAGCGCGCCCGGCGCCTGGTCGCCGTAGCGTACAAAGTCGGCTTCATTTTGGGCCTACCCGTTTTGTGGGCCTCGATCCTGGGGTCCAATTCCCAGGCTGTCGTGCTTATCGCGAGCGTTTGCCTTGCCTATAGCATCGCGTACAATATCGCCATTCGGGCATGCGTCAGCGGTCTTGAGACCTCCCGGATGCCAAGATCGTACCGGGAACATCAGCGGCAGACTGCAAAGGCCTTAGGCAGAAGTTTCCTCGCATGGCTGATCGCCGCAAGCGCGATCATGTCGGTGGTTTTTTCCCTCATAGCGATTGCTACCGATATGGTCACCGATGATGATACATGGTGGAACCAACTCGTTCTCTGGGGATTTGCGGTGCTGGCCGTTGGCTGTATCGGATACTTCTACTATCTCCGGCGTCTGGCTGGCACCGAGAACGAGAGATAATTAGAACGCCGTCAGGCCGTGGCGCAGCACTTTCTTGATAACCGTGGGCAAGGCCAGATCGGCCAGAGCGACCGGCGCCTGCCAGATTTCACCGCCCATTGCCGGCCGGCTGCCGGCGCCGGTCTGCACTGTCATCTCCAGATGAAAATGGGTGAAGGTATGGCTGACCGTGCCGGGCAGGCTGCGCCAGCGGGTGGCCAGGGGGGCAAAGGCTTCGACTTCCTGCCGCTGCCAGATTGCCTCGCGCCAGGGGGTCGAGGGCACTTCCATCATGCCGCCCAGCAGGCCCCGTTCCGGCCGCCGCCGCAACAACAGACGGCCGGCCTCGTCGAACAGGCAAAAGGCCACGCCGTAACGGGTGGGCCGCGGGGCCTTGGCCAGGCGCCGGGGCAGGTCGGCCGCGATGCCCTGTTGGCGGCCCTGACAGGTCCGGTGCAGCGGGCAACGCTCGCATTGCGGCGCACGGGGCAGGCAGATGGTGGCGCCCAGGTCCATAAGGGCCTGGGCATGATCGCCGGCCCGCAGCTTGGGCGTCAGGCCCGCCGCCAAACGGCGCAATTCTCCTTTGGCGCCGGGCAGCGCTGCCGTCACCCCATGCAGGCGCGCCACGACCCGTTCGATATTGCCGTCCACGGGGCTGGCCGCCTGGCCGAAGGCGATGGCCGCGATGGCGGCGGCGGTATAGGGGCCGATGCCGGGCAGGGCCAGCAGCCCCGCCTCTGTATCGGGGAACGCGCCGCCATGCTCGGCGACCACCACCTGGGCGCATTTGTGCAGGTTGCGGGCCCTGGCATAATAGCCCAGGCCCTGCCAGGCGTGCAGCACCTGGTCCAGTTCCGCCGCCGCCAGGGCTTCGACGCTTGGCCAGCGCTGCAGAAAATGCTGGTAGTAAGGAATGACCGTCTTGACTACGGTCTGTTGCAGCATGATCTCGGACAGCCAGACGTGATAGGGTGCGGCCAATTCGCCCGGCGGCGCCCGCCAGGGCAGCTTGCGGTGCTGCCCGTCATACCAGGCCAATAATCTGTTTCCGAGTTTAACGATCTAACTTCACCAAAGTTTTATTGCCGCTGGCGCGGATGCAGGATGACGCGGCCGGCGATCTCCCGCAAGATGGCGCCATGAACCAACGACGCTATAAAAATCAGCCCGTGGCCGCCGGCAGCGTTCTGCGCCGGGCCACGGCCGCCGCCCTGCGCAGGCGGGGTTTTGGTGAGGGCGAGGTGATCGCCCGCTGGCCGGAGATCGTTGGTCCCAAACTGGCGGCGCTGACAACGCCGGAAAAACTGCAGCAACGGCGCGGCGATCTGGCCGGCGCGGTGTTGATTATCCGGGTCGGGGGCGCGGCGGCGGTGGAATTGCAGCACATGGCGCCCACGGTAATCGAACGGATCAACGGCTTTTACGGCTATCGGGCCGTCGACCGCATAAAGCTGGTGCAGGGGCCGCTGCCGGTGCCGGAAAAACCGCGTCAGGTCGTGCAAAGGGCGCTGTCGGCGTCCGAATCGGCGGCCTTGGCCGCACGCACCGCCGGCACCAAAAGCACCGGTTTGCGCCAAGCGCTGGAACGTCTGGGCCGCGGCGTTCTGGGGCGAGAGGAAACGCCATCCGAAGACCATTGACGGGGCTGGCGAAATCAGAGCACTTCCGGGCTATTCTGGATCGTCATGTTCCTGCCCCAATGTCTTGTAAAATAGCGACCGGGATAACCATGGCAAGGCTTGTTAGATCGTCACGGCAGGCCTATAATCACCACCACATATTGTGGGTAGGAGAATCAATGACCCAAGCTAGAGTAATGTTGTCAGGCCTTGTCTTGCTTTGTGGGCTGCTTTTGATTGGCGTTCCAGCGGCGGCCGCCGAACCACCCTACGCGGCAGGCGAAATGGCCCTGGGCGCCAAGGATGCGCCGGTGACGGTGATCGAATATGCCTCCATGACCTGCCCCCATTGTGCCAACTTCCACATGGGCAATTTCAAGGCGTTGAAGGCCAAGTATGTCGATACGGGGAAGATGCGCCTGATTTTTCGGGAATTCCCGTTCGACCCGGTGGCATTGCAGGCCGCCATGCTGGCCCGCTGCGCCGGCGAAAAGCACTACTTTGGCATGTTGAATGTCCTGTTCAAGAATCAGTCGAAGTGGGCCAAGGCGGCCAACCCGCAGCAGGCCCTGGCCAAGTTGGCGCGTCTGGGCGGGTTTACCGAAGCGCGGTTCCAGGCCTGTATGGGCAACCAGATCCTGGTCGATCTGATTTTGCAAAACCGGCTGACGGGCAGCCAGAAATTCGATATTAATTCGACCCCCAGCTTCATCGTCAACGGGGTGAAAACCTCAGGCAATATGACCCTTGATAAATGGGACGAATTGCTGGCGACCCATTTGAACTAGCGCGATTTTCAGTTCGTTGATTTCGCCGGCGCGACGCAAGCAATTGGTTCAATTGCTCTAATTTAGTAAATCCGGGCGCATTTGGATTGCGCGCCCGCTCGTACGGTTATTGGGAGCCAGACCAGGTGCATTTTACGAAACTACGGCTTAGCGGCTTTAAATCCTTCGTCGATCCCATAGAGCTGCACATCGAACCGGGCCTGACCGGCGTGGTCGGCCCCAATGGCTGCGGCAAATCCAATCTGGTCGAGGCCCTGCGCTGGGTGATGGGCGAAAATTCGGCCAAGCGCATGCGCGGCGGCGCCATGGACGATGTGATCTTCAACGGCTCGCAAAGCCGCGGCAGCCGTAATCTGGCCGAGGTATCCCTGACCATCGACAACCGCGACCGCACGGCCCCCGCCGGCCTGAACGATTCGGAGGAACTGGAAGTCATCCGCGCGATCGAGCGGAACAGCGGCTCGGCCTATAGCATCAACGGCAATGAAATGCGCGCCCGCGATGTGCAATTGCTGTTCGCCGACGCCGCCTCGGGGGCCCATTCGCCATCCCTGGTCAGTCAGGGCCGCATTGGTGAAGTGATCAACGCCAAACCGGTGGGCCGCCGCGCCCTGTTGGAAGAGGCCGCGGGCATTACCGGCCTGCATTCCCGCCGGCACGAGGCCGAATTGCGCCTGCGCGCGGCGGAAAACAATCTGGAGCGCCTGGACGATGTCATGCAGGCCCTGGAAACGCAGTTGCAGAACATGAAGCGCCAGGCCCGCCAGGCCAAACGCTTCCGCAAGGTCGGTGAACAAATTCGCCATTTTGAAGGCATTCAGCTGCACCTGCTGTTCCAGCGGGCCGAGCAGCAGGTGCAAGCGGCCGGAGAGGAACTGGCCCAGGCCAATGCCCAGGTGGCCCGCCTGACGGAAGCGGCGGCCCAGGCCACAACGGCCCATACGGACGCCGCCGATGGCCTGCCCGGCCTGCGCCAGGCCGAGGCGGTGGCGGCGGCGGCGCTGCATCGCCTGGCGGTGGCCCGCGACGGCCTGGATCAGGAGGAGCAGCGCATCGCCGAAGCCTCGGCGCAACTGCAGGCCCGTCTGCAGCAGAACGAAATCGATCAGCAGCGCGAAAGCGGCCTGGGCCAGGAGGCGGCGGCGACCATCGCCCGCCTGGAAGCCGAGGCCGAACAGCTGCGCCGCCAACAAGAGGCCGAAGCCGCAATGGAGGCCGAGGCCGCAGCGCGGGTTTCCGCCGCCATGTCGGTCCTGTCGGAAGCTGAAAATACACTGCAGGCGCTGACCGATCAGGTCGCCCAGGGCGCGGCCGAGGCCGAAGCCCTGCGCCGGGGCTTGGCGTCCGCCGAACAACGCCTGCAACGGCTATCCCAGCGTCAGGAAGAGGCCAAGGCAGCCCGTGCGCGCCTGACAGCGGAAAGCCAGGATGACGACCGCTTGCGCCTGGCCAACGACGAACTGGCCCAGGCGCGGTTGAGCGCGGAAGCGGCCGGCGCGCAGTTGGAGCAATGCGAGGCGGCGCACGGCGCCTGCGAGGAAACCGTAAGCCGGGCCCGGGAAACGAGCCAGCAGGCGGAGGCGAAGGATGCGCAACTGGCGGCCGAGGAAAAGGCCCTGGCTGAATTGTTGCGGCAAAAAGACGCCGATCTTTGGCCCGCCGTGATCGATGCCGTGGCCGTAGAGCCCGGCTTTGAAGCGGCGCTGGGGGCGGCCCTGGGCGATGATCTGGACGTGCCGACCGACGAAGCGGCGCCGGTGCACTGGCGGACCCTGGCCGTCAAGGACGATGCTGCCGGCCTGCCGGCAGGCGCCACGCCTTTGTCCCGCTATGTGAAGGCGCCGGCCGCCCTGGCCCGGCGGTTGTCCCAGGTCGGCGTAGTGGATGATAGCGATGCCACCCGCCTGGTGGCGGAACTGGCCTATGGCCAGCGCCTGGTTTCAACCTCCGGCGCCTTGTGGCGCTGGGATGGCTTTACAGTGACGGCGGGGGCGGAGACCGCGGCCGCCGTGCGCCTGGCGCAAGGCAACCGGCTCAGCGAATTGGGCCAGTTGCGGGCAGAGCTGGCCCCGGCCCTGGCCAAGTTGCAGGATGCCCTGGTGGCCGCCCGCGACGATCTGGA
>JAJFGG010000161.1 GCA_021776235.1 Alphaproteobacteria bacterium | reverse complement strand
GGCGACCTGGTTCGGGATCGGGTTGTTGCGCCCGGCGCCCGGCACCTGGGCTTCGCTGGTGGCTCTGCCCTTCGCCTGGATCATCGTAGAAGCCGGCGGCCCATTTGCCCTGGCAATTGCGACCATCGCCGTTTTCGCTCTCGGCTGTTGGGCCGCCGGCGTTTACGAACAGGCCAGCGGCGGCAAGGATCCGGGCGTGGTGGTGATTGACGAAGTGGCCGGGCAATGGCTGGCGCTGATCGCCGCACCGCTGGATCCCTGGTACTATTTGGCCGCCTTTGTGCTGTTCCGTCTTTGCGACATCACCAAGCCCTGGCCGGCGAACTGGGCCGAACGGCGTTTCAGCGGCGGTCTGGGTATAATGCTGGACGATATCATGGCCGCCCTTTATGGCGTGGGGGCGATCGTGGCGGTCCGTGTCTGGATGCAGTAATTCGATTTGATTGAGGGAGTGCGAAGAGATGAAATTTGGCGGCATGGTCGCGACCAAGATCGATGATTGGCAGATTTTCCCTTATCTGGAGGGGTTGGGCTATGACAGCGGCTGGGCGCCAGATTCACAGATGATCTGGTCGGATTGCTATGCCACGCTGGCCTTGGCCGCCTGGCATACCTCCACCCTGCGCCTGGGTACCGGCGTGGCCATCGCGGGCACGCGCCTGGCGCCGGTCACCGCCCATTCCATTGCCTCGATCAACCGCATCGCACCGGGCCGGACTTTTCTGGGAATTGGTACCGGCCACACCGCCATGCGGATCATGGGGCAGGACCCGGTCCCGCCCTCGGCCTTTCGCGACTATCTCCGCGTCGTACGCGGCCTGCTGGCTGGCGAAGAGGTCGAATATGCGCCGCCAGGCAGCCCGAACGAAAACCGGCCGATCCGCTTTCTCGACCGCCAAATGGCCTGCGTGGATACGGCCCACAAAGTGCCGATTTACGTCGCCGCCAACGGTCCCAAGGCATTGGCGGCAACCGGCGCATATGGCGACGGCCGGATCAGTGCAGGCAACGAACCCTACCCCGTACTGGCCCAGAATCTGGAGCGCATTCGCAAGGGTGGTGAATTCGTGGGGCGCGGGATTGACGATTCTTTCCATACTTCGGTGATGACTTTCGCCTGTATCCTTGGCCCCGGCGAAAGCCTGACCTCTGAGCGGGTGATCGAGGAAACGGGCGCGGAAATCGTCTCTTCCCTGCATTTTTGGTACGAGATCTATCGCCAACGGGGCAACGACGACTTCATCCTTGGCGAGGTGCGCGGCCTTTGGGAGGACTATAAACGCTATGTAGAAACCGAGATGCCGGAAGACCGCCGGCATCTGATGCTGCATCAGGGCCATTGCGCCTTTCTGGTGCCCGAGGAACGGCGTTTTGTAACCCCCGAAATGATACGGGTTTCTGGCGGTCTGGTCGGCGAGCCCGACGAAATTCTCAGCCGCATCCGAAAACTGGAGAAAGCCGGCCTGCGCGAGGTCGTCCTGCTGCCGCCCATCGCCGTGGCGCGGTCCAACTTCAAGGATTTCGCCGAACAGATCATTGCCCGGTATTGACCTGGTGGTAAACGAGGAAGGACGAGGCGAATGTTCTCCGAAGCTTTGATCGTTCAGGCCACGTCCCTGTTGCAGGCCTGCCGCGAAGCCGGCGCCCTGGTGGCCACGGCGGAATCCTGCACTGGCGGCCTGATTGCGGGCTGTTTGACCGAAATTGCCGGTTCCTCGGATGTCGTGGACCGCGGCTTCGTGACCTATTCCAATGCCGCCAAGAATGCCATGCTGGATGTCCCCATGGCGTTGATCGAAGAGCATGGCGCGGTTTCAGAGTTGGTCGCCCGGGCCATGGCCGAGGGCGCCATTGCGCATTCCAACGCTGATCTGTCCGTGGCTGTCACGGGTGTCGCGGGGCCGGGCGGCGGCACGGTGGAAAAGCCTGTTGGTCTGGTGCATCTGGCCTGCGCCCAACGGGACGGGACAACGCTGCATCGGGAGCAACGCTTCGGCGACCTGGGGCGGGCCGGTATTCGCGAAGCAACCATTTACACCGCCCTGGATATGCTGTCGCTGATGTTGTCGCGGCGACCAGGCCGCATCTGACATCGATGATGGCTGGTTGATCGCCATGGTGCCCGGTCTCGCGACCCGTGATATTCGGCGCACGGTCGTCGGCGCCATCTTCGTCCAGGGAGCCGCCGCCCTGATAGGGCGGCGCCTGCTGGACCCAAGTATGGAGGACGAGCCGGCAACGTTCCTGCTGGCCTATGTGGCGCTGCCCAGCCTGGCCACGATTATCTGGGTCTGGTTCGCCGCCGTCTGGTCCGAGCGGGACGGTTGGGCGCGCCTGGGTTTTGCCTGGATCGATCGCCGCTGGCTTGTCCGGGCCGTTGCCCTGGGGCTGCTTTCGGTACCGGCCACGATGTTGATTACCGCCCTGGGCCGACCTCTGTTTGGATCCAGCACAGATCCCGCTATGCCCCTCTCTTTGGTGCAGGCCTGGGGGCAGCCAGTTTATATGCTGACGATGTTGCTGGGCGTCGTGGTCCTGGCTCCGTTGATGGAGGAAATGGTCTTTCGCGGGCTGCTATATGGCTGGTTGCGCCAGCGCCGTGGCCTTTGGCAGGCCGTGACGTTGGTCGCCCTGGGCCATGCCCTGATGCATTTTAACCTGGGCGCCCTGCCGGGCCTGTTTGCGCTGTTCCTGCTTCTGGCCTGGATCTACGAGTATTCCCAAAATCTATGGGTGCCGAGTATTATCCACGCAATCCACAACTTTTTCGCCCTGATGTTGCCTTGATCAAGCCGCCATCTGGGCCTTCTGCCACTCCGCCCGCATCCATTCAACACAGGCGATGGCTTGTTCAAACAGGGAATAACGGCAGCCCTCGCCGTAATCCAGATTGGGAATATATTCGGTGGAGATCTGGCCCAATGGGCTCTCATTGTCACGGGCATGGTGGCGCAGCAGGCACCGGACGACTTCCTTCCAAGGCTCCAAGGCCGCCGCCTGCCAAGGCGAATGATAGGTGCCCGGCGCGGGCTCGACAAAGGGATACTGGATACCCCGGCCCGGTTTACCATCTTGGTCCGTGGCATCCAGGTTCAGGGGATTATTCGGCACGGCAGAGCGGGCATGACAATGTCCAATCCAATTGTTGGCGATCCATTCACTGCAGACATCGCCATCCGAATAGGGATCGAGGACCAGACGCCCAGACGCCACATCGCCGGTAATATCGAAAACCTTCTGCTCCCTTGGATTGTTCATCTTGAAAATCACATGGCTGTGATCCAGGGTCATCCGAAAAGGCAGACCCCGCGCCTCGGCCAGGCGGCCGACCGGCGTGACTCGGCGAAAATCCTCCGACCACATGTTCACATGTACTTCCAGACAGGACGTCACCCCATGCCGAACGCCAAGTTCCATCGCCCGCTCGTAGAAATCGACGACATCCGCGTCGCTTGCCAACTGGCCATTGGCCCGGTGCGCCAGGATCTGCACGTTATGCACCGTCGATGCCAAACTGCCCGCGACTTCCAGATTGCGGGCCAATAAATCCTCGTCCCGGCCAACACAGTAGAACCAGCCGCTGCCCCGCACGGGCAGACCGTATTTTTCCGAGGCCGCGCGGAAGGCCTCTATCTCGTGAGGATCCGGGGTCTTGTCGACATAGTCGAAAACGCCGGCGTCCCGCGCCATGGCGAAACGGGTATCGATATCCGGCATGCCATCGGCTTCAGCATGGCGAATTCCGTTGGTTTGAATACCGAACAAAAGCGTCTTCGCCATGAACTATGTCCCCTTTGCCGCCTCGACCAGGCGTATCCCGGCTTGCTTCAGGCCGGTTTGGATAATTCGCCGGCCGGCGGCACTTGTCCATAAATGACGCCCGCACGGGACTCGAACGCGCCGACCATGCGGCGTACCGCCTCGTTGAATACGGTGGTCGCCACTGCCTGCAACATGCGGGAGCGGAATTCGAAATCAATAAAAAAATCGATCTCCGTGCCTTGTCCGCCATAAACATCAGTGGCTGGAATGAATTGCCAATGGTTGTTCAGATAGCGGAACGGTCCGTCGATATATTCCACATCGATACTAAGGGGCGGGTGCAGGGTAACTTTGGAGGTAAAGGTCTCGCGAAAAACCTTGAAGCCGACCATCAAATCGCCCCAGATCACCGGTCCGTCTCGCCGGGTAACGCGACACGCCACGCACCAGGGCAGGAATTCCGGATAACGCTCGATATCCGCAACCAAATCGAACATCTGGCCTGGCGAGTAGGGCAGAATTTTGCGCTCGGCATGGGTCGGCACGGCTTCAGCCCATGTCCTGCCGGCGGCGGCGCAACTCGGCGAAATCACTATCCGCATGATAGGAAGACCGCGTCAGAGGGGTTGCCGCCACCAACAAAAAGCCCTTACCCCGCGCCGCCTGTTCATAGGCGGCGAATTGTTCCGGTGTGACAAAGTCAACCACCGGATGATGCTTTGCCGTTGGTTGCAGATATTGCCCGATGGTCAGAAAATCCACGTCTGCCGCGCGCAGATCGTCCATCACCTGGTGCACCGCCTGACGCTCCTCGCCAAGGCCGACCATGATGCCCGACTTGGTGAACAGACCCCCATCCAGAGCCTTGGCATTGGCCAGCAGTTGCAGGGAAGCGAAATAACGGGCCCCGGGACGAACCCGTGGATACAGACCCGGCACCGTCTCCAGATTATGATTGAAAACGTCCGGGCGGGCCGAGACCACCGTCTCCAAGGCGCCATCCTTGCCCAGAAAATCCGGCGTCAACACTTCGATCGTGGTCTTCGGGGCCAGGGCGCGCACGCGGGCAATGACCTGTGCGAAATGGGCCGCACCGCCGTCCGGCAGATCGTCGCGGTCCACCGAAGTAATGACCACATGCCGCAAACCCAGTGTTTGCACGGCCATTGCCACATTTTCCGGCTCCTGCGGGTCCAGATGGTCCGGCCGGCCGGTCTTTACATTGCAAAAGGCACAGGCCCGGGTGCAGGTATCGCCCATGATCATCATGGTGGCGTGCCGCCTGCCCCAGCATTCACCGATATTGGGGCAGGCGGCTTCCTCGCACACGGTGTGCAGATTATGGCTGCGCATCAGGTCGCGGGTTTCAAAATAGATAGGCGAATTCGGCGCCTTGACGCGGATCCAGGGCGGCTTCCGGCGCGGCGGACTGTCCGGATTATTGCGTTTTTCCGGATGGCGCAGCGGGTGCACAGAGATATCGCTTTCGGCCATTATGTTGGCTGGTCCCTAATTGTCCCTGGCCTTAGAAATGGATGGCCCGGCCCATGGCGTCAAGTACCGATTCATGCATGGCCTCGGACAGCGTGGGATGGGGGAAGACCGTGTGCAGCAATTCGGCCTCGGTACTTTCCGTGCTGCGGGCCACGGCATAACCCTGGATAAGCTCCGTCACTTCCGGGCCAATCATGTGCGCGCCCAGCAATTCGCCATTGGTTTCATCAAAGACCGTCTTGATCATACCCTCCGGATCACCCAGGGCGATGGCCTTGCCGTTGCCGATGAATGGGAAGCGGCCGACCCGCACCTTGTGCCCGGCGGCCCTGGCAGCCGCCTCGGTCAGGCCGACGGAGGCAATTTGCGGCTGACAATAGGTGCAACCCGGAACATTCATGACGTTGAGCGGGTGGACGCCCGCGACACCGGCTATTTTCTCAACACAGATTACCCCTTCGTGGGAGGCCTTATGGGCCAACCAGGGCGGCCCGGCCAAATCGCCAATGGCATATAGGCCCGGCTCGCCGGTAGCCAACCATGGATCCACCAGCACATGGGCCCGTTCCACCACGGCCTTGGTGTTCTCCAGGCCCAGATCTTCCACATTGCCCACGATGCCGACGGCCATGATGACCCGGTCAGCGGTAACCGCCTCGCTCTTGCCGCCCTGCACCTCCAGACTGGCGGTAACGGCGCCGGCGGCCTTCTTCAAACTCTTGACCTGAACGCCGGTCAACAGGCGCATACCCTGCTTTTCGAAGGCTTTTTGGGCCATGGCAGAGATTTCCTCGTCCTCCACCGGCAGCACCCGATCAAGCACTTCCACGACCGTGACATCCGAACCAAGAGTATTGAAAAAACTGGCGAATTCGATCCCAATGGCGCCCGAGCCCACGACCAGCAGTTTTTCGGGCACCGTATCGGCGACCAGGGCATGCCGGTAGTTCCAGATCTGTTTGCCGTCGGCCTCCATCCCGGGCAGTTCACGGGCCCGGGCGCCGGTGGCCAAAATGATGTGTTTGGCGCTTAGCTCCATAACAGCCGCACCTTCCACTTCAATGGCCAGGCGTCCCTTGCCCAACAGGCGGCCATGTCCGGTCAAAACCTCCACCTTGTTTTTCTTCAACAGATGTCCGACACCGCTATTCAGTTGCTTGGCTATCTTTCGGCTACGTTGAATTATCGCATTAATATCAACCTCTATCTCTTTAATTTTAAGCCCAAATTCGCTTGCTGATTTCGCCAAATGATAGACCTCGGCGGAACGCAACAATGCCTTGGTCGGTATGCAGCCCCAATTCAGACAGATACCGCCCAGGTGCTCGCGCTCCACCAATGCCACGTCCAGGCCCAGCTGCGCGGCCCGGATCGCCGCCACATAGCCCCCGGGGCCGCCACCGACGACGACCAGATCAAATGCCGTATCGCTTGTTTGCGCGGACATCGGCTTTGCTCCCTATAGCAGCATGGTCATGGGATCTTCGATCAGGCCCCTGAAGGCCGCCAGGTACCGGGCCCCGATAGCGCCATCCACGGCACGGTGATCGACGGACAAGGTGACGGACATAACCGTGGCAATGGCCAGGGCGCCATCCTTGACGACGGGTCTTTGCTCGCCCGCACCGACCGCCAGAATACAGGCCTGCGGTATGTTGATCACGGCATCGAATTGCTTGATCCCGTACATACCCAAATTGGAGATGGAGAAGCTGCCGCCCTGGTATTCTTCGGGCATCAGCTTGCCGTCGTTGGCTTTTGCCGCCAGTTCGCGCATTTCACTGGATATGGCTTCCAGGCCCTTGCCGTTGGCGTTACGGATGACCGGTGTGATCAAGCCGCGCGTGGAGGCCACGGCCACGGAAATATCGGCGGATTTATAGCGCCGGATACCATCACTGCCATAGCCGACGTTCGCATCCGGCACCTTCATCAGGGCCACGGCGGCAGCCTTGATGACCAGATCGTTAACCGACAATTTAAAAGCGCCATCCGCGCGTCCGTTCAGGTCCTTGCGCAAGGCCAAAAGCGCATCCAATTCGCAATCCATGGTCAAATAGAAATGCGGCGCCTCGCGTTTGGCTTCACTCATACGCCGCGCAATAGTTTTGCGCATGGTGCTCAACGGTTGCAGTTCGAACTCGCCTTCGAAAGGCGAAGCCCCGGGCAGCGGCGCGGTTGGCGCCGCGGCCGCGGTGGTGGTTTTCGCGCCGGGCGCGGCCTCTGCCCCGGCACCGGCAATGGCCGCTTCGATATCCGCTTTAACGATCCGGCCCCGTGGCCCGCTGCCATTGACGGCAGCCAGATCCAGACCAGCCTGAGCCGCCATGCGCCGGGCCAGCGGCGAGGCTAAAATTCGCCCGCCACTTGCCGCGGCAGCGGCCGGAGCCACTGATGGCGCAGCCGCTGGCGCTGTGCCAGCTGTGGCAGGCGTGGGGGGTGCGGCGGCAGCCGCCGGGGCGGGCGCTGCGGCGGTGGTGGTAGTGGTGGCAGTGGTGGCCGGCACCGCATTATCCAGGGCGGACGCGTCCTCGCCTTCCTCCAACAAAATGGCAATGGGGGCGTTGACGGCCACGCCCTCGGTCCCTTCGTCGATCAGGATGCGGCCCAGGATGCCTTCGTCGATCGCTTCAACCTCCATAGTCGCCTTGTCGGTCTCGATCTCCGCCAGCATATCGCCGGAATTTACAGGATCACCCTCTTTCATGAGCCATTTTGCCAAGGTTCCCTCGGTCATGGTGGGGGATAGGGCGGGCATGGTGATAATAATGGGCATGGCTCGATTTCCCGTGGTTTGGTATCGCCTCAAGGATACTTAGTGTTAACGGTAGCAGACGGCCTTGGCTGCCGCGGCGATGGCAGCAGCGTCCGGCAACGCCAATTTTTCCAAATTGGCGGCATAGGGCATGGGTACATCCGCCCCGCCAATCCGGGTGACCGGCGCATCCAGGTCATCAAAGGCCTGTTCCATCAATCTAGCTGACAGTTCCGCCCCTATGCCACAGCTAAGCCAGCCTTCCTCTACCGTCACACAGCGATTGGTTTTGCGTATGGATTGCAGGACGGTTGGTAAATCCAGCGGGCGGACAGAGCGCAGATCGATCACCTCTGCAGCAATGCCTTCCGCGGCCAGCAGATCGGCGGCCTCCAGGGCCCAGCCGACGGAAATGGAGAAGGCCACGATGGTGACATCCCCACCCGCCCGGGCGACCCGCGCCTTGCCGATCGGTACCGTGAAATCGTCCAGCACCGGCACCTCGAAGGAATGACCATAGAGCAGTTCATTCTCCAGAAAAATCACCGGATTGGGATCGCGAATGGCGCTTTTCAAAAGGCCCTTGGCATCGGCGGCGGTATAGGGCGAGACCACTTTCAGGCCCGGACAATGGGCATACCACGAGGCGTAGCATTGGGAATGCTGGGCTGCCACGCGGGACGCAATGCCGTTGGCGCCCCGAAAGACGATGGGACAGCCCATTTGACCGCCAGACATATACAATGTCTTGGCCGCCGAATTGATGATTTGGTCGATCGCCTGCATGGCAAAATTGAACGTCATGAATTCGACAATGGGGCGCAGACCGCCAAAGGCCGCACCAACGCCCAGGCCGGTAAAGCCGTGTTCGGTGATCGGCGTATCGATCACCCGCCGCGGCCCGAACTCCTGCAACAGGCCCTGGCTGATCTTATAGGCGCCCTGGTATTCCGCGACTTCCTCGCCCATTAGAAAGACATCGTCATTGCCGCGCATTTCCTCCGCCATGGCGTCCCGCAAGGCGTCGCGCACGGTCATGGCGGCCATCTCGGTACCCGACGGCCAATCCGGTTCTACGATGACGTCCGTCGCCGCAGGGGTTGCCGCCGTCGCCGCCGCAGCCATTGTGGGGGTCGGTTCAGAAGCCGGTTCAGGGGCGGCAACCGGGACTGGACTGGCGACAGCCGCGCCATCAAGGGCGTTGGCGTCCTCGCCCTCCAGCAACAGGATTGCAATAGGCGTATTCACGGCGACATTCTCGGTACCGGCAGGAATTAAAATCCGCCCAAGCACGCCTTCGTCAATCGCTTCCACTTCCATCGTAGCCTTGTCAGTCTCGATTTCCGCAATCATGTCACCAGGCGCGACGTTTTCGCCTTCGGTCACCAGCCAGGTGGCCACGGTACCCTCCGTCATGGTTGGCGAAAGGGCTGGCATGGTAATGGTAATGGGCATGCCTAAGCCTCCACCAGGATATCCGTATACAACTCTGCGGCATCCGGCTCGGGACTGTTTTGCGCGAATTCCGCCGCCGCCGTGACGATATCCTTGACCTCCCGGTCCAGGGTCTTCAAGGCGGCTTCGTCGGCGCATCCGGCAGTCAGCAGGCCCGCGCGCAGATGATCAATGGGATCGCGTTCGGCCCTAATCCGCTGCACCTCTTCCTTGGTACGGTATTTTGCCGGATCGGACATCGAATGGCCGCGGTAACGGTAGGTCTTCATCTCCAGGAGCATGGGCCCATTACCGTCCCGGACATGCTTGACGGCCTCGTCACCGGCGGTTTTAACCGCCAGGACGTCCATGCCGTCGACCTGGACACCGGGGATGCCCAGGCTTTCACCACGGCGGTACAGTTCGGTCTGGGCCGAGGCCCGGCCGACAGCCGTCCCCATGGCATATTGATTATTCTCGATGATGAATATTACCGGCAATTGCCACAAGGCGGCCATGTTGAATGATTCATAAACCTGGCCCTGATTGGCCGAGCCATCGCCAAAGTAGGTCAGCGAAAGGCGGTCGCTGCCGCGATATTTGTGGGCGAACGCCAAACCCGTGCCAATGGGCACCTGGGCACCCACGATGCCATGCCCGCCGTAGAAGTTTCTCTCCTTGCTGAACATATGCATGGAGCCGCCCTTGCCCTTGGAATAGCCGCCAATGCGCCCGGTCAGCTCCGCCATCACGCCCTTGGCGTCCATGCCGCAGGCCAGCATATGGCCGTGGTCACGGTACGAGGTCAGCAGAGTGTCACCCTCCTCGATGGCGGCCTGCATGCCAACGACCACGGCTTCCTGGCCGATATAGAGATGGCAGAAGCCGCCGATCAAACCCATGCCGTACATTTGCCCGGCCTTTTCCTCGAACCGGCGGATGAGCAGCATTTGCCGGTAGTGACCCAGTACTTCGTCGACATTTTCCTTGGTAATAGCGGGCGGCGGCGGCGCCTTGCGCCTGCGTACGATTGTCTTTGCCGCCTTGGAACCCGAACCCTTGGCTCCCGAAACCCTACCTGCAGCTTTCGCCATGACAGCCCCGTTCGCGATTGATGTTCCTTGACGCTTTCAAACGTGATTGAAGCGTCAAAACTCTTTGTAATACAAGGAGAAATTACTAGTTAACCGAATAATGATTAATTTTAAAATAAGACGCCGGAACGACGGCCGCAGGCAACCTGTTGACGGACAATCCTTATCCGGCCTGCGCGCGCCTTATGGGGTATAAATCACTACGTCGTGAGGATGGGCCAGGCCCAGAATTTGCCGGGCTTGTTCGTCCAGCATATCGCGGTCCAGGTTGTCCGGCCGCAACAAGGCAACTCTGCGGGCCAGCAGCTGCCGGCTTTCGTTGCTTTCCTGCAGGGCCATTTCGGTCCGCTCTAAATTCGCGCTGAGGCGCAGATAGGCAATGACGCCGCGGTCGCCCTGTATCGTGTGATAGCCAAAGTAAAGCAGCGCACAAAACCCCAGACAAGGCGTGATTGCCCTGCGTAGGCTGCGTCGCATATCGTACCAAAGTCCCATGTCAGCCCAAACGAATCATATACCGCGAATCGGGTCAAGATAAAAAAATCCATTTTTTCAATATGTTATGAAAGATTCGTAAATGATCACTCTATGTTCATGTTTTGATTCGCCTGCTGGGACGAACATCGGTTTCGACTGGCGGTGGAATGGATGCGGGCCAGCGATCCTTTCGCCAAGATCGTATTGACGGTTGAGAGATCGTCCGGTCCAGGGCAAACTGGCGGTGCAATTTCAGTCAGTTTTGAGAGGTGCGAAATGGCCAGTCATCAGATCGATATGAGCGGCAAGGTGGTATTGATCACCGGCGGCAGCCGGGGTTTGGGCCGGGCCATGGCTTTGGGCTTCGCCGCGGCCGGGGCAGATCTGATCATTACCTCGCGCAAGATCGAGTCGTGCCGGGCCACGGCGGCGGAGATCGAGGCCATGGGGCGCCAGGCCATGGCACACGCCTGTCACGTGGGCCATTGGGATCAGGTGGATGCCCTGGTGGAGGCTGCTTACGGGCGTTTTGGCCGGGTCGATGTGTTGATCAATAACGCCGGCATGTCCCCGCACTACGGTTCGCCGGCGGAAATCAGCGAGGCACTGTACGACAAGGTACTGGACGTAAATCTAAAGGGCACCTTCCGCCTGTGCGCCAATGTTGGCCAGCGCATGGCGGATGGCGATGGCGGCGCCATCATCAACGTCTCCTCGACCGCTGCAATCCGCCCGAGCAAGGATGTCATCACCTATGCCGCCGCCAAGGCCGGCGTCAACGCCATGACCGAAGCCTTCGCGGATGCCTATGGCCCAAAGGTTCGGGTCAACTGCATCATGCCCGGCCCCTTCCTGACCGATATTTCCAAGGCCTGGGATATGGCTGCCTTCAATGCCCGGGCCCAGACCTCCATAGCCATGAAACGCGGTGGCGAGGCGGATGAAGTCGCCGCCGCCGCGCTCTATCTGGCTTCGGACGGCGCCAGCTATACCACCGGCGCCATTCTCAAGATCGATGGCGGTTCGAAGTGATCGAGGTCAGACGGCGCTACCAGGTTTCCTTGAAGGGCCGCAATTCAACGTTGAAGGACCAGGCGGAGCGTGGCTGTTGCGATATCTGATAGATGCTTTCGGCCAGATCATCGGGCAGGGCGAAATCCTCGTCCTTGAATTCCGGTCTGCTTCGCCGTGTCCATCGTAAATCTATTACCGCGTCGATCACCACATAAGCCACATGGATGCCCTTGGGTCCAAGGTCCCGCGCCATGGCTTCGGCCAGAATACGCTGCGCCGCCTTGGTCGGGGCGAAGCCCGCGAAAGTGGCCTTGCCACGCAGGGCCGAGGTGTTGCCGGTAACAATAATGGCGCCCCTCCCCCGTTCGATCATGGCCGGGGCCACGGCGCGGGCTAGGTACAAAAGGCTCATGGTATTGACGCGGAAGTTTTCCTCCACATCGGCCGGATCGATTTCCATGAAGGTGCCGTGGGTACCCCGCGCCGCGTTATGAATGACCACATCCGGTTCGCCCAATTCGTCCCGGCACCGGGCCAGGGCATGGTCGACGGCGGCAGGGTCGGTGAGGTCGCAGGGAATGGCCAGGCTACCCGCCAATTCCGCCTCGAATTCCTGCAACCGGCCTTCCGAGCGGGCCAGCAGCGCCACCCGATAGCCGGCGGCGGCGAAGCGCCGGGCCACGGCGCCGCCGGTGCCCCGGCCAACACCGGCCACCAACGCAACGGGGGCCTTCATTTCAACAGCACCGAGGCGCCGGCGTAGCGCGCCTGCGGCCCGAGTTCCTCCTCGATCCGCAACAATTGATTATACTTGGCCAAACGATCCGAGCGGGCCAGGGAACCGGTTTTTATCTGGCCGCAATTGGTCGCCACCGCCAGATCGGCAATGGTCGTGTCTTCGGTTTCGCCGGATCGATGTGACATCACCGCGCGATAGGCCGCCTTGTGCGCCATTTCCACCGTATCCAGGGTTTCCGACAGGGTGCCGATCTGGTTCACCTTGATCAGGATGGCGTTGGCCACGCCCTTCTCCAGGCCCTCGGCCAGACGAACCGGGTTGGTGACGAACAAATCGTCGCCGACCAATTGCACACGATCGCCAAGGGTTTTGGTCAGACTGTCCCAACCGGCCCAGTCATCCTCCGCCATACCGTCCTCAATAGAGATAATGGGATATCGGCTGGCCAGATCCTGGTAATAAGCCGCCATTTCCGGGCCATCGAGGACCTTGCCTTCGCCATCCAGGTGGTACTTGCCATCCCGATAGAATTCGGTCGAGGCCGGGTCCAGGGCCAGATAGATGTCTTCGCCAGGACGATAGCCGGCCGTTTCGATTGCCTTCATGACAAAGCCCATGGCCTCGTCGGCGCTGTTCAGCATCGGCGCGAAACCGCCCTCGTCACCCACATTGGTGTTATGGCCGGCATCCTTTAGGGCGCCGCGCAAGGTATGAAAAACCTCCGCCCCCATGCGCAATGCTTCGCGAAAGCTGTCCGCGCGCACCGGCATGATCATGAATTCCTGAATATCGATGGGATTATCCGCATGCGCCCCGCCGTTGACGATGTTCATCATGGGCACCGGCAGGGTCCGCGCGCCAACGCCGCCGATATAACGGTAAAGTGGCAGGCCTGCATCCAACGCCGCCGCCTTGGCCACCGCCAGGCTGACCCCCAGTATGGCATTGGCGCCCAGGTTGGCTTTATTCGGGGTGCCGTCCAGATCGCACATGATGCCGTCAATACTGATCTGATTGTCCGCATCCAGACCGGACAAGGCGTCGAAAAGATCACCGTTCACGGCATCGACGGCGCCCAGCACCCCCTTGCCGCCATAGCGCACACCGCCGTCCCGCCGCTCGACCGCCTCGTGGGCGCCGGTTGACGCCCCGGACGGTACGGCGGCACGGCCAATGGCACCACTATCCAGGGTCACCTCAACCTCGACCGTGGGATTACCCCGGCTGTCGAGGATTTCGCGCCCGACGATATCGATAATACCACTCATGTTTTTGTCCCTGTTGGTCGATACTGCGCCATGCCTATCCGGGCTGCCGTCTTATTGACTCGCCTTGGCCAGGCGGTCGAAGGCCAGCAGAATTTCCATCAACGGGCCCAGTTCCGCCACCGGCACCATGTTGGGTCCGTCGGAGGGCGCATTATCAGGGTCCTGATGGGTTTCCATGAAAACCGCCGCAACCCCGATGGCGACGGCGGCACGGGCCAGCACCGGCACCATTTCCCGTTGTCCACCCGAAGTGCCCCCCTGCCCGCCCGGTTGCTGCACCGAATGGGTCGCATCAAAGACGACCGGTTGCCCCAGATCCTTCAAGACCGGCAAGGCGCGCATATCACTGACCAGGGTGTTATAGCCAAAAGAGGCGCCACGTTCCGTTACCAGCACCCTGTGATTGCCGCTGTCCAGCAGTTTTGCCACCACATTGGCCATATCCCAGGGCGCCAGAAACTGGCCTTTTTTGACATTGACCGCACAGCCCGTGGCCGCCGCCGCCACCAGCAGATCCGTCTGCCGGCACAAAAAGGCCGGGATTTGCAAAACATCCACGACCTTCGCCGCTTCGGCGCATTGCGCTTCGGTATGCACATCCGTCAGAACCGGGCAGTGAAAACGTTCCTTGATCTCGGCAAATATATCCAACGCCGCGCTGATGCCGATGCCGCGGGGGCTGTCCAAAGAGGTACGGTTGGCCTTATCGAACGAGGATTTATAGATCAATGAAAACCCCAGGCGATCCGCCAGGCTGGTCAGGCGGTCCGCCATGGCCAGGGCATGCTCCCGCCCTTCCATGGCGCACGGCCCGGCAATCAGGGTCAGGGGTTGATCATTGCCAACCGAAATGCTGCCGATGGTGACATTCGCCATATTATTATACCAGGCGCATCTGATCGACGGCGGCGGCGATGAACGATGCGAACAGAGGATGCGGTTCGAACGGTTTTGATTTCAATTCGGGGTGGAATTGCACGCCCACAAACCAGGGGTGGCCTTCCAGTTCCACGATCTCGGGTAATTCGCCATCCGGGGACAGTCCGGAGAAACGTAATCCCACCGCCTCGAGGCGTTCACGGTAATTGATGTTGACTTCATAGCGATGGCGGTGGCGTTCAAAGATCGCCGTTGCCTGTCCGGCCTCTGCATTCGCATCATAACCGTTGCCGTTCCCGTAGATTGCGTCAACCTTGGAGCCAGCCTGCAACCGGCATTCGTATTGGCCCAGACGCATTGTGCCGCCTTTGTCATCATCAACGCCCCGGGTCTGCAAGGTGTTGCCATGGGTCCATTCCGTCATCAGTCCCACCACCGGATCATCACAATCGCCGAATTCCGTCGACGACGCGCCGGGCAATCCGGCCAAATTCCGCGCCGCCTCGATCACCGCCATCTGCATACCGAAACAGATGCCAAAATAGGGCACGCCCTTATCGCGGGCAAAGGTGGCGGCCGCGATTTTACCTTGTGAGCCGCGTTCTCCAAAGCCGCCCGGGACCAGAATGCCATCGACACCTTCAAGGCGCTGGACTGCATCGGGCTGCTCGAAGGTCTCGCTTTCAATCCATTGCAGTTCGACATTTACATGGTTTGCCATGCCGCCATGTACCAATGCCTCGCTCAAGGATTTATAGGCGTCCTGCAAGCCCGTATATTTGCCCACCACGGCGATTTTCACCGTACCCTCAGGGGTTTCGATCCGATCATGAATTTCTTGCCAACGGCTAAGGTCGGGCGCGGGTGGGTCCTCAATGCCAAAGACTTTCAGCACCTCCGCATCCAGTCGCTCAGCATGGTAGGCCAACGGCACTTCATAAATCGAACGGCGATCCAGGCCCTGGATCACGGCACTTTCCCGGACGTTGCAGAACAGGGCAATTTTGCGCCGCTCGTGCAATGGAATTTCCCGGTCGCTGCGGCATAGCAGCACGTCGGGCTGGATACCGATGGAGCGCAGCTCTTTCACGGAATGTTGGGTTGGTTTGGTTTTCAATTCCCCGGCCGCCTTGATATACGGCACCAGTGTGGCGTGGATGTAAGCGGTTTGGCCGCGGGGCAGGTCGTTACCCAATTGGCGGATCGCTTCCAGGAAGGGCAGGCTTTCAATGTCGCCGACAGTGCCGCCGATCTCGCATAAAATGAAATCCGTATCCTCGGTATCGTTCAGGACGAATTCCTTGATGGCGTTGGTGACATGGGGGATGACTTGCACCGTACGGCCCAGATAGTCGCCACGGCGTTCCCTTGTAATGATTTGCTGATATATCCGGCCAGTGGTGATGTTGTCGCTCTGACGCGAGGAAACACCAGTAAAACGTTCATAATGACCCAAGTCCAGGTCGGTCTCGGCACCGTCGTCGGTGACGTAAACTTCGCCGTGCTGGGTTGGGCTCATGGTTCCCGGATCGACGTTCAGGTAGGGATCCAGTTTGCGCAATCGTACGGAATAGCCACGCGCCTGTAGCAAGGCGCCAAGCGACGCCGATGCCAATCCCTTGCCTAACGAGGAAACCACGCCGCCGGTTATGAAAATGTACCGCGTCATGGAACTATATTTTAACCAAGCCCGCGCCGGGACCAAAGCCTTACTTGTCGGGAACGCCGTTTTTACCGCTTTTCTTGGCCTGCGGGGGGCCTATTTATCAGTGGGAACGGTCGGCCCTGCCGGTAGGGCCGGTTGATTCGTCGAACCTGCTGGTTCCGATTGTTCCAGGATTGACTTCCGATCGCCGGATTGACCGGCGAATATGGTCAAAGTCAGCGAGGTGGCAAAAAAGCAGGCCGCCAATACAGCCGTGGATCGGGTCAGCAGATTGGCCGCTTCGCGCCCGGTCATCAGACCGCCGCCGCCACCTCCGCCACCCATGCCCAATGCACCGCCTTCGCTACGTTGCAACAGCACGGTAATGACAATGGCAATCGCCAACATCAAGTGAACAACCAATAGTACTTCTTGCATAGTCTGTACCCGCTCGACGGCATTGCGTGCCGGCGTCAGGGGACGCCGCACAGTAAGCCTCGCATCGCCGACACCCTATATCGCCACACCTTAATATAGGTACATCAGCCCGCATAACGAGGGGGCTTTTACACCATCGTTGGCGGACTGCCAACCATGCCGTTCAGTGACCTGAATGTGTTGGCATTCATGCCAGCGATTTGTTTGGAGACGGTGCCATGACATACGCCACCGCGCCCCTGCCATGAGCCCCATCATCGAGATCGAAGACGGCCGCATCCAAGGTTCAAGGGCGAGCGACGTCGACTGTTTCAAGAACCTCCTCTTCACGGCAGATACCGGCGGAACCGGCCGCTTTCGCCCATACCGGCCGCCGATTTTATCGCGCAACTTTCCGCCTGGCCCTTCTACGACCTGGAAAGACGCGGCACCATGCAGTTGGGACCCAACCAGGCATCTATCGATGACCCCATGGGAACGGAAAGACAATTGCTGACGGCGGCTCTGGCCAAGGCTTA
This sequence comes from Alphaproteobacteria bacterium, assembly GCA_021776235.1. Lineage (GTDB taxonomy): Bacteria > Pseudomonadota > Alphaproteobacteria. The sequence goes on along the minus strand of JAJFGG010000161.1, from coordinate 219,209 downwards.
AACAGCCGCCGCCTCCAGATGGCCATCCCAAAGGTCGACATAGACGCAGTCCTTGGCCACGGCGTCCGGACCCCACAGATCCTGCGCGGTAAAGCAGACACTATAGATGCGTTGCGGGACTTTCTTACCCTGGGCATTGGCATCGGCAAAGACGAAGACCCCGTGATCCTGCGCCACCACGCCACAATGGCCCCGCACATAACGCGGCGCACGGGTGTGATGCGTGGGGTGATTGTTCAGAACCTGGACGCGCTCACCGACGGTGAATTTAGCCGCCACATCGTCATCCATGCGAAACCGATCGCCACGGCTCAAGGCCCCGGCCACCATCTCCGCCTTCAGCACTTTCCCGGCCAAATCCTCAGACAGAGCTTCAGTGGACTGTCCGCTGGCCAGTTCCTCAGCGCTGATCAGACCCGCCTCCAAAAGCAGTTTTTCCAGCCCGACCAACCAGGTCTGGTAATAGCTGTTGGCCAAATATTGCGCCGGCAGCTGGTTTTCCCGGGCATAGCGGGATTTATCAATATTCCACCTACCCATGGCGCCAGAAGCCAGGGTCAGCGCCAGAATGCGGCGTTCCCATTCATGATGAAAAACCGGCTCATCTGCTTCCGGGTTAATGGGGCCAAAGCCGTGCATGCCACCAAGATCGTGCGCACCGTTCATACCACACCTCGTTGGCTCGGAGGCGACACTTTCTCCACGCCGATCATCGCATTGCGGGTAACCAGGGCTGCCAGTTCCTGGCGGTTCATCCCTTCGCAACCCTGGGGCTGTTCGGGCAGTACCAGATACCGCAACTCCGCCGTACTGTCCCAGACACGCACGGCCACGTCACTGGATAGTTCCGTGCCGAATTCACGCAGTACGCCACGGGGATCAATGACCGCCCTGGATCGGTAAGGCGCAGATTTGTACCACGTGGGCGGCAGGCCCAGGACTGGCCACGGGTAGCAGGAGCACAAGGTACAGACCACCAGGTTATGAACCTGTGGGGTATTTTCCACCACATTCATATGTTCTCCCTGACGACCGTGGTAACCCATTTCGGAGATAGCGGCCGAGGCATCGCGCAACAGCCAATCCTTGAAATCCGGTTCGGTCCAGGCCCGGGCCACGACGTGGGCGCCGTTCTGCGGCCCGATCTTTTCCTCATAGGTTTGAACCAGAGTATCCAACGCCGCCGGGTCAACAATGCCCTTCTCGACCAGCAGTGATTCCAAGCTGCGCACCCGCAATTCCGTATCGCTCAAATGGCTATGATCATGGCCTTCGCTCATTCCATTGTTCCCCCGACAGGCCGGCTCAAATGCTGGTCTGAACGATGGGCCAGAAGTCGGTGGCGGTCAAGGAAGCACCGCCAACCAGGGCGCCGTCGACATTTTCCAGCGCCATCAATTCAACCGCGTTCGATGCCTTGACGGAACCGCCGTACAACAGACGCATGCCCGCGCCATGCTCGCGAAAGCGGCGCTGCATCCGGGCCCTGATAAAGGCGTGTACCTGGGCCACGTCATCCGCCGTGGGTGTCAGGCCGGTGCCGATGGCCCAGACGGGTTCGTATGCCACGACGGTGTTCCTGGCCGTGCAACCCTTGGGCAGGGAGTCGGTCAACTGCTTGCCGACGACCGCCAGGGTCTGGCGCCGTTTGCGTTCCGCGCCCGTCTCGCCAACACAGATGATGGCCCGCAAACCGGCCCGATGCACGGCTTCGGCCTTGGCGCGGACATTTCGACTGCTTTCGCCATGATCAGCCCGGCGTTCGGAATGACCGACGATGACATAGCCGCACCCCGCATCCGCCAGCATCTCGGCCGATATATCACCCGTGTGGGCGCCGCTGGCCGCGGCATGGCAATCCTGTCCGCCCAGCGCGATCCGGCTGCCCTTTACCGCCGCGAGCAAAGGTGCCAGTAGATGCGCTGGCGGGCACACCAGAACATCGCAGCCCGGACGGCCTTGTTTACGCATACGCCCGGCCAGCTTTTTGACCTCACGCTGGGCAGCCGATTTCAGACCGTTCATCTTCCAGTTTCCGGCGATCAGGGGACGAACCTTAGCGGCCATAACGTTGCTTCCTTCCTTGGAATCATTGCGATCAAGGTTTAGCAGATGCCATGTTCCGGCGCCATGCCCGCCGGGATGGCATGGCCTGCCCGGCAGACGGGTCGGTTCCATACACACGTTCGGCGGTGGCCTGGCAAGCCTGGGGCGCGGCCGGAAAGTCATCCAACAACGGGTGAATAGCCATACCCTGCCACTGGCCGCAGGCCACGATTATTCGAGGCGCATCGTTACTTGCCCCGACGACATACGGTTTCTATGATGCCGCGCCGCTTGTCCCGGTCCTTGCGGATCGGGCGGAGCGGTGCAATCTACTTAGGATCGATAAATTGGACCGGAAAATCGCATGCTGAACGCCTTACGGGAAAGTTCCGGCTCTTGGGTCGTTAAAATATTCCTGGGCCTTTTGGTGCTCAGCTTCGCGGCCTGGGGCATTGGCGATATCTTCCGCCTGCAGCCCGATGCCGCGGTGGTCGAAGTTGGTGACACCAAGATCACGGGCTACGAGTTCCTCAACGAATTCAACCGGCAGGTCCGCCGCATGCAGGCGAGCCTTGGCCCCACTTTCGATACGGCACAGGCCCGCCAGTTGGGCATGGTGGATCAGGTGCTGCAACAGTCCATCACCCGCGCGCTCTATGACCAGGAGGTAGCAGCATTGGAGCTGACCATGTCGGATGCCGATATCGCGGCCTGGATACGGCAATCATCGGCCTTCAAAAACAGTTTCGGGCGCTTCGACAAACTATTGTTCGAACAGCGCCTGTCCGAAAACGGTTTCAATGAGCAAAGTTATATCGCCGCATCCCGCCGTGATCTGTCCCGCGAGCAGTTGTTTTCCTCTGTCCTGGACGGCACCCGCGCACCAGCGCCCCTGGTGAAAACCTTTTACCAATACCAGCAGGAAACCCGCGTATTCGAAGTCTTGAGCCTGCCTCATGACAAAGTGCAGGCCGTCACCGCCCCCTCGGAAGCTGACCTGGCCGCCTATCACGAGGCCCATAAGGATCAGTTCATGGCGCCGGAATACCGCGCCCTGGCCTATCTGACCCTCAGGCCCGAACATCTGCTTGAAGAAACGCTTGCCAGCGAGGCGGAGGTCGTGGACGCATATGAAGCCCGCCTGGCCGAGTTCAGCACGCCGGCCAGCCGCGAGGTCGAACAGATCGTTGTCGCTGATGAAGCCGCCGCCAGCACCATCGCCGGGCGCCTGAAGGACGGCGGCGATTTCTATGCCGTTGCCAAGGAATTGGCCGACATGGACAAGGAAGCGGTCAGGCTGGGCCAGATGCAGAAGGGCGATTTGCCGGAAGAAGCCGCCAACGGGGTCTTTGCCCTGGCCAGCGGACAGATCAGCGAGCCAATGGAAACCGGCCTGGGCTGGCATATTTTCCGGGTTCTGAAGATTGTCGAAGGTAGCAGTAAAACCCTTGACGAGGCGCGTGCCCAATTGACCCGGGACGTAAAAATGGAGAAAGCCGCCGAAGCAATGTTCGAGCTGGCCAACAAGGTGGAGGATGAGTTGGCGGGCGGGGCTTCGATCCGGGAAATAGCGGAAGCCTTGAACCTGCAACAGGGCGTGATTGCCGCGGTCGATAGCCGCGGCCGCGGTCGCGACGGCAAGGCCGTGGCAGGCCTGCCGAAAGCGCCGGAATTGGTCGAGGAGGCTTTCACCATCGAGCCCGGCGATGAAGGCCAGTTGAAGGAGTCCGCTGACGGCAGCTATTTCCTGGTCCAGGTTGACAAGATATTTGAAACCACCCTGAAACCTATCGGACAAGTCCGCGACGACGTGCGCAAGGCGGTCATGGCGGAGCGCCAGGCCAAGGCGGCGGCGGCGCAGGCCGTCGAATATGCGGCCGAGGCGCGCCGCGGCAAACCTCTTTCCGAGCTGGCCCAGGCCGGCAGCAGCACTGTTGCCACACTGGCTTCCCTGTCCCGTCAGCAGGCTGCCGGAGACGCGCGGTTGGAAACGGAATTGGTGAAAAAACTGTTTCAGCTGCGGGTCGGCGAAATAGCCGAGGGCGCGGCTTCGGGCGGCGACAGCCACTCCGTGGTGCGACTGGTCAGTATCGCCAGCCCTGGCTCGGACGTGGCCCCGGCTCAACTCAAGCAGATGGAAGAGTTTGTCCGCTCCTCCATCGCGGATGATATTCTGGCCCAGTACCGCGACGCCCTGCGGCGCAAATACGACGTCGAAATTCACGATCGTATTATCGATTCCCTGTTTGACGAATTGAATGTCCGGGGTTAACGGGCCGCTCGTGGCCGCAATTGCCCCCCGGCATTCCCACGGCAATGTCTTGAAGAGGTTTCCCTGGCCCTGCTAAAGTGACGGACCATGCGACCCGACGTCATTGATCTGCGCGAATTCTATAGCAGCCGCCTGGGGCAGGTGGCCCGCAAGTTGCTGCGCCATCGCATCAGACAGGTGTGGCCTGACGTTGCCGGGCTGGATCTGTTGGCGATGGGCTACGCCTCTCCCTATTTGCAACAGTTTCAGGGCGAAGCAACTCGCGTCTTGGCTTTTATGCCAGCCCAACAGGGGGTTCACCGCTGGCCCATCCGGGACCGCAACCGCGTTGCCCTGGTAGACGAGATGGAATTGCCATTGCCCGACGCCAGCGTCGACCGGGTGTTGCTGATTCACGCATTGGAGAATGCCGAACAGGTCGCCCCATTGTTGCGCGAGGTCTGGCGGGTCCTGGCCTCGGGTGGACGCCTAATGGTGGTCGTGCCGAACCGGCGAGGCATCTGGGCCCGCATGGAACGCACCCCCTTTGGACAGGGTCACCCCTATAGCCCTGGCCAGTTGTCGCGACTGCTGCGGGACAACCTGTTTCAGCCCAGCGGGCGGGCCTCGGCGTTGTACATGCCGCCAATGGCATCGCGGATGCTGCTGCGCACGGCAGGGGCCTGGGAAAAACTGGGGCACCGTTGGGGCCACGCCTTCGCAGGTGTCTTATTGATGGAAGCAGACAAGCAGATTTACGCCGTTTCGGCCAAGCCACCGCGCCGCCGCCGGCCCATCGCACTGCCCTTGCCCGCCCCGCCTGCCGGCGCTGTTGGATTGACCATTGGCCAGCGCCGTGCGAGGGTTGATAGTGACAACGTTCCCGGACGCAGATTGCGAACTGAATGACAAGCGAATGGAGGTAACGCTGATGCGCACCATGCTTTTTGCCACACTGACTTCCATCGGCTTCGCCGCCGCGGCGCTATCGCCAGCCCTTGGCGCGCCGCAAATGATGGGTCTGGTAGCCAATAACAGCGCCGTGCCGCTGCAATGCCAGCGCGGCGAATGCTTTGCCGAGCTCACGGCCTTTTGTCTACAGCCCTTACGGTCTTCGCCAATACGGGGCACCCCCTATCGGCTCCACGACAACGACTCGCTGGTGGCCATCGCGACCACGAAGGATGGCCGTACAATTGAGTTGGACCCAGGTCGCGACCTGCGCTTCAAGGCCGAACGCAGCCATGTGGCCGTTCGCGTCAGCCTCTCGGCGCGGGAAATGTTCCGCCTGGGGCTGGAAAAGGTGCATATAACGGTGGCGCGCAACGCCACCCTGGTGCCCGTCGCTGTCAGCGGCGACAGAACTCCATTGCAACCGGATGAAATCGCGGCCACGGCCGGCCGGTTGCGGGTGTTTGGCGGCGAATATGTAGATCGGGAACAACAATGGATGCCCGTGGCCCGTATGGCCAACCGGTTGATCAATGCATTGCCGCCCGGCGGCCGGGTGAGCCAACAGGAGCGGCGCGGCCTGTGGGCCAAGACCATTCGTCCTGATGACGTCGCTGCTACACCCGCCGGTACTGGCCAACGTCTACGCGTCATCTATGATGACTGCCGGCAGGCCGTGGCAACGGCGCGGCGACCCAGTTTACGCCGGTGCCTTGAGAGCAAACATGACAGCATGGTCGGCGCCCTGAACAATCAATATTGGCACGCGATTAAATTGGGCAGTTAGAGCATTTCCGGGCTATTTTGGGTCATTTGATGGTGACCCTAAGCTCTTCAGACTGAATGTGCGCTGCTGGCTGGGAATTGAATTGCGCCCGGCGCCGACTTGATCATTGGCATTTGGAGACCAAAGGCGTCTTGCGTCGACGGGCGGCGTAGCGGTGCGGTTCAGTCAAACAAAAATTGCCTTAGAAACGCATGGAGGCGCCAATAGAGGCGGCCCAGTTGTTGTAGCTGTAATTCAGGAAATTTGAATCCACCACAGTACGCGCCAGGGTCGATGTCACGGACCAAGACTTGTTGATGGGCACGCTGGTCAACAAGGTGCCGCGAATTTCGTGGTCATTGCGTTTCGTAAAGGAATCGACGACCGGGTCAGGCTGATTGTACCTGGTATAGTAAAATGCGCCATTCAATGAAGTAGTCCACGCAGCATTGGTCAAATTATAAGGTGCGTCGTAGGTGACAATGGTGCCAACGCCGAGAGATACTTCTCTGTTGCTAAACTGGCTTCGCTCAGCACCGAGGTTGCTGATGCCGACGAAACTGGTAAGCATCAAACTATCGGTGACCTGATGGTAGATATTTACTTCTGCCTCCACCTCATCGCCGTCTTCGAACCGGGCCGCCGGGCGCCCCGAATCCGCGCGGTAATTCTTGCGTACAAACGAGGTGGAGAAGGAGCCATTGGTCTGGCTGGTAAACTGTTTGTCGAGATCAATCCCGGCACCGTATGTGTAGTAGTATTGTGATCCGTCCAAGTGGACAAACGAACCAATGGCATGCGGTCGCCACGAAGCGTTTTCAATATACTCCCGCATGAATTGACCGCGTGGCCCAACGGTAACTTCGCCAAATATCATATCCAGTTGATGCTGGCTGGTTTGCTGTGAGACGTACAGCAGCGCGTCCGTTTCCAGGACATCGCCCGTATGAGAATGGGGATCATAGACGTGGCGGATGTTAGTCGAAACGAACGCGTTCCAGTCACTTTTCTTCGTAAACTTTCTGTCCAGATTGCCCTCGCCATCAAGCAAACGGATCGCCGGCCTTTTCGGCCCCACATTGGCATTGGATTGATAGCGCATACCGGCAAAGATTGAACCGGAAAACTGGTGATTGGATAGCCGCTTGTCAATTTCATCCAGGAAAACGGCAACGCGGGCGCGTACATCATCCGGCACATTATCGCCGACGACCGCACGGGTTAGATAAGCGCGGGCAATGGCGAAGGAGCCAAGGCGGAAATATAAAACACCCAATTCCAGGCGAACCCGGGGCAAATCCGGATTGTACAACAGCATTCTTTCAAGGGCGCTGATCGCTGCTTCGTAGTCGCCGATCTTTATGCCCAATTCGGCATATTTAAAGGTTTTGTCCAGGTTGGAGGGATCCTGCAACATAAGATGGAAGGCGCGGTCGAACTCCGCCGCCTGCTCCTCGGCGCCGGTCTGGGCGCGTGCAGCCACGGTGGAAAAAAGCCAGACGGCCGCCAAGAAGCCAAGCAACATGGCCCTGCGTTGCGTCATGCCCAGTCGCAACATGCCTCTCCTCGGGTATAAAACATAGTCTTGCGCTGCAGGAACCCTATCGTAAAAAATTACCAGTGCAAGTAAAACATTCGACTGTTTATAACAAGTTAAGAGATAATATTGAGGTTTGGTGCCATTAAATCAAAGGTCGTCAAGGCGCGGAACAGTGTTTTCAAATGACCATCGGCGACCGCAGCTGAAATTGACGTTTACGTCAACGTAAAGTACCATTCCCGGCATTCTGACAGTTACAGCAAGAGGCATAGCAATGCCGGGTTCGATTGTCGCGGAACCCACCGCCGAACTGACCTACACGATCAGTGAACTCGCCGCCGAGTTTGGTATCACGGCGCGCGCTATCCGTTTCTATGAAGATAAAAAGATGCTGGAACCCGAGCGCGATGGCATGAACCGCGTGTACCGTCGCCGTGATCGTGGCCGCCTGCGTTTGATTTTGCGCGGCAAGCGTCTGGGTTTTTCGCTTTCCGATATTGGCGAAATGCTGGATTTGTATGATCCGGACGATCTGGGGCGAGAGCAACTGAAGGTTATCCTGGAGAAAAGCCTTCTACGGCTACGGGTGTTGGAGCAACAGCGCCAGGATGTTGACGAGGTCATCATGGAATTGCGGGACAATTGCAGGCAGATCAAGACTCTATTGGCGGGCCCTTCCTCTTCCCAGACTCCAGATCCGTAAAGCAAATTCAGCCCGCATTCACTAAATAATCCTAACAACAACAAACACCGCAATTACAAACGCAGTGATGGAGTACGTAACCATGTCAGCCCCCTATCCTCATCTTTTGGCGCCGCTTGACCTTGGCTTCACCAGCCTACGGAACCGGGTCATGATGGGTTCCATGCACACCGGTCTGGAAGAACACCCGGACGGCTTTCGCCGCATGGCGCAGTTTTTTGGCGAACGCGCCGCCGGACAGGCTGGTTTGATCGTGACGGGCGGTATTTCTCCCAATGAAGCCGGCAGCCTTGGCCTCGGCGGCGCCAATCTCGATGATGGCGGCGACGGCCATCGCCAGATTACGGATGCGGTGCATCAGGCGGACGGCAAGATCTTGATGCAGATTCTTCATGGCGGACGCTATTCCCGGCACCCCGACGCGGTGGCCCCTTCGCCCATCGCCTCGCGTATCAACCCCCATACGCCGCGGCCTCTAATCAGCAGTGAAATTATCCAGACCATCGAAGATTTCGCATCCTGCGCCCAACGGGCACGGGATGCCGGTTACGACGGGGTCGAGATCATGGGCTCGGAAGGCTATCTGATCACCCAGTTCATCTCGCTTCGGACCAATCAACGGGACGACGACTGGGGCGGCAGTTTCGAAAACCGCATCCGCTTTCCCGTCGAAGTGATGCGCCGGACCCGGGAATCCTGCGGTGACGATTTCATCATCCTGTACCGTCTCTCCCTGCTGGACCTGGTCGAGGGGGGCCTGTCATGGCAAGAAACCGTAAAGCTGGCCCAGGCACTGGAAGCGGCGGGGGCAACCATGTTCAACACCGGTATCGGCTGGCACGAAGCGCGCATTCCGACGATCATGCATTCCGTCCCGCGCGGCGCCTTTACTTGGGCTACGGCGCGCTTGATGGGCAAGGTCAAGGTGCCCTTGATTGCATCCAACAGGATCAACGACCCTGCCCAGGCCGAAGCACTGATCGCGGGAGGGCAGGCAGACCTGGTCTCCATGGCCCGGCCATTCCTGGCCGACGCTGATTTTGTGGCCAAGGCGGCGTCCGGCAAGGCGGAAGAGATCAATACCTGCATCGCCTGCAATCAGGGCTGCCTGGACTATATATTCAAGGGTAAGGTTGCCACCTGCCTGGTCAATCCGCGGGCCTGTTATGAAACCGAATTGCTGGTCAAACCGGCCCAGGCCGCAAAACAGATCGCGGTTATCGGGGCCGGGCCTGGCGGTCTGTCATATGCCATCACTGCCGCCGAACGAGGCCATCAGATTACCATTTTTGAAGCAGCAGAGCGCATCGGCGGGCAGTTCAATATGGCCATGGCGATCCCCGGCAAGGAAGATTATGGCGAGACCATTCGCTATTGGGAGGCCCAGATCAAGCGTCTGGGCATTGCCTTGAAACTGAACCACCGTGCAACAGCCGCCGAACTGCAGGCGGGCCCTTATGACGAGGTAATCCTGGCTACCGGGGTGCGGCCCCGCACGTTGGATTTGCCTGGCATTGAGCACGCAAAGGTGCTGTCCTATGTGGATGTATTGCAGCATGGCAAGTCGGTAGGCGAACGGGTGGCAATCATCGGCGCCGGCGGCATCGGGTTCGACGTGGCGGAATTCTTGAGCCATGACGGGGGGCCCGGTGACCCGGCCAAACCCGATATCGACCGTTGGCTGCGGGAATGGGGGGTCGATCGCGATCCCGGCCATGATGGGGGCCTGTCCCCGGCGGGACCACTCATGCATTCACCGCGCCGGATCACCCTGTTGCAACGCAAGGCCCAGGCCCTGGGCCGCGGCCTTGGCATGACCACCGGCTGGGCCATTCGTGCCGGCCTGCAAATGAAGGGGGTCGAAATGGTCGGCGGCGTGACCTACCGCAAGATTGATGATGCCGGCCTGCATATTACCGTTGACGGTGAAGACCGCGTGCTCGCCGTGGATAATGTGGTGATATGTGCCGGACAGGAGGAACGGCGCGATCTGCACGGCGCTCTGACGGCGGGCGGAACAACGGTGCATCTGATCGGCGGGGCGGACGTGGCCGGCGAGTTGGATGCCCTGCGCGCCATTGAACAGGGCACCCGGCTGGCGGCGGCTTAGGTTGACAAGTTAGGAGCGGACATCATGGCTGGCATTGCAAGAACACTGTTTGATTCTGATCACGAAATCTTCCGCGATACGGTGCGGCGTTTCATAGAAGAGGAAATTGCGCCGTATCATGCGCAATGGGAAAAGGATGGCAGTATCAGCCGCGAAGCCTGGCTCAAGGCCGGCGAATTGGGTCTATTATGCGCCTCAATGCCAGAGGAATATGGCGGCGGCGGCGTGGACCGCACCTATAGTATTATCCTGATGGAAGAGCTGGCCCGCGCCGGCGCCAGCGGGCCGGGATTTGGCCTGCATTCGGAAATCGTTGCGCCCTACATCAACCGCTATGGTTCGGAAGAACAAAAGCGGCGTTTCCTGCCAAAAATGGCCAAGGGCGAGATGATTGGCGCCATTGCCATGACGGAACCAGGCACCGGCAGCGACCTGCAGGGCGTCCGTACCACCGCCGTAAAGGACGGCAACGAATTGGTCATCAACGGCGCCAAGACCTTCATCACCAACGGCGCCATGTCCGACCTTGTCATCGTGGTCTGCAAGACCGACCCGGACGCCGGCGCCAAAGGGATCTCCCTGGTCCTCCTCGAAACCGGCAGAGACGGCTACCGCAAGGGCCGTAATCTGGAAAAGATCGGCCTGAAGGCACAGGATACATCAGAGCTGTTTTTTGACGACGTACGCGTACCTATGACCAACCTGTTGGGCGAGGAAGGCAAGGGCTTCATTTATCTGATGCAGGAGCTGGCCTGGGAACGCCTGCAACTGTCTGTCTCGGCCGTCGCCAATATGGAGGCGGCGGTGGAATGGACCATCGAGTATACCAAACAGCGGGAGGCCTTCGGCAAACCGATCCTGGATTTCCAGAACACCCGTTTCACCCTGGCAGAGGTGAAGACCCAGGTCACCGTGGCCCGCACCTTTGTCGACCGCTTGATCAGCCTGATGCTGGACGACAAGCTGGATGCGGAAACCGCAGCCATGGCTAAATGGTGGACCTCGGACACCCAATGCAAGGTGATCGACGAGTGTCTACAACTGCACGGCGGCTATGGCTATATGTGGGAATTTCCCATCGCACGGGCCTGGGCCGACGCCCGCATCCAACGCATCTATGCCGGCACCAACGAAATCATGAAGGAAATCATCGGGCGCGGATTATAGTGGACAAATGGGCGGCTGCACCCTCCAGCATTGCTTGTTGAAATGCGGGCAAACTGAGCGGAGACGCATTTATGCCACGGGCGGCCTACAGACCATCCTTGGCGAACAAAGATACCGCATCGACGAAGGCCCGCGGCGCTTCAACGGGTAGCATATGGCCGGCCTCCGCCACATCGACGCGGCGCGCGTTGGGCAGGCTGGCAAAGAGTTCATCCACGATCGCGGCATCGAAAAAAATCCGGTCATTGGGACCCATCATTACCAATACCGGGCAGCTCAATTTACTGTAGTCGATGGCCCAGTCGGTCTGGCCCATCCAGGTGAGCAGGTTCATGGCGCCTGACTCTTCCGCCAACGGCTCGTATACCGTATCGTCCGCCAGAAACTCATGGCGATGGGCTTGCAGATAGTTCGGGCCGAACAGCAGCGGCGTCATGACATCGCGCATCAGGTTGGGTCCGGCGACCTGCATCAGACGCAAGGTCCCGGCGTTAATCCAGTCCAGGCGTGGACCGATTTTCCGCAAGGTGTTGATCAGAACCAGACCCGCAACCTCCAAGCCAGCCAGGACCGCTTTGGCAGCGTAGAGACCACCTATAGACAGTCCAACCAGGACAGGTCTTTTAATATCAAGGTGTTGCACGATATATCTAAGGTCTTGAATTATAACATTCTCGGTCAGATCGCGCCCCTTTTCAAAGGGACTGTTGGCCTGGCCGCGAAAATTGTAACAAAGGGTACCAAAGCCCCTATCGCGCAAGGCGGGGCCGATTTCAATTTGCCACATGCCGGCATCACCGGTAATGGCATTGACAAAGACAAACGTCGGGGCGTCCGCCCGGCCTGGCCGATCCAGCTCGTAGTACAAGCCTTCGTGGTCGTTCAATTGCAGCACGGACATTAGCTGTCTCCTTTTGCCTGCCGCCCGGCCGCATCCTCGCCGAATACCTCATTCCAGGCGTCGGCCAGTTGCACATCCACTTCGGCCATATCGATGGGTAGCCCAAGATCAACCAACGAGGTTACCCCGTGTTCCTGGATACCGCAGGGTACGATGCCGGCATAGTGTGACAGGTCAGGCTCAACATTCAGGGCGACCCCATGGTAGGTGACCCAGCGCCGTATCCGGACGCCCACGGCGGCGATCTTGTCTTCCCGGCCCTGGCCGCGGTCGACCCAGATACCGACCCTGCCATCGCGCCGCTCGCCCCGCAAATTGAAACGCCCCAGAGTGGCAATCAGCCAAGCCTCCAGCAAAGCCACATATTGCCGGATATCCATTTGCCGCCGTTGCAGGTCCAACAGAACATAGGCAATCCGCTGGCCCGGCCCGTGGTAGGTATATTGCCCGCCGCGACCTGTCCGGTAGACCGGCAGGCGGTCAGGCTGCAACAAATCCGTGTCCTTGGCCGAGGTGCCGGCGGTGTAAAGGGGGGGATGCTGTAAAAGCCAGACCAGTTCATCGGCCCGGCCCGCACGAATAGCGGCAACCCGCGCCTCCATTCCCTGGACCGCCTCCTCATAGTCGATCAGTCCATCGCTGATGCGCCATTCCATGGCCAATGTATAGCGCGTTAATGCCGCCATCTTAACCCTATAATAACCCTGGGTGGGCAATGCTAGGGCCGCAACAGAGACAACGGACTTTAGCAGCCCATGAACGACCAACGATTAGCCGACGTCAATCTGGATATTTCCGTGGTCATCGGCAGCACCGAAATGCCGATCCATCAGCTATTGCGCATGGGCCGTGGCGCGGTGATAGAGCTGGACGCCACGACTGAGGATTATGTCTGGATTCTGGCCAATAACCGGCTGATCGCCCGCGGCGAGATCATGGTCAACGGCGAGAACGTCGCGGTTCAGGTTACCGAAACCGTGGATATATCGGACGATTGACCCGGGCACGGTGCTTGCGGCGACCGCGGGGATTTGCTATGCCCCCCAGGACCAAAGATCAAGCTTGTGAAGTCGCGCGCGGTCGTGGCGGAATTGGTAGACGCGCAGCGTTGAGGTCGCTGTGGGGGTGACCCCGTGGAAGTTCGAGTCTTCTCGACCGCACCAATTCGACCCCTTGAAAACGAGAGTGTTTTCGAGGGGTTTTTTGTTGTCCCCGCCGCCTTTGCTGTAGTCTGAGAAACATGAGCGAACAAAGCCAGCAGGACGGGCCAGCGAGCGGCGGGGCGCCGACGTCATTCGAGGATGTCTACGCGGTCAATACGGAATTGGTACGCGCCGTCGAAGCCGCTTTAGTGGACAACCAGGGCGCCGTGGTGCGCGAACTGCTGGCACCGCTGCGGCCAGCCGAAATCGCCCATATCGTCGTCGTGCTGGGCCGTGAGGACCGGCGCCGCCTGGTCATTACTCTCGGCGATGATCTGGACGTCGAAACCCTGATCGATCTGGAAGGTCCGGTACTGGCCGATCTGCTGGCGGTCATGAGCCCCCATGCCGTGGCCAGGGCCATTCCCGAATTGGATACGGATGAAGCCGTCCATCTGTTGAAGGAGATGGATGACGCCCGCCGCGAACAGGTGCTGGCCCGGGTCCCAACGCCGGACCGGACGGCGGTCCTGGAAGGCCTGTCCTTTCCCGAAGACAGCGCCGGTCGCCTGATGCAACGGGATCTGATCGCTGTGCCGGCCTATTGGTCGGTTGGCCAGGTCATCGACTATTGCCGTGATACGGTCGAGTTGCCCGACGAATTCTATGAAATCTTTGTCATCGATCCACGCTACCGACCCATCGGCCAGGTCGCCCTTAACCGCCTGATGCGTACCCGGCGGCCCGTCCTGATGCGCGAGATCATGGAGGCCGAGGCAACCACCATTCCGGTCGATATGGATCAGGAGGAAGTAGCCTTCCTGTTCCAGCAATACCGACTGGCCTCGGCGCCGGTCATCGATGCGGACGGACGCCTGGTCGGCGTGATCACCTTTGATGATGCAGCCGCCGTGTTGGAGGACGAGGCGGAAGAGGATTTGATGCGTCTGTCGGGCGTTTCCTCCGAGACCGATTTTCTGGATACCGCCCTGCGCACCACCCGGACGCGGGCCAGTTGGCTGTTGCTGAACCTGGGCACCGCAATCCTGGCTTCCCTGGTGATCGCTGTATTCGAAGGGACCATCGAACAGATCGTCGCCCTGGCGGTTCTAATGCCCATCGTCGCCTCCATGGGCGGCAACGCCGGTACGCAGACCCTGACCGTCGCCGTGCGTGCCCTGGCGACCCGGGAACTGACAGCTGCCAATGCCATGCGCATCGTCGGCAAGGAAGTGGTGGTCGGAAGCCTGAACGGCGCCCTGTTTGCCGTTCTGGTCGGCCTGGTCGCCGCCTATTGGTTTTCCGCGCCCGCCCTGGGGGTCGTCATCGCCATCGCCATGGTGATCAACATGGTCGTGGCCGGTCTGGCCGGCACCATGATCCCCCTTGGCCTGGCGCGCGCCGGCATCGACCCGGCCGTCGCCGCCACGGTATTCCTGACGGCCGTTACAGACGTGGTCGGATTTTTTGTCTTTCTCGGCCTGGCGGCGTTATTTCTGCTCTGAAGAGAAAGGTTTATACCGTCGATTGGCCGCGGGCCCTTGTACCGCTCGATGGGCCGGGCCGGATCAAATCCTTCGAAGCCAGAACCGACCCGCCGGTTATCAAAAGGCAGGCCAGGGCGACGATCCAGGTCGCCGGGGCGATGCCGAACAGTACCAGGACAAGTGTAGACAGCAGCGGCGCGGCATAGGCGGACGCGCCCAAGGCCTGAATATGGCCATGCTTGACCCCGTGATCCCAACAAAAAAAGGCCATGCCGACCGGGCCCAGGCCCAAGCCCGCGACGGCCAACCATTGCCCGGCATCGGCTGGCCAGACGGTATTTTCGAACGCCAGATGCGCCAGCAAGGCCAGCAGGGCGGTGACGCCGCAAAAGCCGCCGACCGCGTCGGTGGGCACATCCCGCAACCGACGGGAGAGGATGGAATAGCCCGACCAGATGAAAGCACAGGCCAGGGCCGCAAAATGCCCCGGCGCCAGACGGATACCAGCAGCAAAATCCTGATTGCCCAGAACCAACAGCGCAGCCCCCGCCAACCCCGTCGCGGCCCCCGTCAGATGCCACCAGCGCAACCGCTCACCCGGCAACAGGACCGAGAACAACACAATCAGCAGCGGCCAAAGATAGGCGATCAGGCTGGCTTCCACCGCCGGTGCCTGGCGCAGAGCCAGAAAATAGAAAAAATGATAGCCAAACAGGCCGCCGACGCCGACCGCCCAGACCAGGGGCGGATGCGCCAAATGGCCTCTGATGCTTTCTCCCCGCAGCAGCCATTTGCCCACGGCGGCCAGAAAGGCGATCCCGAATGTCATGGCCGCCAATTGAAAGGGCGGGACCCGGCCCGTGGCAATCGTGAACAGCGCCAGCAACGACCACAGCAACACCGCGACGAAGCCTATCAAGGTGGCCCGGCGCCGGCCTGCCAAGGCGCTATCGGTCATCAGTACATATGCTGGCCGCCGTTGATCGACATTGTAGAGCCGGTAACGAATATCGCCGAGTCGGCGACCAGGAACATCACAGCCCGGGCGATTTCGTCCGCGTGGCCAAGGCGGCCCACCGGGATTTTCGCCACAATCTTTTCCAGCACATTGTCCGGCACGGCGGCGACCATGTCGGTATCCACATAACCCGGCGCGATGGCATTGACCGTAATGTTGTAACGCGCGCCTTCCTGGGCCAGCGCCTTGGTGAAACCATGGATACCCGATTTCGCGGCGGCGTAATTAACCTGGCCATATTGGCCGGCCTGGCCGTTGATGGAACCGATGTTGACGATGCGGCCAAAGCGGTTGTCACGCATGGCGGCGAAGACCGCCTTGCATAGATTAAAACAGCCACCCAGATTGGTATCGACCACCTTTTGCCAGTCTTCATGGCTCATATTCATCAGGGTGCCGTCGCGGGTTATACCGGCGTTGTTGACCAGCACTTCGATGGCGCCAAGGTCCGCGGCCACGGCGGCGGCGCCATCCTGGCAGGCCTGGTAATCACTGACGTCGAACTTATAGGCCGCGATACCGGTTTCTTCGGTGAACTTTGCCGCCGCCTGATCATTGCCCGCGTAATTGGCGGCGACCGAATACCCGGCCTCGTTCAATGCTTCACAGATGCCCCGGCCAATGCCTCGGGTTCCGCCGGTAACCAGTGCTACTCTGCCCATGATTTAGCCCTCCATCTATCGCTATTTTGTTGACCCCAAATTTGCCGCCGGCGCGTAGCTGCCGCCTGTCCGGCGCCGCACGGCAATAACACGAATGGTCGCACAATTGTTCGTCAAGCAGCGGATAATTTGCGTCATATTGTCACGTCCAGGAGCCGCCATGTCCGCGGTTCAGGGATCCAGCTCCAGCAACCAGCGTGACAGCGGTTGCCAAAGGCCGGGTTTGCTGCGCCGGCCGACCACCATGCCAATATGGCCTGCCGCCGGACTGATAACCTCCGCCTGGCCGATGGCATTGGCCAGGGCCTGGGCGGATGCGGCTGGTACGATACGGTCGTTTTCAGGGATCGCCGCCAGCACCGGCAAGCGCAAGCCGGCGGGATCCACAATCCGGCCATCGACGCACCACTCTCCCCGTGCCGGTTTATTCTCGCCATACCAACCCACCAGACAGTCCCGCGCCACCTGGGCCGCCAGGGGGACGCCATCGTTCACCCAGTCTTCCAGGGCAACGAAATGGGCCGCCTCTGCACTATCAGGATCAAGGGTCGCAAAATGGCGGAATTTGCGCTGTGCCAGTCCAGGGTCAAGGGCGGCGAACAATGCCTGCAGCACGTCCACGGGCAAGCTGCCGAAGCTTTGCAACAGACTATCCAGGTCCGGCGCCAGTGTTTCCAGCGCCGGCCATTGTTGGCCGCCAGCATGAAAATCCCATGGCGTCGCCAACAGGGCCAGGCCGGACAGATCCTCCTGGCGCCTTAAGGCCAACGCGAGGGCCAGGTCGCCGCCCATACAGTATCCCACCAGGGCCGGCCGCCCGGCGTCTTGCTCACTGATCCGGTCCTGCAAGGCATCGAGAGCCGGCGACAGGCGGCGGCAAATATAATCGTCGAGGGCAAACTCCAGTTCCAGCTCGCCCGGCGCGCCCCAATCAAGCAGAAACGGCCTATGGCCATGGCGACGCAGCCAGCCCAGCAAGCCGCAATCCCTGGTCAATTCCAGCACCCGGGCGCGGTTGACCAGCGAGGGAACAAACAGGACCGGACGGCCCTCACCACCATAATCCAACAATCTGGTCGTACCTTGACGCCAGATTTCAACGCCCCCGGCCCAGCTCCGGTCTGGTTGGTCTGCCTTTTGATAGGCCTCCACGCCGGCCATCATGGCACTCAGCCGGGACTGACATTCACCGGCGACAGCCTGGAACAACGCGCCTTGATCACTTTCTCCCAGTGCCCTCGTCAGTTCCGCTGCCGCCGCCGCCAGCTCTGGCCGCCAGGACAGCGAACCGTTCCGCGCACTCGGCAAGGCGGCGAGCGAACTCATCATGCCGGCCATCGCCGTCGATAGATGCAGCGCCAGGGGCCGCGGACCCAATCGGGCCTGCCCCGGTTGCCGCGGGCGAAGCTGTTGCTGGTTCGTCTTCATGCGCCCCCTTCCCGGTCAATACCCCGTCCGACAGGACCTGCGCCATGATCCTGGCGGCATCGGCCGCGCCGATACCCGGCGCGCCGGCCCCGCCAGCCACGATCTGCCGCTCCCAAAGATCCAGATAGCGCCGGGCCAGTGCGGCCAAATCAGCCTGTTCCATGGCCTCAGTATAGTGCCGCGTAACGACAGCGGCCAGAGCAGCGGCGGTGAACAAAAATGATGCGTTGCAACGAAATTCTTGCGCACTGCAACATGAGCGGGCAATAGTACGCCATAATTTGGCGTCGGCACCTGAAAAAGGGACTGACGGCGGATCGAGTGAGGTGAGTATGATTGAAAAATCGAAAAGTTCCGAAGACGCGATCATCATCAAGAAGTACGCTAACCGGCGGCTTTACAACACCGCGACGTCGAGTTACGTGACGCTGGATACCTTGTGCGGCATGGTCAAGGACGGCAAGAACTTCGTCGTCCAGGATGCCAAGTCGGGTGAAGACATCACCCGCTCTGTCCTGACCCAGATCATCTTCGAAGAGGAAAGCAAGGGACAGAACCTGTTGCCTATTTCGTTCCTTCGGCAACTGATCGGGTTTTATGGCGACAGCCTGGAAACCATGGTGCCGGGCTATTTGGAAAGCACCATGGCTGCCTTCGCCCGCAACCAGGAACAGATCCGCCAGCATCTGGCGGATAGCATGGGCGAGGCCAATCCCTTTCGCCAGATGGAAGAACTGGGCCGCCAGAACATGGCGGTGTTTCAACAGGCCATGGGCATGTTCACTCCGTTCGCCGGTACGGCCCCAGATGCGGCCCCTGGCACGGCGACTGCCGCCAAGGCGAATAGTGAGGCCGGCCAGGGCTCCCGCCCCACACCCGAACAGGCTGGCAGTGGCAGCGAATTGGATCGTTTGCGGGAACAGCTGGCGCAGATGCAACAGCAATTGGATCGTTTGTCCGACGACGACCAGTAAAGTACGGCGCACGGGTACTGTACCCTGCGCGCAGCAACAGGGCGGAATCGAACGAGGTTCCCGCGCCGCGCATGCGCCAATAGCACAGGGCGACATGGCCGGTACGGTTGCGCAGGATGGTGGCCCTATTCAGGGTTCGCCGAAACGGGGCAGCGATCTTTGATCGGCAGATCCGGTCATCCGTTTGGCGTTGCTACTATCGGCCAACAATGGCATTTTTGTCAGTAAGGTGCCGTTCCCTCCGGCTTCGGTTTTGTCGTGGTCAAATCGAGTTCGCGTGGGATCAAGATCGGCAATGGTAACAACGAAGGGAAGAAGACCGCATGAATTTCAGCTTCAATTTCTCATCGTATCGGGTCCAATTGCTAATGCCCGCGATCATAGCTGCTCTGGTTCTAATTCAGACAGGTGACGCACCGCGCGCGGCGTCTTCCGCGGCAGCCGGCGAGGATCAGGGAACCGAGGAAATTGTCCTGCTATCAAAGGACGAGCTGTTCGATGTGGTTGGGCCGATCGCCCTTTATCCTGATGAACTGGTCGCCATCGTGCTACCAGGATCAACCTACCCCCTCGAGATTGTTCAGGCCGCCCGTTACCTTGCGAAATATGAAAAGAACAAAGATCTCAAGCCAAGCGAAAAATGGGACAGCAGTGTCTTGGGGCTGCTGAACTATCCCGAGGTCATCAACTTGATGAACGACGATCTCGACTGGACCTGGAAGCTTGGTGAGGCGGTTATCAACCAGCAGGATGATGTAATTGAAGCCATCCAGGCCTTCCGTCGCAAGGCCAAAGAAGCCGGCAATCTCAATTCCGATAAAGAAGTGGTCATCGTCGAGGAAAAAGAGATCATCGAAATTCGATCGACCTCGACGGAAGTCATCTACGTGCCGACTTATAATCCTTCCACGGTCATCGTCTATTCAGCCCAGCCATATGTTTATGTTTATTCACCGCCTTATCCCTATTATCACCAGCCGGCCGCGGCGTTCTGGACCGGATTGTTCGTGGGCGCTGCGATCAGGTATGGCGTCGGCTGGCGTGGCCGTGGGGACAGGCATGTTTCCGTCAACGTTTCGGGCGGTAACCGTGTGAATTGGTCCCGTGGCGGCGGCAAGGGTCGACGCCCTGGCGGCGCCCGCCCCGGTGGCCGTCACCCCGGTGCCGCGGGCGGTGGCCGTCGCCCCGGCGCCGCAGGCGGTGGCCGCAGCCCCGGGGCCGCAAGCGGTGGTCGCAATCCCGGCGCCAAGAGTGGTGGCCGTAGCCCCGGCGCCACGAGCGGTGGCCGCAGCCCCGGCGCCGCAAGCGGAGGCCGTAGCCCCAGCAGCAAGGGCGGGTCATTTGGCGGTTACAAACAGGGCAAGCAGTCGGCTGGGAACAGTCGGCGTGGTCAACAGAGCCGCAGCAGCCACTCCACCACCAGACGCAGCAGTGGTTCGCGCGGTGCGGGCCGTAGTGGCGGTCGTGGCGGTGGCGGTAGGCGCCGTTGACAAACCGGCAATGAAACAGCACTCGATATTCTTGAATTTTCGATGAGGGTCGGCATGGCAAGTTTTATATTTCCGTTCAAAATAGGGGGCCTGGGCCGATTGCCAGTTTCCGCCCTCCTGGTTGCACTTCCAATCATAGCCTTGTGTCTAAGCGGCGCCTTAGGTGCCGCCCGGGCTCAAACAGCAACGCAGAAGACCTTTGCGACCCCCGATGCAGCGGTCGAGGCATTGGTCAAAGCGCTCAATGCCGTTGACGCCGTCAGCATGAAGGAAATCCTGGGCCCGGAACATCAGGACATTCTGATTGGCGGAGATGAAGCGGCAGCGCGAGAAAACCGCAAACGCGCCGGCGCCGCCGCAACTGAATATGTGGAGTTGCGGGAAGCCGGCGACGGGCGCAGGATTGTTATCATCGGCAAGAAGAGATGGCCTGTCCCTATTCCCATCGCAAAGGCAGGCGACCGCTGGTACTTTGACACCGCGGCCGGGCTTGACGAACTTGTCAATCGCCGCGTTGGGCGCAACGAACTGAATGCTATCAAGCTCTGCCGCCAATATATTACGGCCCAGATCAGCTACGCGAGAAAAGACCGCAATGGCGACCAGGTACGCGAATTTGCCCAACAACTTATTAGTGACAAGGGAAAACGCAACGGGCTTTACTGGGACGCGCCGGAGGGCGAGGAACTCAGCCCTTTCGGCCCGTTGATTGCCGATGCGCGAAACTATCTTGAAGGGAAGAATATTGGCGATCCCTTCATGGGCTATTACTTCCGGATCATTACGCGCCAGGACGCCAGCGCTATCGGTGGGCGCTACGATTATATCATCAACGGCAATATGATAGCCGGCTTCGCCTTGATCGCCTTCCCCGCTGAACATGGCAACTCCGGCATCATGACGTTTATCTGCAGTCACGCGCGAAAGATTTATCAGAAGGACCTGGGACCGGATGGAGATCTGATCGCCGGCGCCACGAAAATATTCAATCCGGATTCAACCTGGACTTTGGTCACGGAGTAAACTTGGGCAAAACGCCAATCGTTAGACTTCTAACCTGGAGAACCTTGCGGCCTAAATATCAGGGATAGATTACCCGCTGGCATATCCACACGCTGCGACAGCGCCAAGCCGGAGCTTTTGGCGCAGTCAACAACTTGATCCAAATCCCGCAAACCCCACGACGGATCCCGACCTTTCAAAAAGGTGTCGAATTGCGCGTCGTTCTCGGTGGCGGGCTCGCCATTGCGTAAAAAGGGGCCGTAAAGAAACAGAATGCCATGGGCCGGCAACAATTTGCCAGCCGCCGCTAACAGTCCAACACCAGCCGCCCAGGGCGCAATATGGATCATGTTGGCACTGAACATGGCGGACAGATCCGCCGCGATATCGGTCACGGGCCAATCCTCCGCCGTCGCATCCAACAACCTCGCGGGCAGAATATTATCGCCGCCGGCGTCCCGCGCCCAGGCATCTATGCCGGCCAGGGCATCGGGCGATATATCGGACGGAGCCCAGCGGTGCTGGGGGAATTCAGGCGCAAACCAGGCGCCGTGCTGACCACTGCCCGAGGCGATTTCCAGCACCGTGCCGGCCGGCGGCAGCACCGTTCGCAACACCGCCAAAATCGGCTCCCGGTTACGCGCCGCTGCCGGCGCATTCAGTCGCTTGTCATCTGCCAGGCTCTCAAAACCCGATTCGTCGCCCGATTTCATCTTGTCACAATGGTCCTTGACATGAATGCCACCCCTAAAGCCGGCCGCCGTCACAAATCAACACCTGTCCGGTGATGTAATCCGCCTCGGGCAGACACAACAGATAAACCGCACCCGCAGCCTCCTCGACCCGGCCCGGCCGGCCCAGGGAAATTTGAGCATACTTTTCCTTCGCCATCTCGCTGGGAAAGCCCACCTTGTAACGGCGACCATGCACCTCGATTTCCGCCGGCTGATCGTCGAAGGATTGAGTCAAACGGGTTTCGATAAAACCGAAAGCCACGGCATTGACATTGACCCCGTAACGGCCCCATTCCTTGGCCAGGGTGTTGGTCATGCCGACGACGGCCATCTTGCCGGCCGCATAGGCAACCTGGGTGGCGGAACCATAGACGCCCGAGACGGACGAGATATTGACCACCTTGCGCTGCACCATGGCGCCTTGTTCGGCTTCGCGTTTGGCGCTTGCACGGAAATGGCTACTGGCAGCGCGCAGGATACGAAATGGGGCCGTGGCGTGAACGTCCAGCATGGCCTGCCACTGCTCGTCCGTGTTGCGCTGGATCGTGGTATTCCAGATATAGCCGGCGTTGTTGACGATGATATCCAGACCACCCAAACCGCTCAGCGCCGCGGCAACAATGCGGTCACCAAAATCCGCCGCCGCCACGTCACCGTTACAGCTGATGGCGCGGCTGCCCAGCTTTTCTATCAGCGCCAGCGTCTCGGCTGCGGGCCCATCATCCAAATCATTGACCACCACGGCCGCGCCGGCCCCGGCCAGCTTCAAGGCAATGGCGCGGCCGATGCCCCGACCAGACCCCGTAACCATGGCAACCTTACCCGCAAGTGGGCCCATTTTTCGGCCTCCCTAATTGAGTGCGCTCATGCTGATCCCGGCTATGCCGGATTGTGACGGGCCAACGCGGCCTCGCGGATGGCCGTCAGGGTGGTTCGGGTGGTGATGGCCTCCGGGTCGGTACGCAGCTCCAGCACCGCCGCCTTACCGGCAGCCAGGGCCCGGTCCAGGGCAGCGGCAAAATCCTCGCTGCGTTCCACGATCTCGCCGTGGGCGCCAAAGGATTGCGCATAGGCGGCAAAATTTGGATTGCGTAATTCGGTCGCCACCTCGCGGCCCGGATAATCGCGCTCCTGATGCATGCGAATAGTGCCGAACATGCTGTTGTTAATGACCAGATAGATTGGCTTCAGATCATATTGCAGCGCCGTCGCCAATTCGTTGCCGGCCATCAGAAATCCGCCGTCGCCGACAAAACATATGGTCGTACGTTTGGGATAGAGCAGCGCCGCCGTCAAGGCCGCCGGTACGCCATAGCCCATGGCGCCATTGGTCGGCCCAACCTGGCTGGGATAGGTGGAAAAGGGCAGATAGCGGTGCGCCCAGCCGGCAAAATTACCGGCATCGTTGGCCACCAATGTGTCCTTGGGCAGTCTTTCACGCAACACCCGCAGGACATCCGCCAGGTCAAGGTCACCCAGGGTCGGCTCGATCTCCACATAGCCCAGATAGTCCTGCCGGGCCGCTGCCAGATCCTCGGCCCAGACGGATCCGTCCACCACCGGCATGGCCAGGGCGGCGGCGGCGAAGGCCGCCATGCCCGCGTTGATGGGCAGTTCGGCCTGATAGACCCGGCCCAACTCCTCGGCATCCGGGTGGATATGGACCAAGGGCTGCTTGGGTACGGGAATATCCAACAACGAATAACCTTGCGACGTCTGTTCCCCAAGGCGCGGCCCCACCGCCAGCAACAGGTCTGTTTCACGCAGGCGTTCGATCAGCTTGGGGTTACAGCCGATACCCACTTCGCCGATATAATTGCCATGATGATTATCGAAACGGTCCTGATTGCGGAAGGCGCAACAGACCGGCAGGCCATTGGCTTCGGCAAAGGCGGTGATATCGGCCACGGCCTGCGGCGTCCAGGTGCCGCCACCCAGCATCATAATCGGCCGCTGTGCCGCCGCCAGCATGCTGCGGAGCCGGGTCATATCAGCCGGACCGGGATGGGCCTGGACCGAACGATAGGCCCTGGCATCCCCCACGCCGGTGGGTTCACGCAACATGTCCTCGGGCAGGGACAGAACGACCGGGCCGGGGCGGCCGGAGGTCGCCACATGAAACGCCTGGCTGACCAGTTCGGGAATACGGCCCGGATCCATGATTTCCGCCGACCATTTGCTGACCTGGCCGAAAAACCGGCGAAAATCCATCTCCTGAAATGCCTCGCGCTCCATCATCTCGCGGCCGACCTGCCCCACGAACAGGATCAAGGGGGAGCTGTCCTGAAACGCCGTGTGCAGGCCTACCACCGCATGACAGGCGCCCGGCCCACGGGTGACGAAACAGATGCCCGGACGGCCCGTCAATTTGCCATAGGCTTCCGCCATGTTGGCCGCGTTGGCTTCGTGCCGGCAGGTCAACAGACGGATTTCGGGGGCGTCATGCAGGGCATCCAGCGCCGCAAGATAGCTTTCACCGGGAACACAAAAAGCCGTATCGACGCCATGGATTTTCAATTGATCGACCAAAATCTGGCCACCGGTACGCATGTTCGAGCTATTGGGCATGTTGGCTGGGTCCCGCAATAATGGGTGATGATTTTCTTAAGAGGAGACGATTGTAACCCAAGGCTGCCGGGAGACAACCAATTGACCAGAGTCACCGCGTTATTGTTCTTCCCATTAACGGCCTGCCAGCGGCAAACCCCGCGCCGTATCTTGAATGGCCTGCCATGCCGCGGCCACATGGCGCCGCTCGGTATTGGTCTGGCCAACGGAAAAACGAATACTGTAGGCGCCATTAACATTGTTCTGGGTCAGATATAGGGCACCGGAGTCATTGAGATCATGCAACAGGTTTTCATTCAATCGGTCCAGTGCGTCCGGGTCATCCAGGCCCACGGGATGGTAGCGAAAGTTAAACAGGGCCAGGGATAGAGGCGCCAGCAGTTCGAAGTCCGCCGCCTCGTCCATCCAACCGGCGGCTTCCGCGGCCAGATCCATATGGGCCGCAATGCGCCGGCGGATTTCCGCGACACCGTAGCTGCGAAGCACGAACCATAACTTCAAGGCGCGGAAACGGCGGCCCAGGGGCACGCTCCAATCGCGGTAGTCGATCACCCGGTCGGCTTCGCGGGTCTTCAAATAAGCCGGCAGAATGCCCAGGGTCCGCACCAAATCATCGGGTTCGCGGACAAAATGAGCGGAACAGTCGAAATTGGTAAACAGCCATTTGTGCGGGTTGAAAACGAAGCTATCCGCCGCCGCCACGCCGTCGATCATCCAGCGCCATTGCTCCAGGACCAGGGCGGAGCCGGCCCAGGCCGCATCCACGTGCAAATAGACGCCGTGCCGTTGGCATATCTCGGCAATAGGACGCAACGGATCGATGGCGCCGACGCCCGTGCTTCCCAGGGTAGCGATGACGCAACAGGGTGTGCGCCCGGCGGCGAGATCCGCCTCGATTGCCGCCGCCAGCGCCTCCGGGCGCATGGCGAAGCCAGCGTCAACGGGGATCTTGCGCAGATACTCCAGGCCCATGCCGGCCACCATGACATCCTTGTCGGCGGAGGAATGCACCTGTTCCGAGACATAGACGCACTGCGGCGGCAGAGCGGCCAGACCGTCGCTGTTGCCACGCCAGCCGCTGGCCCGCTCACGGGCCGTCAACAAGGCGCACAGCGTGGCGGACGAGGCGCTGTCCTGGATCACACCGGCAAACCCTTCCGGCAACCCGATCATCTGGCGCAGCCAGTCCAGAACCCGCGTTTCCATCTCGGTCGCCGCCGGCGAGGTCTGCCACAGCATGCACTGCGGCGCGAGGGTCGCCACCAACATCTCCGCCAAGACCGCCGGCGGCGACGAATTAGCGGGAAAATAGGCAAAGAACGACGGATGTTGCCAATGGGTAATGCCGGGCATAACGACGCGCTGAAAATCAGCGAAAATCTGTTCCATCGCCTCGCCCTGTTCCGGCGCCGAGAGGGCAAGATTTGCGGCGATCTCGCCCGGTTGCACCTTGGCCATCACGGGATAGTCTTCGACGCCCGCAAGATAATCCGCCATCCAATCGACAAAGGTGTGGCCGTGGCGGCGAAATTCTTCGTTGTCCATGTTTCCTCCCAGGCCAATAGGGCCTTTTATCAAGCCTCAAATTGGCCGTTGGATACGGTGCGGCATAGTGTTTCGTTATACACCCATTTGCCGGGGCGGCGTGAAGGCCCGAGCCTGCGGCATCACGATTGCCTGGTTACGCCTTGCATTTCATCTGCCGACGGTTTATCTGAGGCACCATGAACAAGTTGAGCAACATTCCCAATTTGCGACGCCGCCGCACCTGATAGGCGGGCGGTAAACTTTTTCAGTCACTGAACAGTATTTCTCCCCCGCCGACGGTCTTCGGCGGGTTGGGCTTGTGCATGTCTGTCCTGCCAAAGCGGCACACAGACAGAAGGACAGGCTCATGCAAACGGCAGCGAAACAATCGACCCAACCATTTCCCCAACTATTTCCCTTGATGGCGATCACCCAACGGCCAGCTACGGTCTTCGTCAAGGGACGCGGCAGCTGGCTTTACGACAGCGACGGCAAGGCTTATCTGGATTTTGTCCAAGGCTGGGCGGTTAATTGCCTGGGCCACAGCCCGGCCCCCCTGGTGGCCGCACTTACGGCACAGGCGGCGGCCCTGATTAATTGCAGCCCGGCCTTTTTCAATCAGCCAATGATCGACCTGGCCACGGCCCTGACGGCGGCCTCGGGCCTGGATCAGATCTTCTTCGCCAACAGCGGCGCCGAAGCCAACGAGGGCGCGATCAAACTGGCGCGGAAATGGGGCCGGCTGCACCGTGACGGGGCCTATGAAATCATTACCACCGCGCATGGCTTTCACGGACGCACCCTGGCCACGATGGCCGCCTCGGGCAAGGATGGCTGGGATGATTTATTCCCGCCAAAGGTCGCGGGGTTCCCGAAAGTACCGTTCGGCGACCTTGAGGCAACGGAACAGGCAATCACAAAGAAAACCGTGGCGGTGATGGTGGAACCTATACAAGGTGAAGCCGGGGTCATTGACCCGGGCGATGCCTATCTGCCGGGCCTGCGGGCATTGACCCGGAAACATGGCATTCTGCTTATCGCCGACGAAATACAAACGGGCATGGGGCGGACCGGCAAAATGTTTGCCTGCGAGCATAGCGCCGTCGCGCCCGACATCATGACACTGGGCAAGGGCATGGGCGGCGGCGTGCCCTTGGCCGCCCTGCTGGCAAAGGCAGAGGTTTGCTGTTTTTCACACGGCGATCAGGGCGGTACTTTCAATGGCAACCCATTGATGACGGCCGCCGGATTGGCGGTGTGGCAGGAACTCACAAAACCAGGTTTCCTTGCTGCCGTTACCGCCGCCGGAAATTATCTGACTGAGGGCCTGGCGGCATTATCCGCAAAGCACGGCATGGGTACGGTGCGGGGCCGGGGTCTGTTGCAGGCGCTTGATCTTGGGGCACCCGTGGCAAACCAGGTCGCCGCGGCGGCGCTAGAGGCCGGTTTGATCCTCAACGCACCGCGCCCGGACAGTCTGCGGTTCATGCCCGCCCTAAATGTCTCGTGCGGCGAGATCGATGAAATGCTGAAAATCCTCGATATGGTGATTGGCCAAATCCCGCGTCGGCAGTGATGTCGTTCCGGCGCTATTCGAACTCCCGCTCGTCCCACCAGGGAAAAAATTCCGGCATGTCGGTGCTGGGCTTCATGGGGTAGTTGCCGGGGCGTTTTTCAAGGAACGACTGCACGCCCTCGTAGGCATCCGGCAATTGCCCCATGCTGCGGATACCCCGGCTGTCGATTTTGTGGGCTTCCATGGGGTGGTCGGCGCCGAGCATTTTCCACATCATGTGGCGGCACAGGGCCACGGATACCGCGGATGTGTTATCGGCGATTTCACGAGCCACCGCACGGGCCGTTGATAAAAGATCATCGGGAGCCACCACCTGGCTGACCAGGCCGCCTTTCAGGGCTTCGTCAGCGGGAAATACGCGCCCGCTCATGACCCATTCCATGGCCTGGCTGATGCCGACGATGCGGGGCAGAAACCAGGAACTGCATGCCTCCATCACCACGCCCCGGCGGGTGAAGACCAGGCCAAAGCGGGCTTCGGTCGAGGCAATGCGAATGTCCATGGGCAGTTGCATGGTCACACCGACACCGGCGGCGGGGCCATTGACGGCGGCAATCAGTGGTTTTTTGGATTCGAACAGGCGCAGACTGACCAGCCCGCCGCCGTCGCGCCAATCCTCGATAGGCCCGGCCCCTTCCCGTTCCTTCATATCGAAGGTACCCGCGCCCCGCGACAAATCAGCCCCGGCGCAAAAGCCGCGGCCCGCGCCGGTGAAGATTACGGCACGCACAGCATCATCAGCATCGGCCCGGTCCATGGCGTCGATGATCTCCTCCAACATCAAGGAAGTAAAAGCGTTCAGCTTGTCGGGCCGGTTCAAAGTGATGGTCAGAATGCCATCTTCGACGTCGTACAGAATGTCCTGGTAGCTCACGGCTAGTCTCCCATCGCAGCGGCACGGCTCAGCATTTCGGCCTCAACGCCGTCTTCCATCTCGATGCCCATGGCATCGTTGAAGCGATTAAAAAATCCACACAGCGCTATGCGCAGGGTCAGTTCGACGATCTGTTCTTCACTGAAATGCTGATGCAGGCGTTCGTGCATGGCGTCGCGAATGCGGCCCGGCGTTTCCGTCACCTGCACGGCATAGTCGCGCACCAGCATGTCAACCTCGTCGAAGCCAGGCACCCGCGCGGCCAGAATGTCCGCCGCCGCATCCACCGACAGGCCCTGATCCATCAAACGGGGGGCGTGATGGGCGACGCAGTATTCGCATTCGTTCAGTTTCGAGACCACGACCAGGGCGATTTCAAGGTAACGCTTGGGCAATACCGCCTCGTCCGCCAACTCCAGCAGCAGTCCCATGATATGGCGTAGCGCCGGCGGGCGATGGGCGAAAATTTTCACCTGATTAAGAAACGGACCATAGTCGGTGGCAAAGCGGCGGTAGACCGACCGGGTATCTTCCGGCACGTCTTCGATTTCAATTTCCCGTACCCGTGGCATATATTCACTCCCTACCATTGTCCGAACGTGTCCGGGCCATGTTATACCCAATTGCAGGATTGCGCGGCATTTTGCAAAAATGGATGGATACGAGATGAAACACGGCGTAGCGATATTCTCGACGGACTATTCCATAACGCCGGCTGAGCTGGCCGTAGCGGCCGAAGATCGGGGTTTTGAGTCTCTTTGGTTCCCGGAACACTCCCATATCCCCCTCTCGCGTCAGTCTCCCTGGCCCGGTGGCGGCGATCTGCCAAAACAGTACTACGATTGCATGGACCCATTGGTGGCCATGGCCACGGCGGCATCGGTGACGGAAAAAATTCTTCTCTGCACCGGCATCTGCCTGGTGGTCCAGCGCGACCCGATCCAGTTGGCAAAAGAGGTCGCGACCCTGGATCAGCTGTCCAACGGACGCGTGGTCCTGGGTGTGGGAGGGGGTTGGAACGCCGAGGAAATGGCGGACCACGGCACAGAATTCAAAAGCCGCTTTCGCCTGATGGCCGAACGTATCGCCGCCATGAAGGTCATCTGGACCGAGAGCAAACCGGAGTTCAAAGGCGAGTTCGTCAATTTCGAACCCATGATGGCCTGGCCCAAACCAGCGCAGACGCCCCATCCTCCCATTCTGGTGGGAGGCGGTTTTCCCCACGGCGCCAAACGGGCCATAGAATATGGTGATGGCTGGATGCCTCTGGGTGGCCGTGGTTGGGACGTCCTCGATACCCTGCCCCGTTTCCGCCAGATGGCGGCAGAGGCCGGCCGCGAACCCGACAGTCTGGGCATCACGATCTTCGGCGCCGATGATAATCGGGACACGCTGAAGGGATACCAGGACACCGCCGTCGAACGGACAGTCTTTACATTGCCTTCGGCGGGCCGCGACGAAGTCCTGGCCCTGCTGGATCAATACGCGAAGATCATCGGTTAGCTGAAAGCGGCGAACATTTCCTCGAAGGCCACCAACTGATTGCCGTTGGCAGACGAAGGCACCAGGATCGGCGTGCGGATGCCGGCATCGAACCAGGCTTCCAGGCCGTCGCGCACCTGGGCGACGCTGCCAAACAGCGTGTTGTCGGCAAGCCAGCGGTCGCTTAGATGTTCCGCGACCTTTTCGGGCTCGCCGGCGGCCATGGCTGCTTCGACGCCAGCCATTTCCTCTTCATAGCCGGATTCCTTCCAATAATTGCGGTAGTTCGGCAGTTGCGCATAGGACGTCAAGGTACGGCGATTGACGGCCTTGGCTGCCTCTACATCATCGCTGATACAGGTCGGGATCATATTGCCGATATAGAATTCCTTATTGTTACGTTTGTCATCGGGCAGCGCGGCAAGCGAGCTGGCCATAAAACTGCGCGAGGCGTTGGCGAAGACCATGCCGTCGCCGATCTCGCCGGCCAGGGCAATCATTTTGCGGCGCATGGTGGCCAGTATGATGGGCGGCATTTCGCCGACCCGTTGCACAGCCTTCAGGTCGGCCACGAAGTTTCGGGTATCCGACAGGGGCTTGCCCGCACTGACCCCCATGCGCTTCAGGGACGGGCCGTGGCTGACCCCGATGCCGAAGCGGAAGCGGCCGCCGGAAACTTCGTGAATGAAGGAAACGGTCTGGGCATAGTCCAGCACCGTACGGGCATAGATCGGCGCGATGGAAGTACCAAAATGGATCTCGTTCGTGGCCTGGGCCAGGGCCGCACATAGAGTGACGTTGGCCACGGTAGAGGGGCAATAGATACCCGCAAAGCCGCGGCGTTCAATCTCACCCGCCAATTCCAGGGTGGCGCGGCGGCGGCCAGGCACGGCGGCCAGGCTAAGGGCCGGCATTCTCGTCATCTTTAACTCCGATCATTCTCAGGCGAAATTCTTCGATTTTGGCGTCTGCGCCAGTCTAGCGCACATTGCCCATATTCATCGAGTCATCGGGCAACCCTTGAAAGCCAGCTAATTTTGCGTCGGCAAACTAAAAACCTGGCCGGGGAAGATCATGTCAGGGTTGCGGATCTGATTGTCGTTGGCCTGATAGATAATTGTGTAGCGGTCACCGCTGCCATAAACCCGGCGGGCGATACGCCACAGGCTGTTTCCAGGCTGTACAATAACCCGAAAGCGGGCCGTGGTGGACAGGACATCGGCCGCGGCGACCCGGACAAAGGGCAACTCGATGCGGCTGACCACGCGGCCTTTGTCATCAACCTGATCTACCCGCAACGTATGAGAACCTGGCGCAACCTCGGCCTTTGGCTTCAGCTGCCAGGCGCTTTTCTGATCCGCCTGAGACAATCCTACAGGTTTGTTGTCCACATAGGTTCTCACCTTGCTCCCAGACGGTGCGCTGCCCGATACGACAACATTGCCCTTGTCATCGTAGTCGACCGTATCGACGCTCAGCTTGTTGGAGGACGGCCCTCCTTTCGGCTCCGGCTTTTGCAACAGTATGGCCGGGGCACCGCTGCTTTTCGGCAACAGCACGGCCACCGCGGTTTGGCTCTCTTTCTCAGCTGTTTTGGCCGCTGAAGTTGCCTCCGGTTTCGCCGCTGCGCTTGCTGCCGCACTGTCCGACCTTCCTATTCGGGTCGCCGGCACGGCGTCAGGCTTGCCTGCTTCGCTTGATGCCACCGTATCGGATGCGGCCTCGGGAATTATCACTGCAACGACGGATTCCGCCGCAATAATCCGGCCATCAGGCAGGACTGCCACCAGGTTCAATTCCGCCTGGCCGCCGGGCAATGGCTGCGCAATCACCGCCACCCATTCGCCACGGTGATTGGCAGGTGTTTCGGCCAGAAGCTTGCCGCCCAGGGACAATTGTACCGTAGAGCCCGGCGGCGCCCGCCCGGCTACGATCGCTGTCCGATCCTTGGCGATCCGGACAATATCGAAGGCCGGCGGTTTTATGCCCGGCATGACCTTGTCCACCGTAGCCTTGGGCGCATCCGTCCGGGACGCTCCCTTGGCCACCACCACTTTACCATTGCCCGTGGCAGGGGACTTACCAAGAGCGGGCGCCGTCAATTTGCTGCCATCGTCCGAGGCGGCCGATTTCTCAGGCGCTTTGCCCACCGGCGCAACCGATGTCTTGTCGGCCGTGGTGGCCGGCGTCTCGACGGCAGGTGTCTCCGCAGAGGCCAGCGGCGGGGGTTTTTCATCCGGCGCGGTAAAATACGCCAACACGGCGGCCAAAAGAACCGCCGCCAAACCTACTATGATAATATTGCGCACGCCGTCTCCCCGCTTCAGAGGGCAACCAAGGTAGGCTTTCGCCCTCGCGCGGGCAATCCCATGCTATCGCCGCCGCTCATTCAGGCTGGCGCTGGACGCGATTCTCGATGGCCGGCACGGTGCGAAGGTATTGGGCGATGGCGTTCAGATCATCGTCCGTCAAATAGGCCAGACCGTCGCGGATGGCATCTTCCATGCTGCCTTGCACATTGTCATAGTCGGGCTTGGTGCCATCGCGCATCACTTGCACGATGTCGGCCGCGCTCCAATCGCCAATGCCGGTCTGTTGATGGGGCGTAATATTGGCGACAAGATCTCCTTCAGGGCCATCCACGGTCCCGGCCAGAAAGCGGGATGATTTCATGGCGCCCAGAAAATTGCGCGCCGTGTGGCATTCCCCGCAATGGGCCAGCGCGTGCACCAGATAGGCGCCGCGGTTCCACCGCGCATCCTGGTCCGCCTGGTCCCGCCAGGGACCCGGCTTGAAAAACAGCCATTTCCAGACACGTATGGTCCAGCGCCAGGAGAAAGGCGGCGGCACATCATGGGCCTTGTTGCGGCGCGCCACCGGTGCCTGGGCAAACAAATAGGCCTTGATGGCCAAGGCATCTTCGGACTGCATGGCGGTGTAACTGGGGTATGGGAAGACCGGGAAATAGTTACTGCCGTCCGGGCGGATGCCATGGCCCAGGGCAGCAAGGAAATTCGCATCACTCCAGGCGCCGATGCCCATCTTCGGGTGCGGTGTGATGTTGGGGCTGTAAAAGATACCAAAGGGTGTTTTCAGGGCCCGCCCACCAGCCAGGGCCGGGCCGCCGCCCTTCGCATCCGTGTGGCAACCGATACATCCCGCCGCCCTAATCAGATAGGCGCCGCGCGATACCGCATCCGCCGCCGCCGTCCCGCACCAGGCCGCGACGAGCAAAAACGCCATTCCGCCAGCGAATCGATTCATCGGGGCAAATCAACCACGATCTCGGCCCCGCCATAGCCGTGCACCTTGTCATGGGCCCTGAGGCGTACTTTGCCGATACCCTTGGGAATGGCCACCCCCGACAACGACCGGGTAAAGGGCTGTTCATGTTCGTGGGGATGGGCCAGCTTTCGCGTACCCAGCACCGCGCCGTCCGGTCCCAGCACATCCCAGGCATCGGCATAATGCTCCCAGCCCGCATCGGCATGGCGGACGGTGACCGCAAAATTGTAGACGCCCGGACCACTTTTCGTCACTTTCACTCCGACCACATCAGCCGGTCCGGCCAGCCCGGCATGGCTCGTGGTCAGGGTTAGCAGAAAGACCAGCAGGAAACGAAGAACAGGAACGGTCATGGCAGAGGTCTCCTCTATTTGCGTCTATTGTGGCTCTCGATTTGGCCAACAACAAGGTTATCGCGATACCGCAGTCGCGCTGGGTCAAGAAATCGCGAGGCGCGGCATGCGGCTGATCTATGGCGGCGGCCATGTGGGTCTGATGGGTGCGACGGCGGATGCGGTCCTGGCGGCGGGGGGCGAGGTGATCGGCGTGATCCCAAAGCATTTGCAAAATTGGGAAGTCGGCCATCACGGCTTGACTGAACTGCATGTGGTCGACAGCATGCACAGCCGCAAACAGATGATGTTTGAACTTGCCGACGCCTTTGTTGCCCTGCCGGGCGGCATCGGGACCCTTGATGAGACCTTCGAGATCATCTCCTGGCGGCAGTTGCGGCTGCACGACAAACCCTTGATAATCCTGGATGATGGCGGTTATTGGCAGCCCCTGACGGCGCTGCTGAAGGCCGTGGTCGCGGACGGTTTCGCCGATCCGGGCATCGCGGAATTCTATACCCTCGCCACAGATGTGGACCAGGTTTTCGACTGTCTGGCGGCCGCCCCATCATCGCACGGGCCGGGTTATCCGGAAAGACTGTGAACGGGCCTTTGACCTGACCGGCGTGGGTGATATTGTCCGCCGGAACAACAAACATTTGGTGGATCAAGCCACCCAAGAGGTTAGGTATATGAGCAAGATCAAGGTGAAGACCCCTGTCGTGGAACTCGACGGGGATGAAATGACGCGCATTATCTGGGCCTTTATCAAGGAAAAATTGATACTGCCCTACCTAGACGTAGATCTGAAATATTACGATCTGGGAATCGAGAAGCGGGACGAAACCGACGACCAGATTACCATCGATTGCGCCGAGGCCATCAAGGAATACGGCGTCGGCGTCAAATGCGCCACCATTACGCCGGACGAGGAGCGGGTCGAGGAATTCGGCCTGAAGTCCATGTGGCGTTCGCCCAACGGCACCATCCGAAACATTCTGGGTGGCACGGTTTTTCGCGAACCGATCATCTGCCAGAACGTCCCCCGCCTGGTGCCCGGTTGGACCCATCCCATCGTGATTGGGCGTCATGCCTATGGTGACCAGTACCGCGCCACCGATTTCCTGGTGCCGGGCAAGGGCAAGTTGACCATGAAGTTCGAGCCCGAGGGCGGCGGCGAGACGATTGAGCGGGAGGTCTTTGATTTCCCCTCCGCCGGTATCGCCATGGGCATGTACAATCTGGATGACTCGATCCGGGATTTTGCCCGCGCCTGTCTAAGCTATGGCGCGCAGCGCAAATGGCCGGTCTATCTGTCCACCAAGAACACCATCCTGAAGGCCTATGACGGCCGCTTCAAGGATCTGTTCGAGGAAGTGTTCGAGGCGGAATTCGCCGATGCCTACAAGGCGGAGGGCCTGACCTACGAGCATCGCCTGATCGATGACATGGTGGCCTGCGCCCTGAAATGGGAAGGCGAGTTCATCTGGGCCTGCAAGAACTATGATGGCGATGTGCAGTCCGACACGGTGGCCCAGGGCTTCGGCTCGCTGGGCCTGATGACCTCGATCCTGATGACCCCCGATGGCAAGACGGTGGAGGCCGAGGCGGCGCATGGCACCGTCACACGGCATTTCCGCCAGCATCAGAAGGGCGAGGAGACATCAACCACTCCCATCGCCTCGATCTTTGCCTGGACCGGCGGACTGAAGCACCGCGGCCGTATGGATGATACGCCGGCGGTCACACAGTTCGCCGAGACCCTGGAACAGGTCTGTGTGCAAACCGTGGAATCCGGCGCCATGACCAAGGATCTGGCGATCCTGATCGGACCCCAGCAAAAATGGCTGACCACCAACCAGTTCCTGGATACT
Source organism: Alphaproteobacteria bacterium (assembly GCA_021776235.1). Taxonomy (GTDB): domain Bacteria; phylum Pseudomonadota; class Alphaproteobacteria. Next base: position 183,319 of record JAJFGG010000161.1, on the reverse strand, counting down.
CTGGACGAGAACCTGCAGAAGGCCATGGCTTGAACAGTCAAGCCTGAAACAGAAAACGACGCCGGGCTCGCCATAATTGGCGGGCCCGGACTTTTTTTGTTTACCGGGCAGGCTCTATGGCCGATAAGATTCAAACAACAAGCCCCAACCCCGCACTTGGCCTGGGGCCGTCGCGTTTCTTTGGACGTTATGCGCTTAACGAGAGTTCTTTTTCGCGAGGGTTTTCCGTGTCCCAAACCTTAAGTGTATAATTTGCCTCATCGGTTCGGAACTGCATCAACAGCACATTGGGGTCTGTGATCGTGCTCCAGATCCGCCGTACGTGACCGATGCCTTCGACGTATTCGGTATCGCCTTCAACATCGCCAACCTCGGCTAGGTAAGCAACCAGGTCAGGCGGGTGGTGACGGTTCGTTATTGCCGACGTCGTGACCTGATAGACGGGACGCGGCGCGCCTGGGATGTGGAGTTCGTAGGCCTGAGCAACATGGATATCGCCGGAGATGTTGCTAACGCTCACATCGGGCCGTTCGCGCATGAACCAGCGAAGCGCCGCCAGAATTTCCGTCAGCGTGCTGATGTTACCAGGTGAATTCCATGCATCGCGGACATCGTCGCGAATTCCGGTAAGTAGCGTGTTATTGACGGCGTTCGGTGCGCGAGACGCCAACGCGGTGACCCAGGTCCGCAGACTTATGAACGGCACCGTAGTGCATGTTACAAGATGGCGTACGCTGGTCGCTTCGCGTAGCGATCGTAGGAAGCCGACGAAATCTTCATACTGTTCGCGCGAGATGAGCCGATCCCTTGGCGCTTCGTAGTTGCGCGTCGACCGGGTATCGAAGATGAAAGCCGCCATTGGCCCCATCAAATAGGCCTGGTGCGCTTCCGCGCCGTCCGGGCGCACCCGCGGCCCGGCGTTCAGTATGTACTCGTTCGCGACCTCCTTGGCGATCCGGAACATCTCGATGTTGCCCGGTTGGAAATCTCTTCCCTCGCTGCCCCAGCCATCGTGGATTTCGTGGTCGTCCCACATGAACAGATGCGGAAACGCCGACAACACGCGGCGCATCTGCGGCAGGCTCCAGAAATGCCGGTACATGCGGCGATACTCCTGCCGCAACCACGTCCGGTTCTCGATATTGCGATACCAGTCTCCCTGGTCATACACTTGGTTTGAAAAGTCGACCGCGTCCGTGCCGTCCGAGTAACCCGTATCGCCCTGACCCCAGACAACGTGCGGCTGGTAGGCGTCGACTTCTGCCGCGTACCACTCAAGGATCTCGGCGGCATCTTCCTGCAGGACCGCGCGCCGGCCCGCTTCTGTCTCGTATGGCTGATGGCAACTCCACGCAACACACCGGACCTCGCCGCGCGGCTCATCCGTGGACACCCGGAACCGGTTGCGGGCTTGGACGTCAAACCCTGTCGCCGCCCGCGCCAGATCATCCAGCGGCGACGATGATGGCGAAGTCGGCAGCAGGGCCCATTGCCACACGCCGAACGGTCGCGCCCGATACCCTCGCATATCGACCACCGCGTGAAGCGGTTCGCCCTCGGTCGACTCAAAGCAAAACAAAGCATGTGCGAACAGGGACGGATCCGGCAGGCCTTCCGGCCAGATGACGAGCCGGTAATAACCGGCACCGAGAGGGCGTACCGTGAAACCAACCCGCCCGCCTCCACGAAACTCAATAACGACAAGGTCCGAAACAACATTCGGGTATTCGATCGATTTCATGACCTAGCTCGCATGGTCATGTTCACTCATGACAGCTTCGATATGCTCGCCAATCACCATCTCGGTTGAAAACCGGTCGAGTTGATCCGGACCGTTCGCCGCCAGGCGATCACGGACAGCGTCTATCCTGCGAACTGTGTTCTCGACGTGATTGCGCAGTAGAAATGAGCCCGTGTCCGTCAGCGTGTCGAGCAACGTTGTTTCCGCGCTGCGAATAATTGGCAGGAAGAACCGGACGGCCGGGCTGTTGACGAAATGGTCGGCTGGGAAGTCAGGGAATATGAGGGCGTCCAGCGGTGCGGCCTCGAACTCAATCTTGGCGTGGGGCCAATCAATGCACCGCGATATGATCTCCTTATAGTACGAAAGATTCGAAGACAGGCTCGACGAACAAACGCGGCGAATAAGCGCCTCGAACACAATTTTCTGCAGCTCGGTGAGCCGTTCGTGGCGCTCGATGAACTCTCGCTGCTTGATATGCGCGTACTGGTGCGCCTGGGCCTCCAAGGCCTGGCGCTGGTATTCGTAGTCGCGCATCTCAACCTGGAAATCCGCCAGTCTGTTTACCGTTCCTTGGTCGTAGCGGAGCACCGGGATCGAGATGTAAACTGAGCCTTCCCAGTGGTCTTCGTCTTCCATCTCGACCCAAACCTCGCCGCGAATGGTCCCGCCGCTGTAATTATTGATCTCGAAGCCAATATCCCAGTTATCGGAATCATTACGCCATGTGTCCTCTTGCGTAAATTCGGCGTAAGAGTTGGCGAAATCCGGATAATCCTGACGATCGGTAACTTCGAGGTGAAAGTGGAACGACTTTGTGACGTAGTGAACGTCGTCCGCGCTCTTCAGACTGAGCGTGGTGTAGATGTAGTAGGTTTCGTAACTGATGGCTGGCGTTAGCGGCTCGGGAACATAGAACTGCATGACATGCGATGCTTTGGCGTCGGCATAGGTCTTACGGATCGCCCTATGGAGCCTGAAAAATGGGTTGAACACGCGCGGGCTCCAGGTCAATCCCGCGTCGTACATCTCGACGGACACGTCGACGGGCAGGACGGCCTTGAACCGGTGATGGGTTGCCGCCAGCTTCGAATCGATGCCAGCGGCCTCGCGCACGACCGTCGAGGCAGTGCTACGGGCGCGAGCCTCGATGGTGGCGCTTTCGCGCGACTCGCTGAACTCCTGAATTATCGAGAGCACGCGGCTACGCCGCTCCTCGGCCAGCAGCGACTTCGACGCCGCCGCCGTAAGCTGATTGAGGGTACCGCCGCCGGAGTAGTATAGCGAGTCGACCGCCTGGCGTAGCGAACTCGTGCCCACGGTCAGCGATTCCTGCACGGTCCTGCCGAGTCGTTCGGCGGTCACCAGGGTGACCTCATCCCGCGATGCAACGTAGTCTTCCCGGCGATAGGTGCCCTGGGGCGGAACCGGCTCGGTCGCCAACGGCCCCCGCAACTCCGGCGTCCCTAAACCAAGCTTCATGCGCTCGCGACGGTTCATCGCCCACTCATGTGGGAAGTACTTGGGCGCAAAACCCAAGTCGGGCATTAGGTCCACTGCGAATGCCTTGACTCCTGAAGCGGCGCTTTCCAGGTGGAACGCGACCAACCACTGGACAAGCAGTTTCTTGGTCGGCGCAGAGAGACCTATGAACCCCTTGTGCAAGGAGCCTGGAAAATTCTGCCGTGCTTCCGCCAGGGCCTGATCGGCGAGTAGGATCATCATATTCGTCACCGTCCGGGGGACATGCGCCTTGCGGTTGGCGACAAGAATTTGCAGAACCAGCACACAGCGTGCACTGAAGTTTCTGGCCTTCGCGAAGTCGGCGTCAAACAGGGTCGGTGAACTCGTCAGGAGGCCGGCTTCGAACATTTCGTGAAACACGTAGTTGGCGTTGGCGAGCCGGACCAGTAGGGCCTCTTTCATATGCCTGGCAGGTTCCCGGAAACTTGTCGCGACCGTCGAAGGCTTCGCACGGGATGTCCCGTATCGTTCCTTGTCCATCGCATCACGCGCCGAGGACGCCATGGTTTTTTCGTAGGGAGACGCACTATTCCGCACAGCAACGGCAAAAGGATCGATAGTCCTGGGAAAATCAAGCCTCCCGCCCGCCGCGAAGAACTCACGCGCGTCTTCGGCGAAAACGAGAAACTCGTTCAGATCCATCACCGCACGCAAGAAATTCCGACGCAATCGAACAAATAGCTTCGGCCCGGGAACCGGTAACAAAATGTTCGAGTTGTACTCCACCAGTAGCTGGTTCGGCGCCCCCATGGCTGTGGCAAGGTGTGCCTGCGGAACGGTTGCCTGGACGATCGCCATTATTTCCTCCTCCTTTTAGCCGAGTGTGTTTCGCTATATCCAATCCTTGTTTGCAAATATCATGCGACAGACGGAGCGCTGTATTAGCCATCGTCAAATCCGTTCAATGAATACGGTAGCCGCGCCTCGTTTATGCAATTAAGGCTAACTAGTATGCAGGATAATTGTCAATGGGCGCAGACTGCGGCTATTTGCTCAAACCATAGCCCTCACGCTAGTCACTATCGCGAGTCTAGGGACGTTTTACGGATGGAAATGCAGCTGTGTGGGGCTTTTCGTAACACAACAAAATTTAAGCATTACAGTCGAACCACTTAATGGCAGGGTACGTGTATAGACCCGGCCGCCTATGAACAAAAGGATCTGTGTACGCGGGCCTTGAGCTTGAAAGAGTGGGGGCTTGGTCTTTTTACTGCACAGTACTCGGTACGCAATACCAACCTATTCCCCCTGGATCGGCTGGTCGCGGATTTCTTCGTCAGGGATGTCGCCGTGAGACCATTCGCTCTCGCGCAGGCGTTCGGCGGCCACGGCGGCAATTTCCTCGCGCAGTTTCGGTTCTGCTTCCATCAGGCCGTGGAAATCGGATTTCATCAACTGCATCAAACGGCATTCTGTCAGAGCAAAGGCATGGGCGCGCCGATGGGTATCCTGCAACAAGGCGAGTTCGCCAAAGAAGTCACCCTCTTCCAGGCTTACGCGATGATCGTCAAGATCGATGACCACTTCCCCCGAGACGACGAAGTACATGCTATCCGCTGGTTGCCCGCGATGGACAATTTCGTAACCCGAGGGCACGGATTTGGCACGCAGCAGGCCGCCGATCTTGGCCAACAGGACCGGATCCAGTTTGGCGAACAAGGGCACCCGCGCCACCATGCCCCAGGTGATGACAAAATCCCGCCGCCGGCTTTCATTCGTGAAGCCCGAGGCGATGATGGCAATGGGCAGGGCATACATGGCAACGCCCAACAGGGTTACGATGCCGCCAAAGATCCGCCCCAGGGCGGTGATAGGCACCACGTCGCCATAGCCCACCGTGGACAGGGTGGCCAGCGCCCACCACATGGAGGCGGGAATTGAGCCGAAAGCCTCCGGCTGCGCTTCAGCCTCGATGATCGTCATGATCGAGGCCGACAGCATTAACAGACCGAACATGATAATGACGACGGCGCCCAGAGCCCGGCGTTCGTTATAGAGCACCCGCCCCAGAGTGATGATGGTCGGCGAATAACGGGCCAGTTTCAAAAGGCGCAACAGGCGAAAGATGCGCAGGAAGCGCAAATCCATACCGATAAAGCTAACCAGCAGGGACGGCAGGATCGCCAGCAGGTCGATGATCATGAAGGGCGAAAGCGCGTAACGCCGCCGCGCTTCACTGGCGCGCAGGCGTTTCAGTGGCAGGTGTTCTGTACAGACCCAAAGGCGGGTGACGTATTCGATGGTGAAGACGGCCAAAGAGAAAATCTCGAATATGGCAAAACCGGTGACATGCGCGGCCTCGATGAGGGGCATCGATTCCAGCGCCACCGACAGGACGTTGCAGATAATCAAGAGACTAAGCAGGATATCTATCAGGCGGTGGCTGAAGTTGGTCCGGTTACCGCCCTCCAACAAATCATAAAGCCGCTGCTTGATTGTCATGGCGGCACTACTCCCCGGCGGCTCAGCCTGACCCCGCCGACGCGATCGCCTTTTCGATTGCGGTCAGCGCGCCATCGGCCGCGGCCCCGTCGGGACCGCCGGCCTGGGCCATGTCCGGGCGGCCACCACCGCCCTTGCCGCCCACGGCCATAGCGCCAACGCGGACCAGATCAACGGCGCTGAAACGCTCGGTGAGATCCTTGGTAACGCCAATCGTCAAGGCCGCCTTGCCCTCGTTGACGGCGATAAACGCGACCACGCCCGAGCCCAGCTTTTTCTTCGCCGCATCGACCATGGCGCGCAGCTCCTTGGCCGGCACGCCGTCCAGACGGCGGCCGCAAAAGGCCACGCCGGCGACATCCCTGGTACCATCATCGCCACCGCCATCGGCATCGCCGCCGCCAATGGCCAATGCCTGGCGCGCCTGGCTCAAATCCCGCTCCAGCTTCTTCCGCTCTTCCAGCAGGGCGCTGATCCGATCGGGGAGATCCACCGGCGTGGTTTTCAACAACCCCGCAGCGGCCCGCAAGCGGCTATCCTGAGCATGGAAATATTCCAGGGCGGCCGCCCCTGTCAGGGCTTCGATCCGGCGCACGCCGGCCGCGACCGCGCTTTCCCCGACAACCGCAAAGGCGCCAATATCGCCGGTCCGGCGCACATGGGTGCCGCCGCACAGCTCTGTGGAATATGGGCCCTCCTCGCCGTCGCCGGATCCTCCAGATCCCCCAGATCCCATGGATACAACCCGGACCTCGTCGCCGTATTTTTCCCCAAACAACGCCAATGCGCCCTGCGCCACGGCTTCATCCGGTGTCATCTGGCCGGTGCGCACGGCCGTATTGACACGGATCTGCCGGTTCACATCCGCCTCGACCAACGCCAGTTCGTCATCGTCCACGGCCTTGGGATGGCTGATGTCGAAGCGCAGGCGATCAGGCGCCACCAGAGACCCCTTTTGGGTGACATGGGCGCCCAAACGCCGCCGCAACGCGGCATGCAGCAGATGGGTCGCCGAATGGTTGGCCCGCAGCCGGCTGCGCCGATCATCCATGACCTGCATCTCCAATGCGTCACCCACGTTCAAAGTGCCGTTCGCCACGGTACCAACATGCACATGCAGATCGCCGACGCGCTTTTGCGTATCGAAAATATCGACGACCGCCCCATCCGGGCCGAGAAACTGACCGGCATCGCCCTGCTGGCCGCCGGATTCCCCATAGAACGGCGTTTGATTGACCAGAACCGAGACTTCGGTCCCGGCCTTCGCTGCCTCCACCCTGGCGCCGTCGACAACCAGGGCCAGCACTTCCCCCTCGGCCTGGTCCTTGTCGTAACCCAGGAATTCCGTGGCGCCGCATTCCTCGCGCAGTTCAAACCAAATGCGATCCGTGCCAACATCGCCAGAGCCGGCCCAGCTGGCCCTGGCCTCGGCCCGCTGGCGCGCCATGGCCACATCAAAGCCCACGGTGTCTACGGCCCGGTCCTGGCCGCGCAGCACATCCTGGGTCAGATCCAGGGGAAAGCCATAGGTGTCGTAAAGCCGGAATGCGACGTCGCCGGGCAGCGCCTGACCGTCGCCCAGCTTTTCGACCTCGCCCATCAGCAGATGCAAACCACGATCCAGGGTCTGTTTAAAGCGGCTTTCCTCGCCGCGCAGGGTTTCCGTAATCAAGGCCTCGGCCCGCACCAGCTCCGGAAAGGCCTGCCCCATGGAGCCCACCAGGGTCGGTACCAGCCGCCACATCAGGGGATCGTCGGCACCCATCATATGGGCGTGGCGCATGGCCCGGCGCATGATCCGCCGCAGGACATAGCCGCGCCCCTCGTTGGAGGGCAAGACCCCGTCGGCGATCAGGAATGAAGACGCCCGCAGGTGATCAGCGATCACTTTGTGACCGGATTTGTGCGGGCCCTCGACGGGTATATTGGTGAGCTCGGCCGAGGCATCCATGATCATGCGCAACAGATCGATATCATAGTTGTCGTGCGTGCCCTGCAACAGCGCCGTCAGACGCTCCAATCCCATGCCCGTGTCGATAGACGGTTTCGGCAGTTCGACCCGCTCTTCCGGGCGCAACTGCTCGAACTGCATGAAGACCAGATTCCAGATCTCGATAAAGCGGTCACCGTCTTCATCCGGGCTGCCGGGGGGCCCGCCGGGGATGCCGGGACCATGATCGAAAAAAATCTCCGAACAGGGACCGCAGGGTCCAACGTCGCCCATGGCCCAGAAATTGTCCGAGGTGGCGATGCGGATGATCCGCTCTTCGGGCAGACCGGCGATCTTGCGCCACAGATCGAATGCCTGATCATCGTCATGATAGATGGTGACAAGGAGGCGCTCCTTGTCCAGGCCAAATTCCCTGGTGATCAGGTTCCAGGCCAGCTCAATCGCCAGCTCCTTGAAGTAATCACCAAACGAGAAATTGCCCAGCATTTCGAAGAATGTGTGATGGCGCGCGGTATAGCCTACATTATCCAAATCGTTGTGCTTGCCGCCTGCCCGGACGCATTTTTGTGATGTCGCCGCGCGCTTATATGACCGCGCCTCGGCTCCGGTGAAGACATTCTTGAATTGCACCATACCGGCATTGGTAAACATCAAGGTGGGATCGTTGTGCGGCACCAGAGGTGACGACGAGACGACCTCGTGCCCCGCCGCCGCGAAATAATCCAGGAACGCCTTGCGGATCTCGTTCGCGCTTTGCATCTCGTCCTATCCACCCACTGCCATAGCCTGAATTATGCCCGGCGAAATCAGTTTCGCCCAACGAGCCCGGCGCGGCCAAATCGCCGGGCGGGCGGAAAATAGCCCCCCGGCCCCATACTGTCCAGCAGCGCAGGCGAGGCGACGGCGGTCACTCCTTATCCGAAGTCGGCCGGCAGTTTCCGTAATGCTGAAAGGTCTGAGGCGGCTGACTGGCCATATGGACAGAGTGGCTGGCCAGAAATTCTCCCGCGTCGCGGGCAAACTGGCTATGCACCGAGGTGACGTTCAAATCACCACTTGCCGTGAAGCCCAGGAAATGGCGCACATTGGACAGAGCGATCATTTCCAGGTGCGAAGCGCCTCTTCGCCCAACCGCCTTGGCGTTGCCGCGCGCGGTATTGATGGCCTCGATGGAGAAAGAGAAACCCTTCTGCGGGCGGGTTTGATAGGCGCCGGCCTCCCAGTTTGTCTCTACGCCGCTTGGGAAGACACAGCGCAGGGACTTGGCGGCGGACAGGGCGGCGGCATCCTGTCCTTCCGCCGCCCAGGCCAAGCCCGGCAGCAAAGTGAACAACAAGATCGGAAGCATGCGCATATTGAAACCTATCCTTTTCTGTGGCCCATCGGCATTCAAGATTGCGTCATGTTTTAGCGGCCTATCCGTGAATTGCCAACGGCGATACCTAGTTGAATACTGGAAAGCGTGATATTGCAGACCTCCTGTCTGCCTTTGGGGGAATATTGATGGCCTACGATTTTGACCTGTTCGTAATTGGCGCCGGTTCCGGCGGCGTACGGGCCGCACGCATTGCCGCCGGCCATGGCGCCCGCGTGGCCGTGGCTGAGGAATACCGTTATGGCGGCACCTGCGTCATCCGGGGCTGTGTACCGAAGAAACTGTTCGTCTATGCCTCCCACTTTTCCGAGGATTTCGAGGATGCAGCAGCGTTTGGCTGGACGGTCGGCAAGGCCAGCTTTGATTGGTCCAGGCTGGTGGCCAACAAGGACCGCGAAATCGACCGCCTGAACGGCATCTATATCAACCTTTTGGATTCGGCGGGCGTGCGCCGCTATGACCACCGGGCCCGTCTGTCCGATGCCCATACGATCGAGGTCGCCGGCGAAACGGTCACCGCCGAACATATTCTGCTGGCCACCGGCGGCACCCCGACGATGCCGGACGTTCCCGGCATCGAACATGCCATCAGCTCCAACGAGGCGTTTCACCTGGAAAGCCTGCCGGAGCATATAACCATCGTCGGCGGCGGTTATATCGCCGTGGAGTTCGCCGGCATTTTCAATGGCATGGGCCGCTCGGTCACCCAGCTGTACCGCAGCGAACAGATCCTGCGCGGCTTTGATTGGGACGTGCGCCATCATCTGGCCGGTGAAATCCGCAAGAAGGGCATCGACCTACGCACCGAAACCAACGTTACCGCCATTGCAGCGACGGAAAATGGCTATCGCCTGAGCCTGACCAACGGCGACAGCCTGGACACCGGCCTGGTGATGTACGCCACTGGCCGCCACCCCAACAGCGGCGATATGGGCCTGGAGGCGGTCGGCGTGGAACTGGGCAAGGGTGGCGCTGTGAAAGTGGATGAATGGTCGCAAACCAATATCCCGAACATTCATGCGGTTGGCGATCTGACCGACCGGATCGCCCTGACCCCGGTGGCGTTGATGGAGGGCCATGCCTTTGCCGATACGGTCTTTGGCAACCTGCCCCGCCAGCCCAATCACCGCGATGTTCCGGCGGCCGTTTTCAGCCAGCCCAGCGTCGGCAATGTGGGGTTGACCGAGGAACAGGCGCGGGCCGAAATCGGCGCCGTCGATATCTACAAATCCACCTTCACGCCCATGAAGCATACCTTGACCGGCAACGACGAAAAGACGCTCATGAAACTGATCGTCGACAGCAAGACCGACCGGGTCGTGGGATGCCATGTGGTCGGACCGGATGCGGCCGAGATGGTGCAGGGGATCGGCATTGCCCTGAAATGCAACGCCACCAAGGCGCAATTCGACGCCACGGTCGGCATCCATCCTTCAGCGGCGGAAGAACTGGTCACCATGCGGACAAAATGGACCCCGCCCAAAGACTGACCGAGGCGCAGGCCGGCAAGTCTGAAAGCTTGGAAAACTCAAACGCTTGGCCTATATAGGGCGCTTCTTTCTGGTTGGGAATGAAGACATGGCACAGCAATGGACTCCTGATGGCTGGCGGCAACGCACGGCCCTGCAAATGCCGGACTACCCGGATGCCGCTGCATTGAACGGCGTGCTGGACAAGTTGCGCAGCTTTCCGCCCCTGGTCTTTGCCGGCGAAGTGAACGCCCTGCGCCGCCGTCTGGCCCAGGTTTCGGAAGGCGATGGCTTTTTGCTGCAGGGCGGCGACTGCGCCGAAAGCTTTGCCGAATTCCATCCCGACAATATCCGCGACACCTTCCGCGTCCTGATGCAGATGGCCGTCGTGTTGACCTTTGGCGGCGCCGTGCCGGTGGTCAAGGTAGGACGCATGGCCGGACAGTTCGCCAAGCCGCGTTCCAGCCCAACGGAAGTAATCGATGGCGTCGAATTGCCTATTTATCGGGGCGACATTGTGAACGGTATCGAGTTTGAAGAGGCCCTGCGCCAACCCGATCCGAACCGTCTGTTGACCGCCTATAGCCAGGCGGCGGCAACGCTGAATTTGCTGCGCGCTTTCGCGCAGGGCGGCTATGCCGATCTGTACAAGATTCACCGCTGGAATCTTGGTTTTGTCGACGGCACCGAGGCGGCGGCCCGGTACCGGGAATTGTGCGGCCGTATAACGGAAGCCCTGGAATTCATGGAGGCCTGCGGCATCAACGGCGACAGCGTGCCGGAAATGCGCCAAACGGATTTCTATACCTCGCATGAAGCGTTGTTGCTGAATTACGAAGAAGCAATGACGCGCGAGGATACCATCACCCGCATCGGCGGCTGGTATGACACCTCGGCCCACATGGTCTGGATCGGCGACCGCACCCGCCAGGCGGACGGCGCCCATATTGAATACTGCCGGGGAATCAACAATCCCCTGGGGCTGAAAGCCGGCCCGACGATGGAGCGCGATGACCTGATCCGGCTGATCGACACCTTGAACCCGGCGAACGAGGCCGGGCGCCTGACCATTATCTGCCGCATGGGCGATGATCAGGTCCTGGAAAAGCTGCCGCCTCTGATCCGCGCGGTCGAGGGCGAGGGACGCAAGGTTGTCTGGTCCTGCGATCCCATGCACGGCAACACCATCAAGTCGTCCACCGGTTACAAGACCCGGCCCTTCGACCGCATCCTGGCCGAGGTGCGCGGCTTCTTCGCCGTGCATCAGGGCGAAGGCACACATGCCGGCGGCGTGCATGTGGAGATGACCGGAAGGGATGTGACGGAATGTCTGGGCGGGGCGCAATTGATCGATGAAGAGCAATTGGCATCGCGCTATCATACCCATTGCGATCCGCGCCTGAATGCCTCCCAGAGCCTGGAATTGTCATTCCTGATCGCCGAAATGCTGAAGCAGCAACGTCCGGCGCGGCAATTGGCGCAAGCGATAGAAGCCGCGCAATAGATGCCAGGGTAGCGCGGGACAGCACGAACCAAGCCGGATGTCGCCAGGAGACTGGGCATGACGAGCCGAAATCCAAATGGAGATGATGATCTGGAAGGCGACGTCGATCGCTGGACCGATCAATACTTCAAAAAGACCCGCACCATCGTGCAGCGTAATGGCGACGCGCAGGTCACCTATGCAGTTTTCATGCGCCGTCCGGTCAGTTTTGCCCCCAGGTTGATGATCGATTGGCTGCAGCGGATTGCCGCGGAACGCGGCGTTACATTCGACATCGAGACTTGCTTCGAGGAAGGTGATTGGGTTGGCGCCGGCGAGCCACTGTTGTATCTAAGCGGTCCGCTATCACAGCTGGTGGACCTGGAAACCCTGTATTTACAGAAACTCGGAGCCTGCTGCGTAGCGGCCTACAACGCCTATCTGATGTGCGCCGCCCTGCCCGATTCACAATTTCTGGCGATGGATGCCCGTCATTGCGCCGGTCATGAAATGGCCGAGATGATGGCCTATGCGGCCTCCGTCGGCAGCGAAGCGGCCCGGCAGGAACGCGACGCGGTGGGCTTCATCGGCAATGCCACGGACGCCACGGCGCATTTTTTTGGCAATGAAAAGGGCCTGGGCACCATGCCCCATGCCTTGATCGGCTATGCCGGCAGCACCCTGCGCGCGGCGGAATTGTATGTCGAGACCTTTCCCGGTGAACCACTGACCGTGTTGGTGGATTATTTCGGACAGGAGGTTACGGATGCCCTGGCGGTTTGCCGCCGGTTCCCGGAATTGGCGGAACAAGGTGCCATAGCCGTACGTCTGGATACTCACGGCGGCCGTTTTGTCGAGGGACTGGACACCCAGGCCTCTTATGCCGTGTTGGAACGCCATGTGCCCCGCGCAGTACGGCAATACCGTAATACAGAGGAACTACGCTGGCTGGTCGGAACCGGCGTCTCCGCCGCGGCGATCTTTCATATGCGCGATGCCCTGGACCAGGCCGGCTTTCCCAATGCCCGGATCGTTGCCTCCTCGGGCTTCAATTTTTTCAAATGCCAGGTCATGGGCAGTGTCAAAGCCCCGATCGACGTCGTCGGCACCGGCTCGTATCTGCCTGACGACTGGCGCGAAACCTATGCAACGGCCGATATCGTCGCCTATGACGGCAAAGCGGGCGTCAAGGTAGGGCGAGAGTTCCTGTTGCAAAGGCAATGATGGCGCCAGGGGCCCCGTCCCTATGACACCGCATTGATCCCGGGGCCGCACCAGTCCATGTTCAAGAATCTATCGGATGGCGCCAAGGGCGCCTGGTGCATGATCATCGGCACCCTGCTGTTGACCACCCAGGACGCTATTACCAAATGGCTGACGGCTGACTACCATGCCGGCGAAATCCTGTTCTACCGTGGTATTTTCACCTTCGTGCCTATCGCTGTATTGGTGGTGCGGGCCGGAGGATGGCGAATACTGGCGTCTCGCAATTTGAAGGGCACACTGATCCGTGCCGGCCTGGGCACAGCCACCTCGACTTTCGTCATCCTGTCATTTCTTTATCTGCCCCTGGCCACCGCCTTGGCGATTATCTTCCTGAGCCCGATCATGTTGACGGCCCTTTCCCAACCTCTGCTGGGCGAACGAGTTGGTTGGCGGCGCTGGACCGCGGTCATTGTCGGCTTTGCCGGCGTTCTGTTAATTGTGCGGCCCGGCGCCGACGGCGTGCCGTTCTTTTATATTTTCCCTCTGGTGACCGCCCTGTTGTCTACCTTCCGTGATGTGGCGACCCGGCGTCTCCGCGGCACCGAAAACTCCCTGTCAATCCTGTTCTATTCGATGCTGGTGGCGATTGTGGCCAGCGCTGTCAGCCTGCCCGTCCTGGGCGGTCATTGGCCCGGCCTGTTCGATTGGGGCCTTCTGGCCGCCGCCGGGATTCTGGTTGCCCTTTCCCACCTGCTGACGATCCAGGCCCTATTGCTGGCACCTGGAGGCACCGTGGCGCCGTTCAAGTATCTCTCCCTCGTTTGGGCCGGCGTTATCGGCTATGGGGTCTGGGGTGATGTGCCTGACCAATGGAAACTGGCCGGCACAGCCCTGGTGGTGGGCGCCGGGCTTTTCATTCTGCATCGGGAACTCCGACGAGGCTGAACTAATATCAACGAGCGCTATTCGGCCGCGGCGTTTGCAGGAGAGATGATCTGGCGATTTCCTGCCGTCATGCCGGGACCTCACCGATCTGGACGATCTGCTTGCCGAAATTCTCGCCCTTCAACATGCCGATAAAGGCTGCCGGCGCATTCTCGATGCCCTGCGTGACGTCTTCGCGATATTTGATCTTGCCAGCGGCCAGCCAGCCGGACATCTCGGCCATGAACTCCGCCTTCAAATCCATGTGGTCCGAGACAATAAAGCCCTGCATGCGAACCTTGTTGCCGACAATTGTGCTAAGGTTCTTCACGCCCTCGGGCCGTTCCAGGTTGTACTGGCTGATCATGCCGCAGGCGACGATGCGGGCATAGGGATTAACCTTCAGTAGGACCGCGTCCAACATCGTGCCGCCGACATTCTCGAAATAGACATCGATGCCATCTGGACAGGCCTCGGCCAAACCATTGTCCAGGGAAGACACCGTCTTGTAGTTGAAGGCGGTATCGAAACCCAGTTCATCGCTGATATAGGCCACTTTATCGTCCGAACCGGCGCTACCCGCCACCCGGCAACCCTGCAATTTAGCAATTTGCCCGGCAACCTGCCCAACCGCACCGGATGCAGCGGAGACGTATACCGTCTCGCCTGCCTTTGGCTGACCTATATTGCGCAGGCCGACCCAGGCCGTCATGCTGGGCATGCCCAGGACGCCAAGATAGTGGGACAGAGACGCCGCCTTGCCGTCAACTTTATTGACTTGGCCCGCTTTGGCCACGGAATAGGTTTCCCAACCCAGGCGGCCCTCCACCAGATCGCCAACAGCCAGGGACGGATCATTGGACGCTATCACTTCGCCAACCGCGCCGGCCTGCAATACCTGCCCCAGTTCAAAGCCGGGGGTATAGGATTTCTGGTCACGCATGCGGCCCCGCATGTAGGGATCCAGTGACATGAAGACGTTGCGCACCTGTACTTCGCCCGGGCCCGGTTCAGGCACGGGTCCCTTCACCAGCTCAAAATGCGAGGCATCGACCCAGCCCGTGGGGCGGGATTTGAACAATATTTGGGTATTTTCGGTCATTTTCTGCCTGCTTTGCTCTGAATCGAATTTGCATGAAACGTACGCACCTGAAGCTGCTGTATCGCACCGCAAACGCCAAGGCGCAATAGTCGGCAACGCCATTCACGATCCGGCCATTAACGACAAATTCACCAATTCAGATTATGACTATGGCGTCATAATTTTTTTGAATGAGAGAGAAATGTCTGAATCGGAAGCAGCCGCGGGAGCGCCTGAGAAAGCGCTCCTGTCAGCCGCGCAATCCCAGGCCATCGATCAGGCTTTGGATGAAGGCGATCGGGATTCTCTCCACACCCTTCCGCTCGGCCTGTTGCCTCTGAATTTGCCGTCCCTGTCGCGGGCGAAACTGCTCAAAGACAGCCGCATGAAAAGCATGGTCGAAATGTTCAATTCCGGCAACGCCGGCAGCGGCCGCCTCGAGGTGGAGGGGTTGTCAAACGTCTTCGAAGAGTCCGATGAATTCAACGCCGATCTGGCCATTTTGGAGCATATGGAACAATTGCACAGCTATGATGTCTATAGCCTGCGCATTGAGCTACGCCGCCTGGGCATTCCCATTAAGAATCAGGACGGATTGCAACTTTCGGAACGCAAGGCCAAGGATTTGACCGCCTATATGACCGAGTTTACGCGGCCGCTTATCCAGCAGATTTATGGCGGCTCCGGTGCTGACGTCGGGGATATGGATCAGTTGCTGGCGATGTTCAAACGCCCCGACAAGGGTGATGCAATCAAGAATCTCCGGATGATCGCCGATAAGCTGGGCATCGGTCTGAGCGATGTGCCAATGTTTTTGGAAGAATATGGCGATGTTTTCCTCTCCCTGGCCTACTACAAAGGTGCCTTGGACGAGATCATTCCCCGGGTCACGGCCTTCCTTGATGAACTGGACGCGATCAACGCAAATTATCAGGTTCGCCAGATGCCGCGTTTCGAAGAAACCTGCGAAAATTTGCAGAACCGTTTCAACGACATCACCGCATCCATCACCGGCCGGTTTGAAAGCTTTGACCGCAACTCGAAAACCCTGTGGGACAACATCAACGCCGAGTCATTCCAGGCCATGAAGGAAATGATTGAGGCTCACTACGTCACTATTGGCGGTGTCCTATGCGGCCTAATGGTCAAAATGGATGGCTGGGACGAGAAATTCGGAGGAGACCGCGGCGGGCCAATCGCCAAGGCCGATTTCATCATGTCCGAGATGCGTATGGGCATGAATTACATCTACGAAATCGAAAAATCCGCACCTTCCACCCAAGATTTGAGCTAGCCTGGGTTAGCCCTTTGGCAGCGCTTAAAGCGCGTTGGCCGTTGCCCCGCCCCAGAATTCGGACCAATCCTGCGCCAGCATGTCTGTTGCGCGGCCGTCCGCTTCGAAAAACTTGTTTGGCAATTGAAAGACCGCCAGCATCAGGCCGCCGTTCGGCGTCCCCGCCTGATGGCGGCTGCCGGCGGGGCGCCAGACGAAGTTGCCGGCACTGCAGGTTCCTTCGCCGCAGACCAGCGCGCCTTCAATGACGAAGGTCTGTTCGATCTGCACATGCTCATGATCTGGTAGTACAGCGCCCGGCGCCATTTTCAATAAAACAGTCAGCAGACCTGTGCGCCGGTCCACCAACAAGGTTTTTGCCTCGACGCCGGGGTATCGGGTTTTCTCCCAGGGCATTGCGTGGGTTTCAACGAAGCGCGAGTCCATTGGTCCCAGACCGTCATGGTGCGTTGCATTAGGTGTAACAGCCGTGGTCATGATACCTCCACCATTCTGAATTTCGGCAATGTGATATCTTCGGTTACCGCATCAAAGGCGACCCTTACCGCCCCATCCACAGCGATACGGCTGAGATCGTCGGTAACAATGTTGCTCATCATCCTGGGCCCTTCGGCCAATTCGACAATGGCGATGGCATAGGGCGCTTCATCCCCGAGGGCCAGGGCGTCACGCGCCGCGCGGGCCTGTATTTGTATGACCGTGGCACCACCGGGCAACCGACCATTCTCCAACGAGGTATCGGCTATGCCCACGATACAAGCGTGGTTTCGTGGCGCCATGGAAGTCTACCGGCCCGTAAATTTCGGTGGCCGCTTCTCTTTGAATGATGCAATGCCTTCCAGCTTATCATCACTATCCAGGATCGCTTCTGTGTCACGCCGCGCTATGCCAGCCCGCTCTGACGGTCCCTTGGCGATGACCTCACCCACGAACCGCTTCAAGGTGCTCAGCACCATGGGCGCGTGCGCCTTCAGCTTGACGGCATATTCCATTGCCGCATCCATCAACTGATCCGCCGGTACGACCTTGTTGACCATGCCGACCTCATAGGCACGCTGGGCCGACATATCATCCACATACAGGACGAATTCCATTGCCACCTTATGGGGGATGCGGGCGGCGAGCGAGGAAATGAGGCCACCTGTTACCCCGACCTTGGCTTCCGGATAACTGAAAACAGCAGTGTCAGCCACCACGCAAAGATCACAAAAATTCACCAACACCACGCCGCCACCGACGCAATAGCCATCCACAGCGGCGATGATCGGTTTATCCACCTCGACGCCGACACTGGGCGTAAAGCGCCAAATTTCCGGCGGATGGGTCAGGTCCGCCCCAACCGTAAAGGCTCGCGGCGTGGCGGACGCCAGAATCGCGACCCGATCTTCGCCGGCCTGAAATCGCTGCCAGGCCGCCCGTAACTCCTCGCCCAGATCGACCGACAAGGCGTTCAGTTTCTCCGGTCGATTTAGGGTGATGATAGCAATGTCGTCCTTGGATTCGTATGTAACCAGTTCCCCACTCACGATGGTTCCTCTCCCATATTGCTCGCGGGCGCTCCGATCAACGCCAGCCATTCCGCTTCGTCGATTACTTTAACACCCAGTGACTCGGCTTTCTTCAATTTTGATCCGGCCGCCGCGCCGGCAATCACCATGTCCGTCTTTTGCGAAACGGAACCGGATACCTTGGCGCCCAGGGCCTCGGCCCGTACTTTGGCCTCGGCCCGCGAGGTTTTCTCCAGTGTGCCGGTAAAAACCAGGGTCTTGCCCACCAGGGGCGACGTGGTATCGGCCCGCGCCATGTCTTGCACGCGAAGCTCCTCCACCAGCGCCGTCCAAACGGATTTGTTATGGTCGTCGGCAAAGAATGCCAGCAGAGCCCTGGCCACTTTCTCACCGATACCATCGATATCCAGCAACTCCTGCAAATCGTCGGCGAACACGGCGTCTTCGAATTTTTCCTTGCTCTCGTAACGGCGCGCCAAAAGCTTGGCGTTGCCTTGGCCGATGTGGCGGATGCCCAAGGCAAAAATCAGGCGATCCAAGGCAATATCGCGCCGCTCTTCGATCGCGGCGAACAAATTTTCAGCTGAGGTCTCACCCCAGCCCTCCCACTCCCGCAACGGTTTACGCCCCTCGGTTCCGTCCTGGGCCCGCAAAGTGAAAACATCGGCCGGCGCCCCTACAACCCCAGCCTCGAAGAACGCTCTGATCTGTTTTTCGCCCAGACCTTCAATATCGAAGGCATTGCGAGAGACGAAATGGCGCAAGCGCTCTACCGCCTGTGCCTCGCAGGTCAGGCCGCCGCCACAACGCCAGTCCACTTCGCCTTCCTCGCGCACGGCATTTGCGCCGCAGGCGGGGCAAGCGGTTGGAAACCTGAATGGTTTGGGGCCGGGCATCACGACTTCCAAAACTTGCGGAATGACATCGCCGGCCCGCTGCACCAGGACCGTCGCGCCCTCGCGGATATCCTTTTCCTTGATGTAGTCTTCGTTATGCAGGGTCGCATTGGAAACCACGACACCGCCCACGGTAACCGGTTGCAGCCGCGCCACCGGGGTCAGCTTGCCGGTACGGCCAACTTGGATATCGATCCCGTTCACCAATGTCTGGGCCTGTTCGGCCGCGAATTTATGGGCAATGGCCCAGCGCGGTGACCGAGACGCAGCGCCCAAACGATCCTGCCAATCCAGACGGTCAACTTTATAGACAATACCGTCGATGTCGTACGGCATATCACCGCGCCCTGCCTCCATCGCTGCGTGATAGGCGGTCATCTGTGCCGCATCCAGGCAGATTTCATGCGCCTGCACCTGAAAGCCCCAACCTTTCATGGCCGCCAGCACTCCGGCATGGGTTGTGCTGGGCAGGGCGCTAACCTCGCCCCAGGCATAAGCCCGAAAACTCAACTGCCGGCTGGCCGTGATCGCCGCATCCAATTGCCGCAGGGAACCGGCGGCGGCATTGCGCGGATTGGCGTATTCCGCCCTCTCAGCCGTCAGTTGCTGACGGTTCAATTCAGCGAAAGCAGCATGAGACATGAAGACTTCGCCGCGTA
Organism: Alphaproteobacteria bacterium; assembly: GCA_021776235.1. Lineage (GTDB taxonomy): Bacteria > Pseudomonadota > Alphaproteobacteria. The sequence continues at coordinate 163,766 of JAJFGG010000161.1, read as the reverse complement.
TCTCCAGGATATCGGGGGAGTTTTCAATGCTTTGCGGAATATCCGCGATGGTCCGCAAGTTGGTTGTGATATCCTCGCCGACTTCGCCATCGCCTCGTGTCGCGCCTTCAACAAAGACACCGTTTTCATAGCGCAAGGTGGCGGACAAACCATCGATTTTAGGCTCTGCCACGATTGCGACGGGCGCATCGTCGGGTAACCTTAAAAAGCGCCTGATGCCGGCCAGAAAATCCACCACATCGGCATCGTCAAAGGCATTCCCCAGGGACAACATGGGCCGGCTGTGCCTTATTTTGGCAAACCCATCGGCCACAGGGGCGCCAACCCGTTCGGAGGGGCTATCGGCCCGTTTCAATGCCGGAAAGCGCGCTTCGATCTCGGTGTTGCGCCGGCGCAACTGGTCATAGTCCGCATCCGAAATTTCCGGCTTGTCGTTCTGAAAATAAGCCTTGTTATGGAATCCTATCTCAAAGCCCAGGCGGGCCAGTTCGGCTTTGGCCTGATCCTCGCTCAACTCGGAAGCCGCAATTGTCGAGGTGTCGGTCATGACCCGGCAGCCTGCAACAGGCTGTCGGCGGCAGCGCGGGCCTCGTCCGTGATCTTGGCCCCGGCCAGCATACGGGCGATTTCCTCGCGCCTGTGCCCGGCGTCGAGGATTTTCACGGTGGTGCGGCTTGTGCCGCTCTGGGCCTGTTTGACAATGAGCCAATGATGACCGGCCCGGGCTGCGACTTGCGGCGAATGGGTCACCACGATGACCTGGGTGTCTTGGGCCAGGCGCGCCAGCCGCTCACCCACCATGTCCGCCACCGCGCCGCCGACACCGCTGTCGACCTCGTCAAAGATCAACGAGGCCGGTTCCCGGTTTTGTGACAGGGCCACTTTCAGGGCCAACATCACCCGCGACAATTCACCGCCCGAGGCGACCTTGTTCAAAGGTCCCGGTGCGCTGCCCGGATTGGTCGCAATGAGAAAGGTGACCCGATCCCATCCCTCGCCACTCCAGCTGTCTTCATCACAACGGCTAAGCACAGTTTGAAAGATCGCCTTGTCCAAGGCGAGGGGCGGCAGTTCAGCGGCTATCACCCGGTCCAGTCTTCGCGCGGCCACGGCACGCTTCTTGCTCAAACGCCCGGCCGCTTCCTGATAGGCGGTTTTGGCTGCTCCGGCCTCGGTCTCAAGAGCCGTCAAACGTTGATCGCTGTGCTCAATGCTATCCAGACGACGGGCGAAATCATCATGCAACGCGGCCAGGTCGTCTACGCTGACCCGATGCTTGCGGGCGGCCTCGCGCAGGGCGAACAGGCGTTCTTCCACCGCTTCCAGGCGGGCCGGATCCAAATCCAGGGACCGGGCCCCCTCGGCCACCGCTTCGATGCCCTCCATGGCTTCCGCGGCCGCGCGCTCCAACCCCTCGATGGCCCCGTCCAGGGCACCGCCCGCACTTTCCGCAACCCGTTGCAAGGCCCGTTGCGCGACGCGCAACCTCTGTTCCACGCCGTTTCCCCCACCGCCGCCATCATCACCATACAAGGCCGCCTTGGCATCGCGCAGGGCGTCGGCGATCTTTTCGCCCTGGCGCAATTGGGTGCGGGTCCGGTCAAGCGCCTCCGCGTCGCCGGGTTTGGGGTCCAACGCCTGTAATTCGGCACAGACGTGACGCAAATAGTCCTCTTCCTCCCTTGCCACCCGCAGTGTCTCTTTGGCATCCGCAAATGCCTGTGCCGTCCGGCGCATGACGCTATAGGCTTCAACGCAGTTTTTTACCTGCCCACCCAGGCCGCCATAGGTATCCAATAGTGCACGATGGCTTGCGGGATTAAGTAGACCGCGTTCATCACGCTGACCATGCACCTCGACCAGGGTTTCGCCCAATTGACGCAACGCGTTGGTTGAGACGGGTTGGTCATTGACGAAAGCCCGGCCGCGACCGTCGGCGCCAACCTGACGGCGCAATATTATCCCGTCATCACTTGTCAAATCCTGGTCCCGAAGGATATCCCATGCCGGATGGCCAGGCGGCGGGTCAAAAGTGGCCACCACCGTCCCCCGCTTGGCCCCTTTACGTACCAGATCCGTGCCACCCCGGCCGCCCAGAGCCAAACCCAGGGCGTCCAACAGGATTGACTTCCCGGCTCCTGTTTCACCGGTCAGGACACACAGCCCGCTTCGCAGATCCAGATCAAGATGATCAATCAGGACAATGTTGGAAATGGATAGCGCGCTCAACATGCAAACGCTCTAAAACACGGAGTCCCACATTTCGCTATACCAGCTTTGATCCTCTTGGCCGATCCGCTGATCTTCGCCGGTCAACAATGCATAACTATCCAGGTACCATTCGCTGCCCGGGTAGTTATAGCCCAGCATGGCAGCCGAATTCTTCGCTTCGTCCTGGATGCCCAAGGATAAATAGGCTTCTGTCAGGCGGTGCAGGGCTTCGGGTACATGCGAGGTGGTCTGATAAAACTTGATAACGTGTCGAAAGCGGTTGATCGCGGCGCCATAATGGCCCCGCTGCAGGTAATAGCGCCCGATTTCCATTTCCTTACCAGCCAGGTGGTCACTGGCCAAATCGATCTTCAGCCGGGCATCGCGGGCATATTCGCTGCTGGGATAACGGCCAACAACCTCGCTCAGGGCATTCAGGGCCAGTTCTGTAATCTTTTGATCCCGGCCAATATCGGCAATCTGTTCGTAGTAACTGATTGCGATCAGATAGTAGGCATAAGGCGCATCACGGTTGCCCGGATGCAATTGCAAAAATCGCCGGGCGGTGAGTATCGCTTCATCGTAATTATTAACCAGATATTGCGAATAGGCCGCCATCAACTGCGATTTACGGGCCCAGACCGAATACGGGTGTTGACGCTCCACCTCGTCAAAATCCTTCGCCGCCGGTTCGGAGTCCCCAGCGAGTAACTTGTCCATGGCCTGATTGTAGATGGTCTCGACAGGGCGTTCCACATAGACCTCTTCATCGCTGCTACAGGCCGCTGTCAAGACCGCCGTCACAGCAGAAACCAGCAGTGCGACGGCGCATCGACGCAGTCGATCGACTGTCGTCCCGGGTCTGAATCTATTGGGCATATGCGAAGCTGGCTGCAAAATTCGTGGCTCACTTTTTCTTCGATATTTATAACACGTTCCAAATCCAAGTCGGCTCGCCAAATCTCAAAATTCGAAAAAAAATTCCACTTGCGGTGTCAATGCCATCACTTTGCCCTATCTTTCTCAGATGTCATAAGGCATGATCCTAATGCAACCGCTGATCTTTAAAAAACAGCTACACGTTGAAAAATCACCCCCCATTCGGGAGAAATGTAACACGGAGTATCGATGTTGAACGGTGGCAAAGAGGCGAGGTAGCGTTAATTCATTACCTATGTGGTTAAGAGGGGCTAGAATAAGATTAGCAAACTGGAATTCAATCGGCAGGGGTACGTGAGCATATGACGAGCCCTGCCAGAAAATATCGAGGTGATTATGGGTATACTTGCGAAACGTGTTGATGCCCATGTCGGTGGCCGTATTCGTGATCGGCGCACCGGTTTGGGATTAACCCAGGAACATCTGGCTACCGCGCTGAATATCTCCTACCAACAGGTCCAAAAATACGAGACGGGTGCCAATCGGGTCAGTGCGGGCAGGTTGTATGAAATCTCCAAATTTTTGCAGTCCGAGGTCAGCTTTTTCTTTGATGGGCTGAGCGAGACGACCGAGGCTGAGCCTCTTGGCCACGGCGGCAAAAATCGATCGACCATCGAATTGGTGCGCAATTTCGGGGCAATCGAGAATCCCTCGATCCGGGCGGCGGTTTCAGGCCTCGTCAAAAGTATCGCCAAGCCGGAAGCGGAAGTCGCCTAAACCTCTACGCAGGCTCGTTGGACTGCTGTTAACAACCAAATTTGGACCCGGTGGCGTGCGGCCACCGAGTTTTTTCGTGCCGTCGGTGGGAGAGAATGGCAGCCGCGCGGCGATGTACCGAACGGCGCAGCCTTGCCGATGTGGCCCTGCCGTGATAGCGAAAGGGTATGAAAAACAAACAAACAAGCGCCGCCAACCGCAATTCGCCGGGCCGTGGTGCCGAGGCGCCCAGAGGTATCGTTGTCATTCTGAGCAATTTCAATGATGATGAACACCATGCCAGCCACCGGGTCGGCGATCGTTTTGTAGTTGCCGTGCAGGATGTTTGCGATGCCCTGCCCCTGATGCTGCCGGCATTGGGTAGCGGCGCGGATCTTGACACCTTGCTGGATAATATCGACGGCGTCATCCTGACCGGGGGCGCCTCGAATGTGAACCCGCGTTACTACGATGGTGGCGAAGCCCGGGATCAATCATTGCTGGATGCCCGCCGCGATGGTATCGCGCTGGAACTGGTGTGCGCCTGTGTGGAACGCAACGTGCCCCTGTTCGGCGTTTGCCGCGGCATTCAGGAAATGAACGTCGCCTTGGGCGGCAGCCTGCATCAGTATATGCATGAACTGCCCGGTCATTTCGATCACCGCCGGCCGCGGGAAAAGCCCATCTCGGTACAACTCGGGGCCCGCCAACGCATCACCTTGACGCCGGGTGGTATTCTGCAGGACCTGGCCAACGGAGCCAGGCAGGTGATGGTCAATACCCTGCACGCCCAAGGCATTGACCGTCTGGCCGCGCCCTTGGTGATTGAGGCGGTAGCCGATGATGGCACCATTGAGGCGGTGCGTGTGGCCGATTCGTCCACCTTTGCCGTCGGGGTGCAATGGCATGCCGAATACCGCACTTCGGAACATGCTCTGTACCGGGCTCTGTTCTCCGCCTTTGGCGATGCGGTGGCCACCCATGCCGGAAAACGCATGAAGGCGGCTGGCATGGGCAGGGTGGCTTGACGGGCAGCCTGGAAATTCGCCCCGTCGCCGATATGGACATGACGGCAATCCAGCTTATTTATGCCCACCATGTTATGCACGGTTTGGCTTCCTGGGAACTGACGCCGCCAGACGTGGCGGAGTTGACGGCCCGCCGCAATCACACTCTGGAAGGCGGATACCCTTACGTGGTTGCCATGTTGGACGGACAGTTGGCCGGTTATGCCCATGCCGGGCCCTATCGCTTGCGCCCGGCCTATCGTTTCACGGTGGAGAATACAATCTACCTGCGCTCGGAACAGCAGGGGAAAAGTATTGCCCGGCCGCTGTTACAGCGGGTCATCGATGAATGCACGGACCGCGGCTATCGCCAGATGATCGCTGTAATCGGCGACAGCGGCAACCACGCCTCGATCCGATTTCATGAAAAGATGGGTTTTCGCCAGGTCGGCCTGCTTGAAGGCATCGGCTGGAAAGCCGAGCGCTGGCTGGATTCCGTTATGATGCAGCTCAATCTGGGCCCAGGCAACAGCGCGCCGCCGCAGACGACCAATTGACGGACGGCCAAAGCCAACCAGCGCCCATAGCGCGCTTTGTTGGATTGCACCGCTTTGGATCAGGCCGGACGTCTTCGCAGCGACGAGGCAAGATTGACCGCAAGGGCACCAATAATCAGGCCGAGGGCAATCCATTCGTGCCAGCCAATTTTCTCGTCCAATAGCCAGGCACTGCCCAGAACGCCGACGACCGGGACCGCCATGGCGCCGATACCAGATACTGTAGCCGGAAACGCGGCAACCACCCGGAACCAGGAAAAATAGGCAAGAGCGTTGGCAATAAAAATCAGATAGGCGATAGCCAGCCAACTGTCCATGGTAATCGCCGGCAATGATAATCTGGCATCGCTAAAGGCCCAGATCAGGGAGACTGGCACGATCGCGATCAGCAGTTGCCAGCCCGCGAGTATCGTTGGGTCATTTCGCCATTGACGCCGCTTCATCCAGACTGTGCCGAGGCCAAAGGAAACAGCGGAAAGCAGCGTCAATCCCGCCCCCAAAGGTGCGTTCCGCAAATGCGACAGATCCTGCCCAACCAGAACCCCCAGCCCCACGAGGCCAAGGGCCATGGCCACGACCCGGGGCCAGGTCAGTCGTTCGCCGAGGATAAGAACAGCGAAGATGCTGGCCCATAGGGGCATCGTATAGACAATTACCGAGGTGCGGCCGGGGCTCATTAACTGCACGCCGAAAGTCATGCAGATCTGGAATACAGCCATGTTGCAAAGCGCCGCAATGATCAAGTCAGGCCAATGGCTGCGCGGCACGGAAAGCGAAGCACCCTGCAGCCGGCCCAATACCAGAAGCACAACAGCCGCGGCCGTCATCACCAGCAGCCGGCTGCTCCAGACGTCCATGGTTTGCAACACAAATGCGGTCGCCGGATAGCTAAAGCCCCAACACAGCCAGGTGGTGACCAGCAAGGTATAGCCAAGTTGGGGCGATACCTGCGTTGCGTGCTTTTCCATCAAAGCGTCCCGCCGGCTCAAGGTGCCGCCGTTGGCAGGACTACGGATGCACGGAAAACGAATTCGACGCGGGCATTATTTCCCATAAGCAAATTTTCTGCTGCTGATCATCAAATTCCAGGACACTAGCGGCTAAGCCGGGATAACAGGGCTTTCAGCTGCTTTTGTTCCACCGGGTTCAAGTCGTGGGCAATACGTCTTTCATGCTCCTCGACCAGGGCCCGGGCACGGCGCAAAAGCGACCCGCCCTGATCCGACAGCCGCAGGGCATAGGAGCGCCGGTCGCTCGGCGCCGGCGCCCGCTCCACCAGGCCGCGCTCTTCCAGGCGGTCGATCACCGCCACCACCGTGGAGCGGTCAATACCCAACGCATTGCCCAGACGTGTCTGGTTCAATCCCGAATTCGCCTGGATCAGGATTAGCACGCCAAACTGTCCCGGCGTAATATTGCAATCCTTCAGGCTGTGGGAAAAATCCTGGAACACTGCAGTCTGCGCCCGGCGCAAATTATAACCAATCAACGCCGGCAGCAGATCATAGTCATAGGCGCCATCGGCCGGATTGGGGCTGGATTTTGCATTGCTCATGGGGTGGCGAGGCTAGGACACTTCGACGACAGGAGAAAGCGAATTTGTGCACCGGTGCACATTCGGACTATATAGAACACAGGCGCTTTTGATTGATTTTTGTAGAGTGATCTATGGGGGACGGAAAGACAGTGGGCTACCAGGTAAAGATACGCGGCACGGACAAAACCGTTGAAGTGGGTGACGATGAAACGATCCTGGAAGCCGCCCTGTCGGCCGGCATCGACTATCCGTTCGGCTGTCAATCAGGCAATTGCGGGGCCTGCAAATCCCGTTTGCTGGCCGGCGAGGTGGAGATGTCGGATTATTCCGAATATGCCCTGACCGATGACGAACGCGCCCAGGGGCAGATTCTGGCCTGTAGTTCCGTACCGGTGGCCGATTGCGATGTGGCCTGGTTGGATCTTGAGGAGACGGTTCAACACGCCACGCAGATGCTGGATTGCACGGTGGTTGCGGTCGAGCGGGCAACCCACGATATTGTCATCCTGCGATTGCAGGTGCCTGACGGCGGCACACTGGCATTTTCAGCCGGGCAATATGCCTCCCTGAGACTCCCCAAACAGCCGCCCAGGGATTTTTCCATGGCCAGCGAGCCTTATGGCGGCATCCTGGAATTTCATATCCGCGCCATAGAGGACGGCCAGGTCAGTCAGTTCGCGCAAAACAATGTCCAGGTCGGCGCTACCGTCGCCCTGTCCGGGCCCATGGGCCTGGCCTTTCTGCGCGAATTGCACACCGGTCCGATCCTGGCGGTGGCCGGCGGTTCCGGTCTGGCGCCCATAAAATCGATCGTCGAAACCGCTCTGGCAAAGGGCATGGCGCAGCCGATTACGCTATACTTCGGCGTCCGGGCAGAACGGGACTTGTACCTGGTAGATCATTTCGAAGGATTGGCGGCCAGGCACGCAAATTTCAGTTTCATTCCTGTCCTGTCGGAAGAGACAGGCCCCACCACGCGGCGCACGGGTATGCTGGCCGACGCCATCGGGGAGGACTTCACGAGCATGGATGGCTGCAAGATCTATACCGCCGGCCCGCCGCCAATGGTCGATGCGGTCCGCGCCCTGGCAGAGCGCCTGGACGGCCGTCCGGAGGATTTGCACGCCGATCCTTTCTATACCGTCCACGAATTGGCGGCCCAAAAATGAACAGGGGCCCAGGAACGATAGTAGAGGCAGCATGAGCGGTCAGGATCAGACAAAGGAGCGCCGGCAATCCTATTACGACCGAATTGCCCCGGCCCATCTAACCCCTTTGTGGGAGGTGTTCGCTGATCTGGTAACACCACAGCCGAAAACCCAGGCGGCGGCGGCGGTCTGGCACTATGAAGATATTCGCGCCTTTATCCTGGAATCCGGCGGACTGATCACGGCCAAGGAAGCGGTGCGCCGGGTCCTGATCCTGGAAAACCCAAATCTTCAGGGCCAATCCAAGATTACCAATACCCTGTACGCGGGCCTGCAATTGATCCTGCCAGGCGAAGTCGCCCCCGCCCATCGCCATAGTCAGTCCGCCTTGCGCTTCATTGTCGAGGGCCAGGGCGCCTATACGGCAGTGGAAGGCGAGAAAACCATTATGCAGCCAGGTGATTTCGTCATTACGCCGTCCTGGGCCTGGCATGATCACGGCAACGAAACCGAGGAACCCATGGTCTGGCTGGACGGCCTGGATATTCCTATCGTCAATTTTTTCGACACCAGCTTTGCCGAGGATCTGGACCAGGACAGCCAGCCTCTGTCGCGGCCGCCCGGCGATTCCCAGGCCCGCTATGGCATGGGCCTGTTGCCCATGGGCTATGAAAGCATTTCGCCGGCCTCGCCGGTTTTCAACTATCCCTATGAGCGCACCCGGGAAGCCTTGGAACAGATGCGCAAGGCCGAGGAATGGGATCCCTGCCACGGCTTAAAAATGCGCTATGTCAATCCGGCCACGGGCGACTATGCCATGCCGACCATGGGGACCTTCATGCAATTGATACCGGCCAGCATGTCCACCGCGCCCTATCGCGCCACCGATGGTACCGTCTATAGCGTGGTGGAAGGCACGGGCAAAACATTTGCCGGCGATCAGGAACTGTCATGGGGACCGCGGGACATATTTGTCATCCCAAGCTGGTGCCGGCATCATCATGAAGTGGAAAATGACGCGGTGCTGTTTAGTTTCTCGGACCGCCCGATCCAGGAAAAACTGGGTCTATGGCGGCAAGACCGCGGCAATCATTAAGGCCTGGCAACCATGGCCGGGAACGAATTTGAATTCCTTGACGAGGCGGAACTGGCCGATTTTCCCGGTTTGATGGCCGTCTCTCAATTTGTCCGGATGCTGGGCGGTGTGCCCTGGTTTGGCGGTCTGGGCCTGGAATTGGATGGCCGGGAAGAACTTTTGGCCGAAGATTATTTGCTCGCTCTCGGCTTCCCCGAGGCCCGCATCGCCCTGATCACGGATTGGGAGGGGGCGGCGGATGCCGCCGCCAACCCGGAATGGAACACCGATTGGTGGGAGGCGGAAGAACAGGCCCGCGTCGCCCTGGTGGCGGAAGCCTGCATGCGGGCCGACGAGGATACCGTCATGCTGGCGTTGACGCACCTGCAGAACCAGGCCATCGAGGCGGTGCTGGAATCGGCGGAACTGGCGGCCGAGGCCGCCGGCATTGAGGACGAGGAATTGATCCGTGCCGCCGCCGGCGGGGCGGCCCAGGGAATCTATCAGGCGGGCCTGTTGCTGGCGGCAGAAAACGACGACGACGAACATCATGCCTTCGCCCTGAAATACCGTTTGTTCGAATCCGGCCGCTGGCCCATCGGCGTGGTCGGCAACAGCTTTCACATATTCTAACCTAGATCCAACAATGATCATGAAAAGGAGCCCGAAATGGCTTTTGCCATAGCCCCTCCCCCGCAGCCCAGCGTTCCGGTCCAGGATGGCGATCCCTTTCCCGTTCGCCGTATCTATTGTGTGGGCCGCAACTATGCCGCCCATGCCCGAGAAATGGGTCACGACCCCGACCGCGAGCCGCCGTTCTTCTTCATGAAGCCGGCCGATGCCGTGACCATGGATGGCAGCGCCCTGCCCTATCCGCCCGCCACGGCGGATCTGCATCACGAGATCGAACTGGTGGTGGCGCTGGCCAAGGGTGGCGCCAATATTCCGGAAGACCGGGCTCTGGAGCATGTCTTTGGCTATACCGTTGGCCTGGATATGACCCGGCGCGATCTACAGGGCGAGGCCAAGTCCAAGGGCCGGCCCTGGGATACGGGCAAGGGCTTTGACCAGTCCGCCCCGATTGGCACCCTGCAGACGGCCGCCAGCATTGGCCACCCCACTGATGCCCGAATCTGGTTGAAGGTGAATGGGGAAAGCCGTCAGGACGGCAACATCAACCAGATGATCTGGAATGTGCCCGAGACAATTTCGTACCTGTCCGGCCTGTTTCACTTGCAAGCCGGCGACCTGATCTTCACCGGCACTCCCGAAGGCGTGGCCGCGGTGGGTCCCGGCGACCGCCTTGAAGGCGCCGTCGAAGGCATTGCCACGCTGTCCGTCAGCTATCGCCCGATATCTTAAGTAAAATCGGAGGCACGACAGTAGTGAAAATCTCCATCGCGACCTGGAATGTGAATTCCGTCCGGGCCCATTTGTCCACTATCGAGCAGTTCCTGGCCGCGCGGCAACCTGATGTGCTGTGCCTGCAGGAAATCAAGGTAACCAATGACATCTTCCCCCTGGACCTGTTCACGGCGCACGGCTACGTGCATCAGGCCCTGCACGGGCAAAAGGCCTATCACGGCGTGGCCATATTCGCCAAGGCGGCGCTGCCCCTGGAAAAGGTCAGGCGGAAAGACTGGTGCGGCGTGGAACAGGCCCGGCATGTCTATTGCACCCTGCCCGGCGGTGTGGAACTGCATAATTTTTATGTCCCGGCGGGGGGCGATAAACCGGATGTCGAAAAAAATGAAAAATTCCGCCACAAACTGGACTTTATGACTGAAGTGACGGCCTGGTTCAAAAGGCGCAAGCGCAAGAAGAACCGCTTCGTTCTGGTCGGCGACCTGAATGTCGCGCCTTTGGAATCGGATGTCTGGAGCCACAAACAGTTGTTGCGCGTGGTCAGTCACACGCCTGTCGAAGTCGAACACATGGCCGCTTGGTATGCCTCCCACGATTGGGTGGATGCCGTACGTCACTTCATTCCCGAAGACGAAAATATCTACTCCTGGTGGAGCTACCGATCACCCAACTGGGAGAAGGCCGACAAGGGCCGCCGCCTGGATCATGTCTGGGTCACGCCGGCCCTGGCGCCCGGCCTGTCCGGCGTCGAGATATTGAAATCCGCCAGGGGCTTTAGTCCCGCCTCGGACCACGCACCGGTCATCGTCGAACTGGAAATCTGATCCGCTTAGAGCATATCGGGGCTATAACGCCTCGCCGCGGATCAGCTTTGGCAGGTCGCCGGTCATGGCAGCGGCATGGCGTTCGAAGAAACGTTTGGCGGGGCCAATCCTATTGACCAGGCCCAGGCCGAGAACCCGGGCCAGACGCAAGGGCGTGATATCGTTGGAGAACAGCCGCACCAGACCATCGGTCATCATCAACATGGTCAGAGCATCAAAGCGGCGCCACTGCTGATAACGGCGCAATGCCTCGCCCCCGCCCAGATCCAGACCAAGGCGGGCGCTGTCGGTCAATACCTCGGCCAAGGCGGCAACATCGCGGATGCCAAGGTTCAGGCCCTGCCCGGCCACGGGATGCATGCCATGGGCCGCGTCACCGATGAGAGCCAGACGGGTATCTATATAGCGTTCGGCGTTCTGCAGCCCCAGGGGATAGCTCCAACGCGGCGCATCGCATTCGATCCGGCCCCAATGGCCGCCGGCCCGATCCATGATCTCGGCATTGAAGGCGTCCTCGTCCAGGGCCAGCAGGGCGGGTACGTCGCGCGCCCGTTCGGTCCAGATCAAGGCGGAGCGGTTACCGCGCATGGGCAACAGGGCAAAGGGCCCGGCCGGCAGAAATAATTCCGAGGCGATGCCGCCATGGCCGCCTTCGTGGCGCACAGTCGTGACAATGGCGGTCTGATCGTATTGCCAGGACAGACAGCGAATACCGGCCGCCTGGCGCAGGGGCGAGTGGCGGCCTTCGGCCCCGTTGGCAAGCGCGGCGGTGATCGTCCGGCCATCAGCCAGAACGCCGCGCACGCCGGCCTGGTCGCGTTCCAAACTGGTCAGTTCCCCGGGCGCGATCAGATCGGCTGGCTCGGCCTTTACCAGGGCATTATGCAAGGCCAGACGGATGTATCTGTTTTCCACCGTGAAACCAAAGGGCCGGTCGCCGACCTCACGGTGATCGAAATGCAGGAACAGGGGCGCACCGTTGTCAGCCACGCGAATTTCCTCGATCGGCGCGGCATGGTCCGCCATCCCCTGCCAGACACCGATCTGTTCGAACAACGCGGCGGAGCCATAGGACAGGGTGGATACCCTGCCATCATAGTCCATGGCCGTCATGGCGTCGGGCTGTTGCCGCTCCACGACGACCGCGCGCAGGCCAGCGCTGGCCAGGGCCAGGGCCTGAGTCAAACCAATCATCCCGCCGCCAACGATCAATACGTCGGTCTGTATTTGCTTCTTCGCCGCCATGGCAACCAATTTCACCCCAGACGGCGGCGTTGTCCAGCGGGCATTGCCGCGATACCCTGTAAAGATGAATGACACAGCATGGCACGAGATGTCGGCCCTGGAACTGGGCGCCGTCATCCACGCGGGTCAGATCGATCCCATCGATTTGACCGAACATTTTCTGACCCGGATCAATCATGAGGATCCCGGGCACAGGATCTATATCCGGGCCACGGCGGACCGCGCCAGGGCGGAAGCGGCGGCCGCGTCGGCCCGCGCCAAGGCCGGCCTACGGCAAAGCGCCCTGGACGGCGTGCCCATGTCATGGAAGGACCTGACCGATACCGCCGGCACCGAGACGACCTTTGGTTCGGCCATTCTGCGCGACCGGGTGCCGGACCGCGATGCCTTGCTGTTGCGCCGCGCCACCCTGGCCGGAATGATTTGCCTGGGCAAGACCACACTGTCGGAATTCGCCTATTCCGGACTGGGTATCAATCCTGTATTCGGCACGCCGGCCAATGGCGCGGACGCGGAGGTGGAGCGGGTGCCCGGTGGCTCGTCCTCCGGCGCCGCTGTCTCGGTAAAAAACGGCCTGGCGCCCGCCGGCATCGGCAGCGATACGGGCGGGTCCGTGCGCATACCGGCGGCGCTAAACGGCGTCGTCGGCCTGAAAACATCCATTGGCCTATTGCCGTTGGACGGCATTCTGGCCCTTTCACCCACCTTTGACACCATCGGCCCGTTGACCCGCGATGTGGCCGACGCCAACGCCATCTTCGCGGTACTCAACCAATCACGGCCCTATGACCTTGGCGGCGCCTCGTTGCAGGGCGTGCGCCTGTTGAAACCGAAGGACGTGATGTTCGATGATCTTGACGCCACCGTGGCCGGGGCCATTGCCTCGGCGTTGGACTGTCTGAGCAATGCCGGCGCCGAAATCATCGAGGCCGAGGTGCCGGAATTTGCCGAGGCGTTCGAGCTGGTGGCCAGGCATGGCAATATCATTTCGGCCGAAGCTTCCGCCCTTTGGCATGACGAACTGAAAAACCGCGGCGACGAGATGTATTGGGGCATCCGCTCGCGATTTCAACTGGCCGACAAACTATCCGCCGTAGACGCGGAATCCGCCCACATCGGCCTTGCCGCCATCGCCAACCGCTACCGGGCCCGCACGTCGGGGTTCGCCGCCGTGATCCACCCAACTTGTCCCCGCATCGCGCCGCCCATCGCCGACCTGGAGCATGACCCGGCGGCCTATGACGAGGCCAACATGGCCATGACCCGCAACACCCGCCTGGGCAATATCATGGAAACCTGCGGCGTCACCCTGCCCTGTCAGGGCCCGGGCGATTTGCCTGTCGGCCTCTCCTTGATGGCAACGAAGAACAGCGAAGGCAAGGTCCTGCGCCTGGCCAAGGCGGCGGAGCAGGCCCTGGCCTGAACGCACGGCTATAGATGACGCACGGCATCCTGGCCCACATGCAGCACCCGGACGAAGGACGGGCATTGCTGTTCCGTGCACCCGCCCCAACGCAATGTCGCAACAAATGATCAGCCCCGCTGATAGACGCCTTCTATACGGCAGGCTGGAGCATTTCGACCAGCCAAAGATTGCCGCCGCTTCGCCTGTCGCTAGACTTCGCCTGTCGCTAGACGAAGCCATGACCCATACCGGCCAGGCCCTAAGCCGGGGCGAAGACGTCGTCGGCTTGTTTGCCGGTCAGTGCGGGCAGTTCAATGGGTCCCTTGAAAGCGCTGTCGTGCTGCAGGGTCGGCATCACCTCGGTGGCGAACATGCGCATATTCAGCTCGCCCTGCTCGTGGGGCATGCCGCCGTAGGAGAAGTCGCAGACAATATGATCGGTGCCGGTCAGGCTTTGCAATTCCGCGATCTGTGCCTTGCAATCATCCGGCGTGCCGACGATCTGGATATTGACGTAGAAGTTGGTCATTTTCTCCCGCGCCGTTTCGTCCTTCAGCTTGGAATAGGTCTTGGCCATCTTGCCATAGGATTCATAGCCTTTGACCGTGGCCAGGTGGCCATCGGAAAACTTGTAGTGATTGTCGATGGAATCCCACTTGGCGCCCAGGTATTGCATGGCACGCTCGTTCGCTTCCTCCCGGCTATCGGCGACCGAGACGTTGGTCAGGATAATCGGCGGCTTCGGCGTGTGGCCGACGCCCATGGCAATATTACGGAAGCTTTGAATGTCCGTGGCCGCCTTTACCCATTCGTTCTGCATAATGACCATCATGCCAAAACCCAGCTTGGCCATGATCTCGGCCGACTCGGGACTGACGGACGAGGCATAGAAGCGCCGTTCGGGGTGTGACATGGGCCGGGGCCGGATCGACATTTCCGGAATTTGGTAGTACTCGCCATCCCAGTCGAAGACTTCCTGGCTCAACGCCTTGGTGATCAACTGCGCGGATTCGGCAAAGCGCGGGCGAGCTTCCTCCATGGGAACGCGGAAGCCGGCATATTCCACCGTTGCCGCCCCCCGGCCAAAACCGAACAGGCAACGGCCGCCACACAGCAGGTCCAAATAGGCGATCTGTTCCGCCACCCGGATGGGATCCTGCCAGGGCAGAACGATAACACAGGTACCAAGGGTAATTCGCTTGGTCCGCCCCGCGAAGTAGGTCAGCAACTGCAGCGGCGCCGGCGACATGGAGTAGCCGGTGAAGTGATGTTCCAGGCCGAACAGGGAATCAAATCCCAATGGCTCAGCCAGATCGCCAAGAGCCAGATGTTCCGCCAAAACAGCCGCGTCCGAACGCCCGGCTTCTGCCAATACACTTAGATCAGTACCGATTTTCATTTGTTCCTGCCCTTGAGGTTACGCAAAGCAAATTAACCAGGCCCCATTAGACGACGGCGGGACCCTTTAGTTCAACGACGTTATCATCCGGGTCTCGAACATATAGGGACGGCCCCTCTCCCTCGGCGCCAAATCGTTGCACGACTTCGTCCGTTTCCAGGCCGTGGCCGCGCAGATAGTCTATCAGAGCGGGGCCATCAAATGGTTCAATGCGCAGGCAGAAATGATCCATGTTCAGACCGTCCGGCGCCCGCGGACCACCACCCTTTTGCCCCAATTCGCCGGTCAGGGTCACCAGGTCGATCTGCGCCCTGCCGGCGCGCAAATGGTACAGCCCCAGGTCATCCCGACGCCGATCCATAACGCAGCCCAGAATATCGCAATAGAAGGCAAGTGACCGGTCCAAATCAACGATCCGCAGGACCACATGGTCCAATCCTAATGGCGTTATCTGCATTTAAGCCTCCCCTCCAAGTGAAAACTGCAATGGCATTTTCCTTGCCGGCATCACGGCACGGCGCCCTGCATTGAAAGTCATAGAACAGTTTATTAAGAGGATTGTCCTATAAGCAATGGCCCATACCTCTGTTCCTTGATATTGACTTATTACGATTGCATGACAGGCAGTGCTGTTGCCCAATGATATTCATACGCCGGACTGCCGCGCCTTTGCCGAGGCATGGCAACATTGGCGCGGCGCCGACCTGGTGCCGCGGCGGTCAGCCGTGCGGCTGGAGGAAATCCGCAAACTGCTGCCCCTGGTATCGGTGATCGAAGTCATATCGCCGGAAGTTGCGAAATTCCGCCTCGCCGGCACCGCCTTGCGCGATGCCATGGGCATCGAATTAACGGGCCTCAATTACTTTGACCTGACCAAACCTGAAACGCGGGCCCGGCGGGTGGCGCGGACCCAGCAAATAGTGACCCATCCGTGCGGTGGCCATGTCTTGTATCCAATCCTTTATGCTTCAGGACGAACTGTTCTGACGGAAGTGTTTTCCCTGCCCGTATGGCCAAACGATCCATCCGCGCCACCACAGATATTTGCCATTTCCGTGTCCATGGAAGATATGCGTTTGGCGGGACCGGTGGCGGAGCCGAATCAATTGCCCCAGGGCGAAGGCTTCCAATTCGTCGACATCGGCGCCGGCGCGCCTAATGCAAATTTAAACCTGGCGGAACGGCCGCCCGCGATCTTGAAGGCCGCGGAAACCGTCTGATTGCAAGGCATGGCTTCAACCACGCTTGCGGCGGAATTTCGTCGCCCTGGTTCCGGCCCGGCCACCGCTGGAACGGCCCTTGGGGCCTCGGGCGGCATCCAGCATCTCGGGCGTAATTTCCGTGGCGACGGGTTTTGCGACATAACCCTCGCCGCGCCGGCGCCGGGCCTCCTTGACCTGCCCCGCGCCGCCGTCCTTGGAACGGCCGCCGGAGCCTCCACCCTTGGTGCCTCGGGCAGGGCCGCCGGCCTCGCCGTTCAAGCCTTCCAGTTCCATCTGTTCCAGGCGGTGCAGTTCGTCGCGCAGACGCGCAGCCTCTTCAAACTCCAGATCGGCGGCAGCGGCGCGCATGCGTTTTTCCAGGTCCGCCACATAACTTTGCAGATTGTGGCCGATCAGGTGCTGGCGTTCCGCATCCCCCGTATCTACCGTGACGTGATCGCTCTCGTATACGGAGGCCAGAATATCGGCGATGTTCTTCTTGATGGATTCCGGCGTAATGCCGTTGGCTTCGTTATAGGCCGTCTGCTTCTCGCGCCGCCGCCCGGTTTCCTCCAAGGCCTGGTTCAAGCTCTTGGTGCGATTATCGGCGTACAGAATAACCCGTCCATCGACGTTGCGCGCCGCACGCCCAATCGTCTGGATCAGCGAGGTGGTAGAGCGCAGAAAGCCCTCTTTGTCCGCGTCCAAAATGGCAACCAGGGCGCATTCGGGAATATCCAGCCCCTCGCGCAACAGATTGATGCCGACCAGGATATCAAATACGCCCAGGCGCAGATCGCGAATAATCTCGATCCGCTCCAGGGTATCGATGTCGGAATGCATGTAGCGCACCTTCAGGCCCGCTTCATGCATATATTCCGTCAGATCCTCGGCCATGCGTTTGGTCAGGGTGGTGACCAATACACGCCCACCGGCGCCGTTCACCTCACGGCATTCAGCGATCAGATCATCCACCTGATGCTCCACCGGGCGGATGATGCAAACCGGGTCGATCAGGCCGGTCGGGCGGATCACCTGCTCGGTAAAGACCCCGTCCGTACGTTCCAGCTCCCACGTCCCGGGCGTGGCGGACACAAACACGCTTTGTGGCCGCATTACCTCCCATTCGGAAAACTTCAGGGGCCGGTTGTCGACGCAGGACGGCAGGCGAAAACCGAACTCCGAAAGGGTCCATTTTCGCCGGAAGTCACCCCGGAACATGCCGCCCAGTTGCGGCACCGTCACATGGCTTTCGTCCAGAATGACCAGGGCATCATCGGGCAGATACTCGAACAGGGTGGGCGGCGGCTCGCCCGGGTTGCGGCCAGTCAGGTAGCGGGAATAGTTCTCGATTCCGGGGCAGAAGCCAGCCGCGTCCATCATCTCCAGATCCAGCATGATACGCTGTTCCAGGCGCTCCGCCTCCAACAGCATGCCGGTCCGGCGCAGCTCTTCCAGGCGCACCGCCAGCTCGGCCTTGATACCCTTCATGGCCTGCTGCAGGGTTGGCCGCGGCGTCACGTAATGGCTGTTGGCATATACGCGCACCTTCTTGAATTCATCGCTGCGCTGGCCGGTCAGAGGGTCGAACTCGACAATCTCCTCCAGATCATCCCCGAACAGAACAAATCGCCAGGCCCGGTCCTCAAGATGCGCCGGCCACAGCTCAACCACATCGCCCCGCACCCGAAAGGTGCCGCGGCCAAAGAAATTGTCGTTGCGGCGATATTGCAGGTCCACAAATCCCGTCAACAGGGCGCCGCGGTCGACGGTCGCGCCGACCTTCAATTCCAAGGTCATCTTGCCATAGGTTTCGACCGACCCGATGCCATAGATGCACGAGACGGAGGCCACGATGATCACATCGTCACGTTCCAGCAAGGCCCGGGTCGCGGCATGGCGCATACGGTCGATCTGCTGGTTTATATGGGCTTCTTTTTCAATATAGGTGTCGGTGCGCGGCACATAAGCTTCGGGCTGATAATAGTCATAGTAGGAGACGAAATATTCCACCGCGTTGTTTGGGAAAAAGCCCTTCATCTCGCCGTATAACTGCGCCGCCAGGGTTTTGTTCGGGGCCAGCACCAGGGCTGGCTTTTGCGTCCGTTGAATGACCTGGGCCACGGTGTAGGTCTTGCCTGACCCGGTCACCCCCAATAGCACCTGGTTTCGCTCACCGGCCTCAACGCCGGCGGTCAATTCAGCGATGGCCTGGGGCTGGTCGCCGGCCGGCTCGTACTCCGAAACCAGTTCAAAGGTGCGCCCGCCTTCGCCCTTCTCGGGCCGGGTGATGGCCGCCGGCACCCAGGTTGCCCGCTCCGCCTCCGCCAGGGACTGTTCAAAACTGCCGCGGATCTGTTTCATGGATGTATGTGGCATGGCGCCAGTATAACCGATATTTTCGCTGTATCGGATAGAGAAACCTGCGCTACATGGCGGGCAGCTCTTTCGAAATGGCGACTAAACGGCTAAGTTGAACGCATTATGGCGATGCTGGAACATGACATTGAGGGCCAGATGGCCTGGACCGGGCGCGAACTGCCCGATAACGCCGGGTTGATTACCCTGGATGACGCCTGTCGGGATGAATTACTGGCCCTGGCCGGACTGTTGGCAGCCAACCCCCTGCCGGTGCTGTCCCTTCGGCCGGATGATTTTGAACTGGAAAACTGCCGCGCCCTGATGGCCCGGGCGCGGCGGCAATTGGACCAGGGTCTGGGCTTTGCCATTGTCGACCGTCTGCCCCTCGACCGCATAGACGAACTTGGCGACGAAGAGACCGTGGCTGCGTTGTACTGGCTGCTGGCGTCAATGGTGGCCCGGCCGGTGGCGCAAAGCTGGGACGGCAAAATGCTGTATGAGGTGCGCGATACCGGCAAACAGCCAGGCAACGGGGTGCGTCCGGACATCACCAACGCGGGCCAGAACCTGCACACCGACAACAGCTATAACCTGTGCCCGCCGGACTATGTTGCCCTGCTCTGCCGGCGCACGGCGATGCAGGGCGGGGTCAGCCAACTGGTCAGCTTCTATGCCGCCCACAACAGCATGCGGGCTGAATGCCCGGAGCTGCTGGCCAGGCTGTATCAGGACTTCACTTTTGACCGGCAACGGGAACATGCCCCCGACGCGCCAATGGTGGTGCACCATCCATTGTTCGCCTGGGACGGCGAGCGGCTGGTGGGCCGGCTGTCCAAACGCATGGTGATCCAGGGCTATGAACTCGAAGGCAAGGCCATGGACGACACCGCCGCCGCCGCCCTGGCGGCGTTGGAGGCGACCATGACGGCGCCGGGCCTGGGCAAGGATTTCCATTTCCAGCCGGGGCAAATCCAATTCGTCAACAACAAGACCTGCGGCCATGCGCGCACGGCCTTCACCGACTGGCCCGAGCCTGGGCGCAAGCGGCGCCTGAACCGCCTGTGGCTACGCCATCAGGGCCGGGCCTTCTATAACGGCTGAAGCGTTTTTCAGCAGCCTGTTGGATATTAACCCGGCGCGTCGCAGACTTCCGTTCCCATGTCCGCCGGAATAGAGACTTCCAGCAGCTCGAAAGCGTCCGAGGTGGCGATTTCATTGTGTGGCGTATCACCTGGGATATACATGGAATCCCCCACCGAAATCCGTTCCACCCGGCCGCCCGCAAACTCCAGATCAACCCAACCGCTGAGCATATAGACCAGCTGTCCTTCGCAGAGATGCACATGCCAGCCCGTCGGCTCCGATAACCCGGCCGAGGACGAGGTGACCTGGGCCCGAATACGCCCCTGGCTGGCCGCCGTGACGCCAAGCTCGCGGTATTGCATGAAATCCCGCCGCCCCGGCACCATCTGCGGGTTTACCGCCCTGGCGATCGCAATGTCCTGCTCCGTTGCCGCGCCGTCCGCCGGCGCCGATGCTTCCACGCTCATATCGATCTCCCCTTCCCCATGACTGAAATCTTGCTGTCGGGATAATGGTAGAATTGGCGGCATAACTTGGCAAGGTCCATGGCAGGTGGCATTGTCACGACGCCGACGCGGTTCGGCTGGGTCTTGGTGATCGCCCACAATTCCAGTTTCGCCGCTGTGGCGGCGCTGCCCGCCCCGCTATTGAGCATGCATGCAGAGGATACGACCATGTGCGGTATCGTTGGCCTTTATTTGAAAGACCGGACCCTTCAGGCCAGCCTGGGTGCCCTGTTCGCACCGATGCTGATCGAGATGACCGACCGCGGGCCGGACTCGGCGGGTTTTGCGATTTATCGCGATCCGGTTGGCGAAAACCAGACCAAGTTCACATTGGCCTGCGATGATCCTGAAACCGATTGGCAGGCGCTCGACACCGATATGGAAAAGGCGCTTGCTTGCAACGCTCGAATGGATGTGCAGGGCGACCATGCCGTTGTGGTCACCGATGCCGCGGCAATGGCGGCGCAGGCCTGGCTGGCGGAGAGCCGGCCGCTTGTTCGGATTGTCGGTTCAGGGCGCAGCATCGAGATATTCAAGCAGACCGGCCTGCCAAAAGACGTTGCCGAACAATTCAAGCTGGCCAGTGCAAAAGGCAGCCATGCCATCGGTCATACCCGCATGGCGACAGAAAGCGCGGTGACGACGGCGGGCTCGCATCCTTTCGCGACCGGGCTGGATTTATGCCTGGTGCACAACGGCTCGCTGTCAAACCACAACCACCTGCGCCGCAAGCTTGAGCGCGACGGCATTGTCTTTCAGACCGAAAACGATACCGAGGTCGCGGCGGGTTTCATGACCTGGGAATTGCGCCAGGGCAGATCCTTGCACCAGGCCCTGGAGGCAGGACTTATGGAACTGGACGGCTTCTACACATTCTGTGTTGGCACGGCCGACGGATTTGCCGTCGTCCGCGACCCCATAGCCTGCAAACACGCGGTGTTGGCCGAGACGGAAAGCTGGGTCGCCATGGCGACCGAGTATCGCGCCATCGCCCATCTGCCCGGCGCCGACGCGGCCAGGATCTGGGAACCCGAACCGCATCGGATTTACACCTGGGGGCATGTGCACTGATCATGGCGGAACTCGATTTGAAAGAGATCGGTGTTCGTGGCGTCAATGCAGCGCTGCAGGCTTCACCGGTCGGCAGCAACGAACAGGATTGGCTGATCAACAATCCCATGGGCCAACATGCCATTGCCTGCGGCCTGGATGCCCCGCTCAAGGTGAAAATTGCTGGCCACGTGGGCTTTTACTGTGGCGGCATGAACCAGCAGGCTGCGATCACCATCCAGGGTCATGCCGGCGTCGGCGTCGCTGAAAACATGATGTCCGGCCAGGTGTGGGTCACGGGCAGCGCCTCGGACTCGGCCGGGGCGACGGCCCATGGCGGATTGCTGGTGATCGAAGGCAATGCATCGTCGCGCTGTGGCATTTCAATGAAAGGCATTGATATCGTGGTTGGCGGATCCGTTGGCCATATGTCGGGCTTTATGGCGCAGTCGGGCCATCTGGTCGTATGCGGCGACGCCGGCGATGCCCTGGGCGATTCCATCTACGAGGCCATCCTGTTTCTGCGTGGCAAGGTCAGCAGCCTTGGCGCCGACTGTATCGAAAAGGAGATGCGCCCGGAACATCTCGTCAAACTGGCCGAGTTGCTGGACGCCGCCGGTATCGACAAAAATCCGGCCAGTTTCAGGCGCTATGGCTCGGCCCGTGCCCTATACAATTTCGATATTGACAACGTGGACGCATATTGAGGCGGGAATAATGGCTGCAAAGATACCCGATACCCTACCGCGCAAGTCAGCGACCTTCGACGACTACACCTTGTCGGAAATCCGCCGCGCGGCGGCGACGGGAATTTATGATATCCGCGGCGGCGGCGCCAAGCGGCAGCTGCCGCATTTTGACGATCTGCTGTTTCTTGGCGCATCGATGTCGCGTTATCCCCTCGAAGGCTATCGCGAGACCTGTGACACCAGGGTGGTGCTGGGCACCCAGTTTGCCAAGAACCCGATTAAACTGGACATCCCGATCACCATCGCCGGCATGAGTTTTGGTTCGCTGTCGGCGCAGGCGAAAGAAGCGCTTGGGCGTGGCGCCACGATCGCCGGCACCTCGACCACAACGGGCGACGGCGGCATGACCCCCGAAGAACGCGGCCAGTCGAAAACCCTGGTCTATCAATATCTGCCGTCGCGTTATGGTATGAATCCGAACGATTTGCGTAAAGCGGATGCCATAGAGGTGGTGGTCGGCCAGGGCGCCAAGCCGGGCGGTGGCGGCATGCTGCTGGGTCAGAAAATTTCCGACCGGGTCGCGGAAATGCGCAATCTCCCCAAGGGCATAGATCAGCGTTCGGCCTGTAGACATCCGGACTGGACCGGGCCGGATGACCTGGCAATCAAGATCCAGGAGCTGCGCGAAATCACCAATTGGGAGAAACCCATCTACGTGAAAATCAGCGGCACACGGCCCTTCTACGATACCGCGTTGTCGGTGAAGGCCGGTGCCGATGTCGTGGTGCTGGACGGGATGCAGGGCGGCACCGCAGCGACCCAGGAAGTCTTCATTGAACATGTCGGCCAGCCGACCTTGGCCTGTATTCGGCCAGCGGTAGAGGCCCTGCAGGATCTCGGCATGCACCGCAAGGTGCAGTTGGTCATTTCCGGCGGCATCCGCAATGGCGCCGACGTGGCAAAAGCCCTGGCACTGGGCGCCGACGCAGTGTCGATCGGCACCGCCGCGCTGGTCGCCTTGGGCGATAATGATCCGGCGTTGGAGGAAGAATACAACAAGCTTGGCACCACCGCCGGCGCCTATGATGATTGGCACGAGGGCCGGGACCCGGCCGGCATTTCGACCCAGGATCCAGAGCTTGCAATGCGGCTTGATCCCATCGCCGCGGGCCGCCGCCTGGCGAATTATCTCAAGGTCATGACCCTGGAAGCCCAGACCATTGCCCGGGCCTGTGGCAAGAGCCACGTGAACAATCTGGAACCCGAAGACCTGGTGGCATTGACGGTGGAAGCGGCTGCGATGGCCCAGGTGCCGTTGGCAGGAACCAATTGGATTCCCGGTCAGGGCGGATACTAGTGTCAATGATCTCCGGGCGGCCGGGCGCGGGCCGGTGTTGCCGCAACAAAAATTGAATATGCACTAGAAATCAAGCAGGGGCCCGGCGCGCCAGCCGGCCGTCGGCGAACAGACAGGGGGAACAAGAATGGCAACCGATCTGGCAAAATATGCCGAGGACAACGGGATAAAGTTCTTTCTAATGAATTTCACCGACCTGTTCGGTGTGCAACGGTCCAAACTGGTGCCCACGTCGGCCATAGGCGGCATGCAAAAGTCCGGCGCCGGATTCGCCGGCTTCGCAGCCTGGCTGGACATGACACCGGCCCATCCCGACATGTTCGCGGTGCCGGATGGGGATGCGGTCATCCAATTGCCGTGGAAACCTGAACTGGCCTGGGTGCCAGGCGATCTTTACATGGACGGCAACAAAGTTGCGCAGGCGCCGCGCAATGTCCTGCAATCTGTGATCGCCAAGGCGAGGGAAAAAGGGCTGTTGATGAAAGCCGGTGTCGAGCCGGAATTCCATCTCATCAATGAAGACGGCACGGCAATATCCGACGACCGCGATACTCAGGAGAAACCATGCTACGACCAGGCCGCGTTGATGCGCCGATACGATGTGATTTCTGAAATCTGTACGTCCATGGCTCAATTGGGATGGGGGCCATACCAGAACGATCACGAAGACGCCAACGGTCAGTTCGAAATTAATTGGGATTATTACGACTGCCTGAAAACGGCGGACCAGCTATGCTTCTTCCGCTTTCTGGTTAAATCGATCGCCGAAAAACATGGCCTGCGCGCCACCTTCATGCCAAAGCCGTTCAGCCATCTTACCGGCAACGGCTGCCACGTACATGCGTCCCTGTGGAGCCTCGACGAGGGCACCTGTCTGACCCACGATCCCCATGGCGAACTGGGTATTTCCGAATTGGGCTATCACTTCCTGGGCGGGGTGCTGGCGCACGCACAAGGCCTGGCAGCGATCACAAACCCGACCGTCAATTCCTATAAACGCATCAATGCGCCGGTGACGTCGTCGGGCGCGACCTGGGCCCCCAATGCCATAACATTCGGCGGCAACAACCGCACCCACATGGTGCGGGTGCCCGATGAAGGCCGCTTCGAGTTTCGTCTGGCCGATGGCGCGGCGAACCCGTACTTGCTGATGGCCGGTTACCTCGCGGCCGGGCTGGACGGCATCGAGAAAAAGACCGATCCGGGCAAACGGCTTGATATTGATATGTACGCGGACGGCCACAAGGCGCGCGGCGCCAAAAAACTGCCGCTCTATTTGATCGACGCCATACGCCTGTTTGCCAAGGACAAGATATTTCGATCGACCATGGGCGATGAATTTTGCGATGCCTACATCAAGCTCAAGACCAATGACTGGGATCAGTATTCGCAACATCTCACCCAGTGGGAACGGGATACCACGCTGGATTGCTGATCCCGATGATGCCTGCATTCGGGCGCGGCTAAAGCCTGCCAAAAAACCCCTTCTTCTGCTAGCATATGAAGTGCGGGAGGTGGCATGGCTGACGATATCGAGCAATGGCTCATCGGGCTTGAATTGGCGAAGTACATTGATGTCTTCGTTGAAAACGAAGTCGGTGTGCGCGACCTGCCGGCCATCTCGGAGGCGGATTTGCGCGAACTGGGTCTGCCGTTGGGCCCGAGAAAACGCGTGCTGGCCGCGATCGAGGCCCTCGACGGCGACGTCACGGCGGCGGCGGCGCGTGAACCAGCCCTTCCCGGCGCGGAAGCCGAGCGCCGTCAGGTCACCGTGCTGTTCGCCGACATTTCCGGTTTTACCGCCCTCTCGGAACGGCTCGGCGCGGAAGCCACGCACGATCTCTTGAACCGTTTTTTCGCCGTTGCCGATGGCGTGGTGCTGCGTTTTGGCGGCACCATAGACAAACATATCGGCGATGCCGTGATGGCCGTATTCGGCGCGCCGATCGCCCATACCGACGATCCGGAACGGGCCATCCGAGCCGCCAGCGCGTTGCACGCCGCCACCCGGACCATGCAGCCACCATTGGCCATTCATGTCGGCATTGCCTCCGGCCAGGTGGTCGCGAGTCGTATGGGCAGCGAAGACCATCAGGAATACACGGTGACCGGAGACTCGGTGAATCTGGCATCGCGCCTGACCGATCTGGCCGGCCCGGGAGAGACCTTTTCCTCGTCTGGCATCACGCGCGGCCTGGGCAACCGAGTGGAGGCCGCGCTGCTGGGTCCGCGAATAATCGAAGGATTGCCGGAACCGGTTGAAATCTGGCGCGTTGCTGGCATGTTCGAAGCGGAGAACCTCGCCGCGCCGACCGCATTTGTCGGACGGGAGGCGGAACGAACGCGCTTTGCCAGGGCGATCGAACGCTGTCTTGCCGAAGCGACCGGCGAGACCATCCTGGTGCGCGGAGAAGCCGGGATCGGCAAGACCCGCCTGTTGCAGGAATTTGACGAAATGGCGGGCCAGGGCGGCTTCGAAAGCTGTACCGGCCTAGTCCTCGATTTTGGCGCCGGCAAGGGCCAGGACGCGATCAGCACACTGGTGCGTGGCCTGCTGGAGCTGCCGCCCGGCAGCAGCATGGAAATACTGACGCAGCGGGCGGAGGAGGCGGTCGCGTCCGGCCTGTTGGCGGATGAAAGGCGTGTACATCTTTATGACCTGTTGGGCCTGCCACAGCCCGACGATTTGCGCGCCCTGTTTGAAGCAATGGACAACGAGGCTCGAAGCTCCGGCCGCCAGGAAACCCTGGGTGATCTCGTCACCGGGCGCAGCGCGCGGCATCCCTTGCTGATCAGGATCGAGGATATGCACTGGGCCAGCGCCGCCGTCCTGGCCCAGACCGCCGCACTGACCCGGACGGTTGCCGCTTGTCCGGCGCTGTTTGTATTGACCACCCGGATTGCAGGCGATCCGTTCGATCAGGATTGGCATGAACAGACCAACTCGGCACCGGTTACCACCCTCGATCTGGCCCGGCTGAAAGCCACCGAAGCGGTGGGCCTGGCGCACGAGTTCGCCGACCTTGAAGACGGCATCGTTGCCACCTGCGTGGCCCGCGCCGACGGCAACCCGCTCTTTCTGGAACAGCTGTTGCGCAACGCGGAAGAACTGGTCGATGGTAAAATCCCCGGCACCGTGCAGGGCATTGTCCAGGCCAGATTGGATGCGATCCCGGCCATCGACCGACGCGCCTTACAGGCCGCCAGCATCCTTGGCCAACGCTTCAGCCTGTCGGAGATGCTGGCCGTGGCGGGCATTGACGACTATCGACCCGAGCGCTTGCTGGCGGCGGCCTTGATCCGTCCGACTGATGATGGATTTCTATTCGCCCATGCACTGATCCGCGAAGGCGCCTATGCCACGCTTTTGACCCGACGCCGGCAGGAACTGCATTTGAAAGCGGCGGAATGGTTCGTTGAACGTGATGCATTGTTGCACGCATCTCACCTCGATAGGGCCGATGACCCTGGCGCCGCCCAGGCCTATCTATCTGCCGGGCGCGCCTTGGCCGACGGTTTTCATTACGAGGACGCCCTTGCAGCCGGCGGGCGCGGCGTGGAAATCGCCGTTACATCGGACATCCGTTTCGATCTGGAATGTCTTCGCGGCGACGTCTTGCGCGCCGCCGGCCAGACCGACCGCTCGATCGAAGCCTTCCGCGCGGCATTGGCCGACGCGCCCGACAATTCCGCCCGCTGCCGGGCCTTGATCGGCATTGCCGAAGGCCTGCGCATCCTCGGCCAGGCGGAAAACACCCTGGAGGCCCTGGATCAGGCCCTCCCCCTTGCCAAAGCCGAAGAATTGTCCCTGGAACTGGCGCGCATTCATCATTTGCGCGGCAACATCGCATTTCTGAAGGGCGATGCGGCACTTTGCGAAGGTGAACAGCAACAGGCCCTAAGCCATGCCCGCACCGCCGGTTCGGTTGAAATTGAAGCTCAGGCCTTTACCGGGATTGCCGACAGCCAGTATATGGCGGGACGCATGGGCTCGGCCCATCGTAATTACGAACTGGCGGCGAATATAGCACGGACCCATGAGTTGATTGCCGCACAGGCCAGCGGCGTGCCGGCGATCATCCATACGCTGATCCTCCAAACCAGATTAAGTGATGCACACAGTGCCATTACCGAGGGACTGGAACTGATCCGCCGGGTAGGCCATTTCCGCGCTGAAGCGATCGTGCGCACCACCTACAGCGCTCTATTGCGTGAATTTGACGAGCCGGCGGCAGGTCTGGAACAGGCCGAGACTGCCCAAAAAATTATTGACCGCATCGGCGCCAAAGTTTGGGAGCCGCTGGCCTGGAGCAACATAGGTTGGTGCCAGTTCAACCTTGGCGATCGCATTGCAGCCATCGCGGCGGCGCGCAAGGGTGCGAGTTTGGCCGTCGAAACAAGCCGCGCATTGTTGGGCCCTTGGTCCCTGGGCGTCTTGGCGTTGATTACCGAGGATGCGGAAGAGCGCAGGAAGACCCTGGACCAAGGCGAGGCGATATTGGCCGAGGGCGTGGTCGGACATTGCCAATTTTGGTTTTACCGTAATGCCATAGAGGCCAGTCTGAACATCGGTGACTATGACACCGCCGAACGCTACGCTGACCTGCTGGAAGATTTCACAAAGGCCGAACCGCTAAGCTGGTCCGATCTCTTCATTGCCCGCTGCCGGGCCTTGGCAGGCCATTCACGCAACCCCGGCGACCGGCAAAATCATGCCCGGCTAACCGCCCTGCAAACAGAGATCGAACGAGTCAATATGGGCACCGCACGGCCGGCAATCGAACGGGCCCTGAACGCGCTGTAGGGCCGGCAGTCCAGATGGAGATAATATTAATAAAGCTACGGAAAGGATTGCACCATGGGCCTGCTGATAGACGGCGTCTGGCACGAAGACTGGTACGATACGGAAAAGTCGGGCGGCCGTTTCGAGCGTTTTGAATCAACATTCCGCAATTGGATCACGGTCGACGGCGGGCCCGGACCGACCGGCCGTGGCGGCTTCAAGGCCGAGGCCGGACGGTACCACCTCTACGTCGCCGATTCGTGCCCCTGGGCCCACCGCACCCTGATCTATCGCAAGCTCAAGGGCCTGGAGGAGACAATATCCATTTCCGTCGCCGATGCGGTCAAGCACCCGCAAGGCTGGCATTTTCGCGAGGGCGACGGGCTGATCGTCGATTATGTGAATGGCGCCAGCAATATGCACGAGATCTATACCAAGGCGGAACCGGAATATTCCGGCCGGGTCACGGTGCCCGCGCTGTGGGACCGGGAATCAGAAACCATCGTCAACAATGAGTCCGCCGAGATCATCCGGATGTTCAACGCGGCTTTCGATCAGGCCGGCGCCGGCGGGCCGGATTTGTACCCGGCAGAACTGCGCACAGAGATCGATGCGCTCAACGAACGCATCTACCAC
The DNA here is from genome assembly GCA_021776235.1 of Alphaproteobacteria bacterium. Taxonomy (GTDB): domain Bacteria; phylum Pseudomonadota; class Alphaproteobacteria. The sequence goes on along the minus strand of JAJFGG010000161.1, from coordinate 134,691 downwards.
ACGGTCAATAACGGCGTTTACCGGGCTGGCTTTGCCAGCAGCCAGGCGGCCTATGATGATGCCGTCTATCCGTTGTTCGAGACCCTGGATTGGCTCGAGGCGCGCCTCGGCGCAAAACGCTATCTGCTCGGCGACCGGCTGACGGAAGCGGATTGGCGGCTGTTTCCAACCCTGCTGCGCTTTGATCTTGCCTATTACGGCAACTTCAAATGCAATCTGAAGCGCATTCAGGATTATCCCAATCTATGGGGCTATACCAGGGAACTGTATCAAATGCCCGGCATCGCAGAGACCATCGATCTGATGCGGATGAAGGCGGGTTACTACACCATCGCCGCGGTCAATCAGACGCAAATCGTACCGGCCGGCCCGATCATCGATTTCAACGAACCGCACGGCCGGGGTTAGAGCATGTCCACGGGCTGTTTCTCCGCATAGATTACGGTCCATGGAAAGCGCCAGGCGCTGTCACCGCGTTGCCCGACGCCTTCAGCTTCCTGGAAGGGGATCACCTCGATATTCGTGAAGCCCAATTCCGCCAGACATCCGTGGAGATCCATTTCCGCCCAGGGCTGCATGAACGGCTCGTTGTTGCGCCGCCCGTGGCCATAATGAATGAAGCGCGCAAACGGACTGTCGATGGCATAAAAATCCAGATGCGCCATCCGCCCGCCCGGCGCAAGCAGGCGGGCCGCTTCCGCGAACAAACGCTCGATTTCAGTGGGCGGCAGTTCATGGATCACCATGGTAGAGGTCACCAGATCGAAGCTTCCGCCATCATAATCAGTGTCGTAGGCGTTCATTTGCCGAAACCGAACGTTGCTTTCCCCCTTGGCCCGGGCATCGTGGGCCCCGAGGGCAACACAGGGGCCAGATAAATCGATCGCCTCTACTTGTGCCTTGGGAAAACCCTGGCAAAACGGATGCGTGCTTTTCCCGAAGCCACAACCCATGTCGAGGATCGTGTCAGCCACGCCCCGGGACGCCACCAGGTCGGTGAACCGGTGATGCAGGTCCGCGTGACTGGCCCCCATCAACGGCGTGGTCGAGCGCGCGCCGCGTTCGTAAACATAGCCGTCAAGCTGGTCACTCCACACGCCGCCGGGATGCTGATGGATATCCACCCGGCGATAATAGGCCGGCATTTCCAGTTCAGGCGCCAGTTCCGCGTTGCTGTCCCGCAAAACAGCGGACAGCTCCGCCCGGCGTTCATCATGATAAGGCACAAGCCCATAGCGGCCGGCGTACTTAAAGCGTTGCAGGTGGCGCTCCAGCCAGGCGAAGTAGCGGTACAGTGTGTCACCTTCGAGCAAGGCCGCTATTTCGGCCGGTGTTTCCAGTGGTGCGCCCGCCCTGGCCGCCGCTTCTTCGTAGGTCTTTCTGAGTTCCCCGTATAACCGATGGGTCCAGAATGTTTTGCTGGCCAGCAGGAAATCCTGCGCGGCGACAAAGCTGCGGTCATCCATTTCGCTCTCCTCAGCTGGCGCCTTTGGCCTGCTGTTTACCCAGCAGGTTGATCATCAGACCCTCGACAAAGGCGTCACGGTCCTCGGCCTCGGCCAGACGCTCTGCATCGCTGGGTTCGCTGTCCAGCTCCGCACGGTCCAGCACGCCGGCCGCTTCCAGTTTGCGCTCCAGCGCCCGCATCCGGTCTCGCTGCACAAAAACCTCCGTCGCCAGCGCCATGACGACACCAAAGGCACGGTCGAGCGCCGGATCCTCAAAGAACGTCTGTTCCGGGCGGTCAACAAGTAGGGTATCCGATAATCGCACGCTGCTACTCCTTCCAGCCATTTCTGCCTTGGCAGCATCATATCTTTTCCCGGCCCCAACGCGAATGGTGTGCGATCGCAATGTGGGTTATCGTCTGTGTAAGTATGCACGGATGAAGACAGCCCGGAGGGTTAAATATGACAAACGGCATGATATCGGCGCCCCAGCCGGAAGCGGTGGAGACCGGGCTTGAAATCCTCAAATCGGGCGGCAACGTAGTCGATGCGGCCATTGGCGCGGCGCTGGTGCAGACGGTGGTTGATCCACAGATGTGCGGCATTGCCGGTTTCGGTTCCTTGCATCTTTATCTGGCCGACAAAAATATTCACACCTGCCTTGATTTTCACGGCCGGGCACCGCTGGCGACCCGGCCCGAGATGTGGGAGCAGCTTATAATTCGCGAGTGCGATGACGGTTTTGGCTTTGTCCTGTCGGGTGAAGTGAACGAAATCGGCTATCAGTCCATGACCACGCCGTTGACCATCAAGGCATTCGACCAGGCCCTGCAGCGTTTCGGCACCCGCTCATTGGCGGCCGTGATGGAACCGGCAATCCAATATTGTGAAGATGGCTTTCCGGTTCGGCCGGCGGTTCATGGCTTTTGGACCAGGCCGGCGGAAAGTGGGCGCATAGCGCGCATCCGCGGCCTCACCGATGACCCGGCAACCGCCAAGATCTATACCAAGTCCGATGGCAGCCTGTATGGCATTGGCGAGCTGTTGCGAAACCCTGATATGGCGCGCACTTACCGCCACATAGCGGAATTCGGGGTGGAGGATTTCTATACCGGCGAGATTGCCCGGACGATCGATGCGGATATGCGCGCCAATGGCGGCCTGCTCACCTACGAGGACCTCAAAGCCTGTGAAACAGAGACGGTAGAGCCCCTGTGGACCGATTACCGGGGCTTTCGCGTGGCGACAAACCAGCCGCCGGGCGGCGGCCTCATGATAATCCTGATGCTCAACATCCTGGAGAACTTCGATCTGGCCGCCATGGGCCACAACTCACCGGACTACATCGCGACCGTATCCGAAGCCATGAAGATCGCCACCGTGGACAAGGACAACCGCATGGGCGATCCGAGATTCTTTGATATTCCCTTCGCCGAGTTGATGTCCAAGGACTATGCCAAAAGTATGGCCGCGCGCATCAAGCGTGGTGAGAAGACGCCGGTTCCGCGGATGAATTCAGGGGCAAACGAAAGCAAGGAAACGACCCATATCTGCGTTGCCGACAGGGCGGGCAACTGCGTGTCCATGACCCATTCATTGGGCTCGTCATCGGGCGTCGTCACCGACGGACTGGGCTTCATGTACAACAATTGCATGATGGTGTTTGATCCCCGCCCCGGTCAGCCGGGCTCGTTGGCCGCCGGCAAGGCGCGTTTTTCCGCCATGTCGCCAACCATCGTCTTCAAGGGCGATACGCCGTATTTCCTGGTTGGTTCGCCGGGCGGGACAACCATTACCATGGGCAATCTGCAGGCAACCCTGAACGTCATGGATTTTGCCATGACGGCGCAGGAGGCGGTTTCCGCGCCGCGCTTCATGGCAACTTCGGACACCATTGAAGTGACCAACCGGATTTTCCGTTCCACTGAACGGGAGCTGCAGGCACGTGGTTATGCAACACACCGGCACGCGGTCAGCCATATGATGCCCCACGTGCATGGCATTCGCATCGTCGATGGCAAGCTGGATGGCGGCGCGGATCCATCCAACGATGGCATGGCGGCCCAGGTTTGAAACCAGCAAGCACGGATGCTGGCCTCTATGAGCCCCATCGGGGTTCTGGTCCATTCCCTGCACTGCGGCTATAGTCCGGTATCCTTGGTCCACGCCGCGGCAGACAAGCTGCGCGCCGTCATTCGGGAGATAGTGATTTGAGCGAAGCTGTTGAACCTGTGATCCCGCCCAACGAAAACGCGCTGAAAGCGGCGGGTGCCGAGCATTTATTCATTCATGCATCGCCGTACCGGGCCCTTGCCAATGACAGTGACAAACGCATCCTGGTGGAAGGCCGGGGGGCCATCGTTACGGATATCGAGGGCAAGGAATATATCGACGGGCTGGCCGGCTTGTGGCTCGTCAATGCCGGCCATGGCCGCAAGGAAATCGCCGATGCGTTTGCCCGCCAGGCCGCAACCCTGGCCTATGCCAGCTCGACCCAGGCAACCACCATCCCGGCCATCGAACTGGCAACCAGGCTGGCGGAAATTACGCCAGGCGACCAGACCACAGCCTTTTTCTGTTCCGGCGGTTCGGAAGCCGTCGAAAGCGCCATTAAGATCGCCCGGCAGTTTCACTACTTCAACGGTGAACCCAAGCGTTCCAAGATCATCGGCCGCCGCGGCTCCTATCACGGGGCGACCTATGGCGCCATGAGCGTCAGCGGCACCCGGCCCAGTAGTGAACCCTATCACAGCCCCTTCATGCATGGGGTGCTGCACGCGTCACCGCCCTATTGCTACCGCTGCGACTTCCGGCAAAGTTATCCCGCCTGTGATTTGCTCTGCGCCGATCAAATCGAACAAATCATCAATTACGAAAATCCCAAGACCGTTGCCGCGGTGATCGCCGAACCGATTTCGGCATCGGGAGGTATTGTGGTGCCCCCCGACGGCTACTGGACGCGCCTGCGGGAGATCTGTGACCGCCATGGCGTGCTGTTGATCACCGATGAAGTGATCAATGGTTTCGGCCGCACGGGCCGCATGTTCGCCTCGGAACATTGGGATCTTGTCGGAGACATCATGACCACGGCCAAGGGGCTTTCAAGCGGCTATGCCCCGATCGGGGCCGTGATGTGCCGGCCCCATGTGATGGCCGCTTTCGAGGGCGAAAATAAACTGGCTCACCTGTTGACCTTTGGTGGCCATGCCGCGGCCTGTGCCGCCGCCCTGGCAAATCTGGAAATCTTTGACCGCGAGGATCTGGTGGGCAATGCGCAGCGCATGGGCGTCCGCCTGCGCAAAGGCCTCGAAGGCCTGAGCAGCCACCCGTGCGTCGGCGACGTCCGCGGCCTCGGCCTGCTGGCGGGCGTCGAACTGATCAAGGACAGGGACAGCAAGGAAAAATTCGCCGAGGATGGCCCGGAGCTGACGATGCTTGGCGAGGGCCTGGCGCAACGCGGCCTTCTGACCCGCATGGGCAGTGTCCTACCGCTCTCCCCACCGCTTTGCATCACGCCAGAGCAGGTCGACCGCATGGTTGCCATTATCGACGACGGCCTGACCGAAATGGAAGCGGCACACGGCTTCGGATGATTGCAGCAAGGAATGACGCATCGCGGCAAGCCAAGGCACCGCGCCAGTCGGCTTAAGTCGATTTAGTGTGCCGTCGCCGTCGATGGGGGACCATCGGGAACTGCTATCAATGCCGGCTATCATCCAGCTGGCGTCGCCTATCGTAACGCCACGAGCGAAAACGAGAGGGCAAGTACCCGGAAATCCATACCAAGAACTCAGAGGTACGAGGTCAAGGCGCCAATCCACAGCAGGACCTGGGCCAGTATTCCGATAGCGCCCGCCTCGTCGGTAAAAATCGTGGCCGATCCCGCCATGCCGATGCGTATGTCTTCCGGGCGCAGCGCGGCGGGTGGTTTGATACGGACAGCATACTCGTCGCCGTTGCCGAGGGTGGCGACATCGGGCAGTGTACCCCCGGCCTCAACCTGCCCATCGCTGGTCCCGCTGGCGACATCGATCACCTCGGTTTCAAGAATGCGGCCAGGCAGGTTGTTGAGAATCATCTTGACCTTCGTACCCGGCGCAATCTTGGCGAAACCGTTCTGCGGGAATATGCCCACAAAAATTACGGTCTCGGCGCCGATGAAGGTCATCACCGGCTTACTTGGCGTCGCCCGGTTTCCCGGCGTCAGGGTGAGGCCGGTGACATATCCGCTGCCCGGTGCGACGACTTTGGTTTTTCTCAGCCGCCACTCCGCCAGATTCAATTGCTGGCGCGCCGCAATGACGCGGACGTGGATTCCGCCAACGGCGGCGGCGGCTTCAATCTCCGCTTTGCGCACCTTCGCCGCCATCGCTTCGGCCTGATTGGTAAGCGATTTGACACTCAGAGTAGCCTTGTCGAGCTTGTTCTGCGCGGCAACCTGTTTCTTCACGAGAATATTCAGGTCCTGCTCGGCGAGCTTTGCAAGCTCGACCTTCGCCCCTAGAGCTCGAAGGCTGGCTTTGTCCTCCGCGACGGTCAGCTTGATCTGATCGGCTTCGGATTGCGCATTGACCAGCGACGCTTTCAGCCGGTCTACGTCAAATTGATAGGTCTCGGGGTCAATGTCAAAGAGCGGCGCGCCCATGGCGACGGGTACATTCGCCTTCACGTGGATTGCAGTCACCGTCCCCGAGACCTCGGGTGCAATCTCGGCCACGTGGCCGATGATTGTCACGCGCCCCGACGGCGTCAGGTAGTTGAGCAATCCAACCACCACCAGAAGCATGAGCACCCCGATTGTCCCCGAGATTATCTTCCAGGTCAGGTTCCAGGGCAGCAGCTTCAGCTTTAAGAAGATCAGCCAAATCAACAAGCCGTATATCGTGGCGACGATGAGCATGGCAGTCAGCCTGCGGATCGTGGTTCAAAAAACCGCCACGCGCTCCCCAGGCAGTTCGTCTCACTTTTGATCCTCTTCACGTTCATATGCATTGTATGCCCCGTCACGTTTCAGCTTGATCATGTCGACCACGGCAAGCCGTTTGGCTTTCATCTTCGGCGAGAATCTGACCCGATCCTAGCAGAAATGGCCTGCGCTAAATAGGCAAAGGCAGATTTCCCGGTGTGCCCGTCGATGGCAGGTTGGATGGTAGTCCGAATTTCTCCAGCGACGGCGGGACGGCCCAGGTCCAATACGCCATTACTCAGAGAAAAGGACGCCGGGCGCCATCAATCCTTCCGGGTCCAGGTGGTGCTTGATCGCCTGCATCAATTCATGCTGGACCGGGTCCATGACCCGCTCGTAGGGGTAGTGGCGGCCGATCTGCAAATGCGCCGCCCCGGCCCTGTGCAGGGCATCGCCCAATTCCTTTCGCAAGCCGTGCGCGAAGGCACGGGCTTGCGGTCGATCGGGCCGGCCGCCGTAACGTTGGCGTTGCCGGTCGGTGACGTGACGGCGGTGAAATCGATGCAGGCCATCGGGCCAGAACAGGTGCGGCTCGAGAACAATAGCATCGCCACTGCTGACGGTCAGCAGACTTACCTTTACCTCATGGGTCGCCAGCGCCGCCTGCTGGGCGGCCAGGGCCGCGGCAAAAGCGTCATGGGCGCCCGCCACATCAGCCAGCCGAAAGACGCCGTGAAAAGGCAGCCAACGTTCCCCGTCGGGTCCCAACAGTGCCTTGATGGGGCGAAAGGGCCGTGACCGGGTGACCCGGGGAATGGTATCGGGCACGGCCTCGCCGCCGGCATCCAGCGCCACGGCAGCGGCCCTGGCCAGACGGGACTGGGCATGAGCCTCGTCCTCTCCCTCGACGCAGAGATGAAGAGAGCACTGCAAATCAGCGACCAGGCGCCGGCCGTCCCGAAACAGGCGTAACAGGCGTCCTGCCCGTTCGCTCGCCGAGCCCGCCTGCCGCAACACATCCGCCACGACTTCGGCGCCTTCCAGCAACTCAAAGCCGCCCTGGGCAAGATTTATATGCGCCTGACGGTCGAAGCCAAAGCATTCGGCGATCCCGGGACAGCCGCACAGGGCAACCTGCGCCGCGAGCATGGATCCCATGTCGGGGTACGCGAAGGAGGCGAAAACCTCTGACCCGGGCCGCGCGATCAGGCGCAAGGTGGCTTCCGCTTTGATGCCAAAGGCGCCACAATCGCCGAGGAAGAGCGCACCCGCATCCGGCCCGCTGGGTTGCGGATGCGGCCGGCCGTCATGGCCAATGCCAGTGCGAAGGACACGGCCGTTGGCCAGCACAATTGTCTGCCCCACGACACTATTGTCGGAGAAGCCATGCATGGCGGAGCCGAAGAATGTCGCCCGCTGGGACAGAGCGCCGCTGACCGTACTGCGGAAACCCGACAACGGCCCAAAAAACGGCGTCCGCAAACCGGATGGCGCCAGGGCATCCAGCAAGTTGGCCCAGGTGCAGCCGGCCTGCACACGGACAACGCGGTTGACGGCATCGATTTCGATCACCTGATCCATACCCGAGGTATCGATCACCACCGAACGGGTTCGTGCCGGGACGGTGCCACCGCTGTAGGAATGGCCGCTGCCGCGGGGCACCAGGGCATAGCCGAGCCGGGCTGCCGTGGCAACGGCATTTGCCAGGGCTTCGGTGCTAGCGGGCCGGACGACGGCGGCGGCAACGGCGCCGCCACCCGCGATGTCATGGGAATAATCGGCGCGCAATTCAGGGTCCGTTACTAACTCGCTTGCGTCCAGACAGTTCTGTAACCGCTGCCACAGTTCCCGCTCCGGCATGACCCGTATCCTTCTTCTTCGCCCCACGGGCAAAGCACCCAGGTTTCAGTATAACGCAATGCGCCAGCGCCCGGAGGGTTCGCAATTTGAGCGATACCCGGCCCCAAGCCGTGCCATAATGATCCCAAAGAACCGCTAAACCTTGACCTGAGATACAGAGGCAAAGGCATGGGTGCGATCGATATCGTCTGCAATCTTTTCACGGAACGGGAAGTCGCCGAGGGGCGCACCGGACTGGATGAGACATTCAAGGCCCAGGTCCGAATGCCGGAAGAGATGCGCAATGGTGTCTCGATCCCGCGTTATCTGGACAAGATGGCGGCAGCCGGGATCGACCGTTCGCTGCTGATCGCCGTACGCGCCGGTGACCTGGCTGTGCGCGGCTCGTTCGAGATTGAGTACAGCCGCGTTGCCGAGGTCTGTGCCGAGCATCCCGACAAATTTTCCGCGCTTGCGGGTGTCGATCCCTTTCGCGGCATGGCCGGCATTTACGAGTTGCGTCACGCGGTCGAGGAACTGGGCTTCGTCGGCGCCCATCTCTATCCCCATTGGTTCGGCCTGGCGCCGAATGACCGGCGCTATTATCCCTATTACGCGAAGTGCTGCGAACTGGACATACCGATTATGATGCAGGTCGGCCATAACCTGATCTATTCCCGCGAGCGCCGCCTGCCCAGCGTGGGCCGCCCCATCACCCTGGATGAGGTGGCGATCGATTTTCCCGATTTGAAGCTGATCGGAATACACATCGGCGTACCGTGGACGGACGAGATGATCTCCATGGCCTGGAAGCACGAGAATGTCTTTATCGGTGTCGATGCCTATGCACCGAAACATTGGCCGCCGCAAATCGTGCACTACCTGAACAGTTATGGTCAGGACAAGGTGCTGTTCGGCACCGATTGGCCGGTGATCGACCCGGAACGCGCCATGGCGGAAATCAACAGCATGGAACTGCGCGCAGAAGCCAAGGCCAAATTGCTGCGCGACAACGCCCTGAAACTGTTTCATCTGCCGGAAAGCGCCCCGAAACGCACCACGGAAAGCAATGGCGCGAAATGAGCTCGCCCGGGTTTCAGGTGACAGCCGAATTGGTCGGCGCCGATATTGCCTCCGGTGTCGTGGCGGGCGCCTTGAGACACCCCGACAAACCGGCATTGCTGTTCGAGGATCGTTGCCTGAGCTTCGGGCAGTTGGCGGAGCGGATCCAGCGGGTGGCGGCGCTGGCGCGTGACGATCTGGGATTGCGTCCAGGCGACTGCGCGGCAATTTACGCGCCCAATTGTTTGCCCTATATCGAGTTGGTTGCCGGTCTGTCCCGGGCCGGCATCATGGTGGCGACACCCACCCACCGCGCTGCGCCGGAAGAATTGAGGCAGATACTGGAAAACTGCCAGGCCAAGGTGGTGTTCTGCCCAGACGATCTGTTGGCCAACCTGGCCGGGTTGGCCGATAGCGCCATCGTCTCGCTCGATGCCGGATACAAAGCGTCCCTGGCCCGGCAATCCCTTGTCGCACCGGTGCCGCCGGCCGATCCGGAGGCGACATTCTGTATTCCCTATACATCCGGAACCACGGGCGAGCCAAAAGGGGTCATGCTGTCACACCACTGCCGCAGCCACCTGTTCAACGCCATGGCGCACCATTTCCGCTGTCTGGGCCCCGCCGACCGGCATCTCTGTTTTGCGCCTCTGGCTCACGGCGGCGGTTTCGGCTTTGCCATGGCCAGTGTCTTCAACGGCGGCACGCTGGAACTGCTTGCCGCGTTCGATCCGGCACACGTCATGGCCCGTCTGGCCAGCGGCGAGGTGACGTCCGCCTTCATGGTGCCGACGCATGTGCATCAAATTTTGTCGTTGCCCCCGGATCTGCTGCAACAGCGCGGCGGCTTTCGTCTCAACGGCATTGTCGTCAACGCGGCGCCGTTTGCCCGAACCCTGAAACACCGGGCGGTGAAGTTCTTTGGCGAAGGCATTATCCACGAGTGCTATGGCTGCACCGAGGTCGGCATCGCCACGGCCCTGGCGCCGGAGTTGATTGACGACAAGCCCGGATCCGTCGGCCCCGCGATCGTCGGCACCGAGATCGCCGTCCGGCGCCAGGACCGCAGCCCCGCCGAGCCCGGCGAAATAGGCGATATCTGGGTCAAATCACCGACACTGTTCAACGGTTATTGCCGCAACGAGGCCGCCACGGCCGAGGCCCTGGATGGATCCTGGCTGCTGACCGGGGATATGGGCGCCATGGACCATGATGGCTTCCTTGCCATTATGGACCGCCGCAAGGACATGGTAATTTCCGGCGGCATCAATATATACCCCCGGGAGGTTGAGGAAGTTCTGCTGCGCCATGAAGGCGTGGCCGAGGCCGCCGTAGTCGGCATACCCGATGCCCAATGGGGCGAACGTCTGGCCGCGGTCATAGTGTCCCAACCTGGACGCCAGCCCACGGCTGATGAGATCGTTGCCCATTGCAGGCAGCATCTGGGCGGCTACAAGGTGCCCCGCGATATCACCTTCGCCGAGGAACTCTTGCGCAATCCCAGCGGCAAGGTCATGAAACGCACCATAAGGGAACAATTATCGAGTAGCTTGGGCAGATAAGAAGAATTGCAAAGCGCCGGGTTGTGCCAGAAATTGAGGAAAAGGAAATCATGACAGCGGAAGAAAACAAGGAACTTGTCCGTCACATCATGGAGGATGGCTTCAACAAGCAGGACATGTCGGTGGTATACGACACGTTTCATACTGACTACGTTCGCCATGGCCACGGCGTTGCCAGCATGGCGTCCCTGGCGGAGCATGTAGAGGACCTCAAGGCGCGCCACGAGGCCTTCGACGAGGCGCGCTTCAGCATCCAGAAAATCGTCGGGGACGGCGACACGGTCGCGGTGCATTACGTCTTCAGCGGGGTTCACCGCGGCGACTTCAACGGGCTGCCCGCGACGGGCAATCGGGTCAACCGGCCCGCGGCGGCTTTTTTCACCATCCGTGACGGAAAAGTTGCCGAAGGCACGGTCTTCGCCGATGGCGGTGGCTTCATGGCGCAGCTCCAAAGCACCTAGCGGCGCCATAGCTGAATCCAGCTCAAGAAATCCGCTAGCGGGCCTCTACGAAAGCGCGAACTCGGTTAGCCGGGCGTGGACGAAATCCGGGACGTCGATGGCATCTTCGGCCAGCCGGCGGCGGCGTTCGGCGGCGGAGCGGTCGAAGGGCATGCGGACGGCCGGGCCGCCTTCGATGGGACGGGCCGCACGGACGGCTTCGGCATATTCCGTGACCCGGGCGCGATAGTCCCCTTCCGGCATCATCAAATCAGGCTTCATGGCCACGATGACAAAGCCAAACTCGGCCAGTTCCGGAGGTTGCACCGGCGAGCCGGCGAGGATGCCCAGCATTTGCACGACATGGCCGAGGCCCGAACCCTTGTGCCCGCCCCAGGGGGTGAAGGCGCCAGCCAGGGCCGCTTCGGGATCCGTGGTCGGACGCCCCTGACTGTCGAAAGCCCGCCCGGCCTCGAGCATGTGTCCATGGCGCTTCGCCAGCACGACTTCGGCATGCATGATCGACGAAGTGCCTATATCCCAGATCACCGGATCAGCGCTGCTGGGAAAACCAAAACATATGGGGTTGGTCCCGAAGCGGCCTTCGGCCGCGCCATGGGGCGCCACCCAGGGCGTCGCGTTCGAGGCGATCATGGTTATCAGGCCTTTCGCCGCCGCCATCTCTGCATAGAGCGACAGCATACCCGTGTACCAGGTCCCATCTGCGCCAACCATCGCCAGGCCAGCCGCCTGGGCCTTCTCGATCACGATCTCGGCCGCCTTGAAGGCGACGACATAACCAAGATTGTCATTGCCGCTCAATCGTGCCGAAACCGGGGTCTGGTGCGCCACCTCGACCGGGCGCGTCGGGGCGCCAGTCCGTTGCAAACGCTCGACAATCGAAACCACGCGCGCCAGTCCGCCATAGCCCAGGCCGCGCAATTCGCAATCGACGATGTGATCCGCGATGATGCGCGCATACTCAACACTGTGCTGGTTGGCGGTCATGACCCGTTGCACCAGCATGTGGGCCTCGTCAACGGTAATGCGCATCCATCCCTCCAAGATTGATGCCGGCGGTGCGGCCAGGCCGAGGTTGCCGGAGGCCGCTCACAAAGGCAAGATCACAGCACCTGGATGGTGAGCGGTATTCTTTGGCCATGGCCGCGCTGAATAGACCCATCGGCACCTAGGATCATGGACCAGAGTTCATTGACGCAAAATGGACGTTCAAACAGTGCCGAAACACCGGGTGATCTTTCAGAATTGGCAGAATTTTCGCCTGTATTCCGCTGGCGTTAGGCTGGTATTTTTCTTGAAAACCCTTCGGAAAAAACTGACGTTCTCATAACCTGTGTTCAGAGATATTTCATCGAAGGGCAGGTTTGTATTGACCAGGTCCACCTTTGCCGCATCAACCCTGACCAGCTGCAAGTACTTGGTTACAGTTTCTCCAGTCGCTGACTTAAACCGTCTGTTAAAGTGGCGAAGGCTCATGCCTGCCTCTTTTGCCATGGCTTCCATACTGATTTTGTCTCTGAGATTGTTCTCCATCCACTCCTGAGCTTCCAAAATTTTGTTATCACTATGATTTTTTTCAGGACTGAACATCGCAAACGGTGACTGGCAGATACGATCCAGGTCGACCAAAGTGCATCGAGCACTCTGCAGCGCAATTTCCCGCCCACAATATTTCCCAATAAGATACAGCGACAAATTTAGATCTGCAGTAATGCCGCCGCCACAGAACAAGCGTCCTTCGTCCGTCACGAGCAGGTCCGTTCTCAAGTCAACCTCGGGGAAGTCCTTTGCAAATTGTTTTGCCATTCCCCAGTGCGTTGTCGCAGTTTTACCATTAAGCAATCCCGTGGATGCCAGGGTGAACGCGCCGGCGCAAACGCTTGCCAGATCGGAACCCTTTTCATACCAAGTCTTGAGCCATTCAATTCTGTCGGAATGATCCTTATCCTGCGGATTAAAAAGAAATCCCTGCGATGGAAGAATAATCACGTCTGCATCTTCGATATCGTGCATGGCGCAGGCAGGTATGATTGGAACTTGATTGAGCGCCATGACCGGGCCGCCATCCGAGGTGACGATTTTCACATCAAATTCGGGAGTAGGCTCTTCTCCCATCGTCAAATTCCACAACACACCCGCCTGCAGGAACATATCCATAGGTGAGGCGATGGTAGAGAGGATCGTGTTCTCCGCGGCAAGAATGACGACCTTTTTCATAGCTCAAGTGTCCCGATCAGACTTTTCTCGTCCCTTATGACGCTTACGTCGCCGCATGTCACGGCATAGGGTGCGTTGAATGCCGTCGGGACCTGTCCCGACAATTCGCCACTCATAAACACGCAATAAAATGGAGATCAAACGACATGACCCAAGAGATCATAATGCTTTTGGCCGTTCTACTGTTCCTGTTTGTGCTAACCGCAATCCAGGTCATGATAACCATGAAGCAGTATGGAAATATAAGTGCACTTTCTGGGCGAGATGATATCCCCCACCTGCAGCCAGGACTGGGAGGACGGTTGCATAGAGCAATTGCGAACCTCAAGGAAGGTCTTCACATATTTACACCGTTGGTGCTCCTGACAGCAATTCTTGGCGTTTCAAATGGCTACACTGTGCTTGGGGCACAAATTTATCTTGTCGCAAGAATTCTTCATGCACCTCTGTATCTATCTGGAATAGCTGGCCTTCGAACGCTTGCCTTTGCTATTGGCGTGCTCGGGTTATGCTTACTTGCCTGGGGCCTATTGAGCGGCCAGGCTTTTGCACTGCCCGTCCAAAACTGATCCATATATCCTGTCGTTTTCCACATGAACGCGGATTTACGACAGATAACAAGGAAACGATTTTCCGAGAGCTACAGCTGTATCTCGGGGTGCTCATCGAGCCGTTTTTGGCGTATGTTAACCAGGCGGAATAACGTTGATATTGCGGTGCCGGCCTCCTGACAGGGCTGTACGAACATATTCTCTTTGAGTGGCGAGCCCGCCAATGCGAACCTATGTAGAGTTTGTAATGAACGCCAAACATTTTCTGCCAAACATGGACCTCATGGTGTTGGAACTTAGATAACGTGTCAGAAGTTACGGTAGGCGAGAAACGCCCCATGCGGGCGCACGAAGGGTACCGGCTGTCCTTTGAAGCCGAGCCACGCCGCATACGCGCCGATGTCCAGGGTCAAACCTTGGCGGACAGCCGTGATGTCTTGGTAATGCACGAGACCCGGTTGGCACCAGTGTTTTATTTTCCCCGCGACGACGTCCGCATGGATCTGTTGGTGAAGAGCGATCTGCACACCCATTGTCCGTTCAAGGGCAACGCGTCCTATTGGGCGATCAAGGTTGGCGAGACATTGCTCAAGGACGCGGTGTGGAGCTATGAGACGCCCTATGACGAGTCGTCCAGCGTTCGGGCGTATATGGCATTCAATTGGAGTGCGGTTGATGGCTGGTATGCCGACGAAATTGAAATCACCGAACAGCCGCGCAATACGGCGAAGGCAAAGCCAAACCCATTGGTGAATTGGCTGGTCCATGAGGCCTGGAAGGCAACGTCGTCACGGAATTTGGTGCAGCGTCTGGCGGAGGCCATGGCGGCGTCGGGCTTGCCCCTGTCCCAGCTTCGGCTTCTCGTGCGCACCATGAACCCGCTGCTGTTCGCCCTCATCTATACCTGGCGGCCGGACAGCGACGGGGTCACGGAATTTGAAATCTCCCACGAGAACCTGCAAAGCGAGCAATACCGCAATAGTCCGTTTGCAAAGGTCATAGATGGCGAGGGCGGCGTGCGCCGGCGCCTGGAAGGACCCGACTCGCTGCTGGATTTTCCCGTACTGAGGGATCTGGTAGCCGAGGGCGCTACTGACTATGTGGCCATGCCGCTTGAGTTCTCGGACGAGCAACTCAACATTCTGACCCTGGTGTCGGATGCGCCCGGAGGGTTCTCCACCGAGGAGTTGGGCCAGATCTATGAGATTTTGCCAACTCTTAGTCGCCTGTTTGAATCCCACGCCCTGCGGTTATCATCCTCGACATTGTTGCGTACCTATTTGGGCTCGGACGCCGGCCAGCGTGTGATGGACGGGCTGGTCAGACGCGGTGATGGCGAAGATATCCACGCCGCGATCTGGATTACCGATTTGCGGGATTCGACATCCCTCGCCGCCGCTCTATCGCGCGAGGACTATCTGTCACTGCTCAACAGCTATTTCGATATTGTCGCAGGCGCCGTGCTTGACCATGGCGGCGAGGTGCTGAAATTCATCGGCGATTCAGTGCTGGCGATCTTCGCCATCGACGATCCGCAGCAAAAAGAACCTGAAGCAGGCGCCCACGCGTTAGCCGCCGCACGCGCAGCCTCGGCACAGTTTGAATCTGTCAACACGGAACGGGCGGCGGACGGCGCGCCGTTAATCGAATTTGGCATCGCGCTGCATCGCGGCGATCTGACCTATGGCAATATTGGCACGACCAAACGGCTTGATTTCACGGTTATAGGTTCCGCCGTAAATGAGGCATCGCGCATCGAAAGTCTGACCAAGGCACTTGACCGGCAAATTCTGCTTTCGTCGGCATTCGCCGAAAGTGTGCCAGACCTCGTCGTATCCCTGGGCCACCATACCCTGCGCGGTGTAACCGGCGAGTGCGAGATATTTGGATTACATGCAGAGTAGCCGTCTTGGAAGGCCAGCTTCTTGGTCATGTCGATAGCTGCGAATATGTATGGATAAATCGAGTTTGAAGATAACTTGGGAATTGTTGCATAAAGGAGGACAAGTTCAGTTCTCATCCTCCGCCGGAGTATAGCTATGACGGAAACCGAAGCCACCGAAGCCCCCTCCATTGTCGCGCACCTGAAACGCGACGCGAACGGCAAGCCATTTCTGCAGGGCAGCAAATGCGCGGCCTGCAGTCATACCTTTGTTGGCGAGCGTGAAATCTGCGCCCGCTGCTATGCGCGGGACGCCATGGCGCCGGTCGCGCTGTCGGAAAGCGGCAAGCTCTATGCCTATACGATCGTACATCGCAGCTTTCCCGGCGTCGAGACGCCCTTCATCGATATCATCGCCGATCTTGACGACGGCTCCCATATCAAGGGCATACTGAAAGACGTGCCCGCGGAGCTGGACAACCTCAAGTTCGACATGCCGGTACGGATCGACTACCGCGAAGTGGTTCCGCCGGGCAGCAATGAGAAATACCTGGCCTACTTTTTCGTCCCCGATGCGGCATAACGCACACAGGCGAGAACTGATCGAGATAGGAGAAAACAAATGAGTGATGTCTACGTCGTCGGAATCGACATGATCAAATTCGGCCGCTATCCGGACCGCACGGTGCCGGGTCTGGCGGCGGAGGCGGCACTGCTGGCGCTGGACGACGCCGGCCTTACCATCGATCAGATGCAGGCGCTCTATTGCGGCAATTTGGGCCAGGCCAACAACATGGTCGGGCAGCGGATGCTGGCAGAGATCGGCCAGACCGGCATTCCGGTGGTCAATGTCGCGAATGCCTGCGCGACCGGCGCCACGGCCTTCCGCGATGCGTGGATGTCGATCAAGGCTGGTGTCTTCGACATGGTTCTGGCGGTCGGGGTCGAGCAGATGGGCAAGGGCCTGCTGGGCGGCGGCGGCGGCGGCGTTTCAACCGAAGGGGTTTTGGGCTCCGGCACCATGCCGACCATGTTCGCCCAGATCGGCGTCGAGCATTCGCGTGAATACGGCACCACCTTTGAACAGTTCGCCAAGGTCTCGGTGAAGAACCATCATCATTCGACGATGAACGCGAAATCGATGTACCGCATTGAAACCCCGCTGGAAGAGGTCATGAACGCTGAGATGATCTCCTATCCAAACACCAAGCTGATGTGCTCAGTCAACGTTGATGGCTCGGCGGCGGCGGTGCTGGCCTCCGAAGCAACCGCCAGGAAGCTCGGCCTGATGGACCGGGCGGTGAAGGTGCGGGCCTCGGAAATGAGCAGCAACCCGTTTGCGGAGCGGCAACTGGCGATGCCCGATTTCTCTGCCGCGACCCGGCTGGCGGCCAAGAGCGCCTATGAGTCGGCCGGCGTCGGACCGGACGATATCGACCTAGTGGAACTGCATGACTGTTTCGCCACGGCGGAGATCGTGCATTACGAAAACCTCGGCCTGTGCGCCGATGGCGAGGCCGGGTCCTTCATCGACGCGGGCGAAACGGCGCTGGGCGGCAAAGTGCCGGTCAACGTCTCCGGTGGCTTGTTGTCCAAGGGTCATCCCCTGGGGGCGACGGGAATTGCCAACATATACGAGGTCAGCACCCATCTGCGTGGCGAGGCCGGCGAGCGCCAGGTCAAGGGCGCGCGTATGGGCCTGACCCACGTGGTCGGCGGTGGCCCGGGCATGGGCACAGCCTGCGCCATCCACATTCTGGAGAAGGCCTAGATCAAACAGCCCAAAATTGGAATCATTTTTGGGCTGACAACTTGATCTATTTCGAAGAGTTAAAGCAACTTGTCTGCGTTCATATGAACGCAGGTTGCTCTAATTGTCGACAACGCGACTAGTCTGCAACCTTCACCACCAATTTGCCGAAATTCTCGCCGGTAAACAGCATGCGCAGGCCTTCGGGTGCCTGCGCCAAACCATCTAGGACGTGTATCTTCTGGTGAATCTCGCCAGCCTTGATCCGCGCGGCCAACCAGCGTTGGGCAGCATCGAATTCGTCGGCAAAATCGCTGACAATGAAACCTTCCATGCGGGCGCGGCGGCCGATCAATTGTCCGGTATTGTAAAGGCCTTGCCTGTGGCCGGCTGTCTGCGAAATGCGGCCACAAACCACAACCCGGCCCTTTTGCCGGATATGAGTGAGGGCGGCATCTAAAATCTCACCCCCCACGTTATCGAAATAAATATCAACGCCATCGGGACAGGCCGCGGCGATCGCTGCCGCCATATTATCTTCGGCCTTATAATCGATGGCCTGATCGAAACCGAATTCATCCGTAACCAGGGCACATTTGTCGGCACCACCGGCGATGCCGACGGTTCGGGCGCCATGAACTCGGGCAATTTGTCCGGCCATTTGGCCAACCGCGCCCGCAGCCGCGGACACGAGCACGGTCTCTCCGGCCGCTAGTTGGCCAATTCGCAGTATTCCAAAATAGGCGGTCAGTGCGGTCGTGCCCAAAGGCCCCAGCCAGTCGATGGGTGTGCCCAATTCCAGGTCAATCTTGTTCAAATCGGCACCTTGCAGGGTCGGCTGGCTCTGCCAGCCGAGGCGGCCCGTGACGTAGTCGCCCGCAGAAAGGCCGTCATATCGGCCGGCTAACACCCGGCCGACACCAAATGCCCGCATGACGTCGCCAATCGCCAGTGGGGGTACATATCCAGGGTCTTCTTCCAGCCAAACCCGCATGGCCGGGTCGATGGATAGATATAGGCTTTCCAGCAGGACTTCGCCATCTACCGGGGCCCGCACGGGAACCGTTCTACTGGCAAAATTCTCAGGTCCAGGCTTTCCGGTTGGGCGGGACGCGACAACAATCGTGCGATTGGTCGTTGCTGGTTCACTCATTGTCATCTCCCAATTCTGGTTCTGTGGCAAGCATGATCTGCTCTTGGCATGCCTTGCACATTACGAAAACGTCGATTCCGCTATTGACCCAGGCTAACGGCACGCCTCAATTGCCTCAGGCTGTCCCGCTGCCCGGCTTGTCCACAAGAAAACGCCAGCCATCACCATGTGAAACCACCCAGCCGGCGGTTGGTGCCGCAAAATGAGTGCCGAAAACAAGCACTTCATCATCACCATACCGTTGCAGAAAATCGACCCGCGTATTTCGGGCGCGGGCGACATCGTGGTCGAATTTACTTGCCACGTGCGGCAAGCCAATCTGGATGGGATGGTGCATCATGTCGCCCGTGATCACGGCGCGCCGCCCGGACGACGAGATTACAACGCTGACATGGCCCGGCGTATGCCCCGGCGTCGGTTCGAGATGCACCTCGTCAGTTACCTGGTGGTCCACATCGACCAGTTCATGCAGGTTCGCTTCGATTATTGGACGGACCGAGTCCTGGTTGACCGCCACGCAGTCCATGACCGACTCGGCGATTTCCCGATCCACGTCGCCGGCTATGGCGGTCACTGCCTCCTGCCGCCAATGTTCCCACTCGGTCCGGCCGAATAGATAGCGCGCGTTTGGAAATGTAGGCACCCATTGACCATCGACCAGGACGGTGTTCCAGCCGACGTGGTCAACATGCAGGTGGGTGCATAGTACAACGTCGATGCTTTCAGGCGGATAACCGGCGGCGGCAAGATCGTCAAGGAAAGAACCTTGCAGCTGGTTCCAACCGGCATTGCTGCGGGGTTTATCGTTGCCGACGCAGGTATCCACAATGATCCGCCGCCCCTGTGACTCCAGAACAAAGGCTTGAATACAGCTCTTAAGTTGTCCGTCATCCGTGGCGAAATGCGGTTGCAGCCAGGTCTCGGCCTGAATTTCTTCGCTCGAGAGGTTGCGATAGCCGAAGTCAGGCGTTCGCACGGCACTCAATTCAACAATCCGCGTGATCTTTACCTCACCAATTTGCCAACTATCCGTCGTCATCGTTGATCCCCTAAAAACACTTCGGTCCCAGCGAGGATAGTTCCCATGCATGTTTGTTTCAATTGCGCGCGGAAAAATCTCCTCCGCGTCGATGGTCCGTTACCTGACGGCGCAAATCGTCTGAACCGAATGGCGCTTTATCATATCGATATGCTTCGTTTTGCCCTAAAATCACCGAAACCAACAGGCAAACGGAAGCAAACAATGAGCGAGGCGAGGCCGTTCGACGGCATTCGGGTGGCCGAATTCGGGCAGTTCATTGCCGTGCCCTTTTGTGGGCAGATGCTGGCTGACGGGGGGGCCGAAGTACTCAAGATCGAAGCACCCGAAGGCGATCCGACGCGCCGGTTCAACCCCCTTGCACCGGGCGAGTCACGGATCTTTCTCTCACGCAACCGAGGTAAGCACTCCCTTCCTCTACATCTTAGCAATCCGGCCGCCCGCCCGGTCATCGAGCGCATCCTGGCCTGGGCGGATGTCGTGCTCATCAACTTCCGCCCCGGGCTAGAGGAAAAGCTCGGCTTGAAGCCCGAGGACTTGCTTGCCGCCCATCCACGGCTGGTGATCGCGTCGGTGACCGCCTTCGGTAAGCGCGGCCCGGACGCCGGCCTGGCGGGAATGGACATCGTCCTGCAGGCACGCAGCGGATTGATGGCTGCCAACGGACGTATGATCGACGGCCGTCCGGCATCCGGCGATCCGGTCAGTGCAGATTATATGTGCGCCATGTGCCTGTCTTTCGGTGTCACGTCGGCGTTGTTGCGCCGCGAACGTACGGGCAAAGGCGGCATCGTCGATGTGTCGCTGATGCAGGCCGCAATGACCCTGGCCAACAACCAGCTCGTTCGATCCCAAGACCAGGACGGCCCCGCACATGAGGCGGCCTTGCAGCGACTGGCAGAGCAGCGGGCCGCCAACGCAGCCTATGAAGAGCAGGCCGCGGCTATGCCGAATCCGCGGTTTCCGTCCATGAGCGCGATCTATTTCCGTACCTTCGAGACGGCCGACCGCGCCATTGCGGTCGCCTGCGGGAGTCATTCACTGCGCATGAAATTCGCCGAAGTTCTGGGCATTGAAGACCAGGGTCTGCAGGAAACATCGCTTCAAGGCCCGCGATGGGACCCCTACTACGCGGCGTTGAAGACGGAGGTCGAAAGCATCATGCGGCAGGCCTCGGCGGAGGCCTGGATCGCTCGTCTGAACGAGGCCGGCATCCCGGTCGCGGCCGTGCGCTTCCCGATTGAATTGTTCGATGACCCGCACGCCCACGCAAACCACATGTTTCACGACATGGCGCACCCTACCGCCGGAACCGTACGAGTGCTTGGACCGCCGGTAGAGCTCGACAACGGCGGATTTCAGCCGAGTGACCCAACGCCTGCTTTCGGAAGCGAAACCGACCGCATTTTGCTCGGACTTGATTTTGACGCGCCGGCGATCGAGGCGCTCGTCGCGTCGGGCGCCGTGGGCCGGCGGCTACGGGTACCCGACGAAGACTGACCGCCCTGTCTATCCCAGGTACAACTTTGCTGGTGGCGCAAACCAAACAGACCGGTCCCTCCGTCCGGTCTCTACCGGACCGGCTAGGAAATCCCTCCGGTCACATCGATGGTGAGGCCGGTTACAAAGTCGGCATCCTGCGACGCCAGGAAGGCAATTACCCGTGCCTGATCCACCGCTTCGGCAACGCGTCGAAGCGGTGTCCGTTCGATCTCCAGCGCTTGTTGTTGGGAATCTCGTTTTTCCCAATGCGGCCGTATTCTTTCCGTTAAGGTCAGGCTCGGCGCGATGGCATTGACGTTGATCCCGGAAGGGCCCAGTTCGTTGGCAAGCTTTCTCGTAAACGCAATGATACCGCCCTTGGCCGCGGCATAAGCACTGCTGCTGGCGCCACTCAGACCACGGCCGGCGATCGACGCCAGATTGATAATCTTGCCGCGGCCGGCCTGCTTCATCAGCGGTACAACGGCGTTGCAGAATAAGAAGGTGGCGTTGAGATTGAAATTGATCAGCTTCTGCCAATCTTCAAAAGATAATTCGTCAACAGTGGCCGCCGGTGATGCAATGATCGTGCTGCCGCCCACAGCATTGACCAGGATGTCAACATGGCCTTGAGTATGCGAGATTTCGGCGACGGCCTTGCGAACCGAAGCCTGATCCGCGGCATCAAGCATTTTGCCGATCAGCTTACCCGGCGCATCGGCCGTTTCGTCTTTCAGCGCCTCCAGCCGTGACTCGTCAACGTCGATAGCAATAACAGTCGCACCCTCCCGGACCATGATCTCGGCCGTTGCTTTACCGATACCGGCGCCGGCGGCCGTGATGACTGCAACTTGACCTCTGAAGCGCATGGCATTCTCCTCGTTTTCCGGAATTCAGGGTAATGTTATCTACCGCAATTTGCCAGTTTCTGCGTCCTGGAAGTACCGGCAATCAATGGCTACAGACGCGTCTACAATGCGAGAACATCCGTAACTTCGGCCAAGGAGGCCGGAACATCATTCAAAAGGATACTGGCAGCGGCCTTGTCGAAGCGGTTCTCGCCTGACGCCAACGGGTCCTGCGGGCGCAAACGATGGTCGATCACTAAACGGGCAAGCAATAGTCTGCTGGCATCCCCGCCTCTGGACCCAATCGTCGCTCCCTCCCAGGCCAGCAGAACGGCAGAGGTGGCGTGGTAAAGCGCGTTGGTCGCGAGACGTCCCTTATCCTCCTGGGCCGGATCATCCGCCACCTCCTCGGCGAAGGTAATGGCCCGTTCCACTTGCGCCTGCAACAGGCCCTTGAACTGGCCCGGCAAACCAGGAGTATCCTCGATCTTGTTCTGCAAGGTACTGGCCAGGGTTTCATGGGCGCGGACCTTGGCAATGGCCCGAGTCATAACATCAAGGGCATTGATATTCGAGGTGCCCTCCCACAACAAACCCACCTGAGCATCACGGATCAGACGCGGATTGACCCAGTCTTCCACATAGCCATTGCCCCCGCGCACTTCCATGGCGCCGGTGGCCACGGGCACATTGTCGCGGCAGGCGCGAAACTTCAGCAGCGGCGTGAGAATCCGAACCAGGCTTTCCGCCTCGGCATTTCCATTGTTGGCATCGGCCATGATGTGACCCGTGAACAGGAACATACTCAGAGCCTGTTCCGTGGGCAGCATGATCTTCATCAATTGACGGCGCAGTAGGGGAAATTCGACAATATTCCGGCCGAATTGTTGACGGTTGCGCGCGACCTGAAGGGACTCGTTAAGGCAACGGCGCATCATCGCCGCCGCCCGTACACCATGGGACAGCCGTGACAGGCTGACCGTCTTCATGATCTGCTTGATACCTGTGTTCAATTCGCCGATCAGGTAGCCGGTCGCACCGTCAAGGGTGACCTCCCCCGAGGCCATGGACCAGGTCCCCAATTTGTCTTTCAAGCGCACGATGCGATAGCTGTTGCGGCTGCCATCGGGCAAATTGCGCGGCACCAGAAACATGCTTAGTCCCCGGCTGCCTGCCACCGCGCCCTCGGTTCGGGCCAATAGCAGAATGACTTCAGCGTCGGCGTTGGAGCAGAACCATTTGTCGCCGTCAATGCGCCAGTGATCGTCTTCCGCTCGTGCCATGACTTCGATGTTTCCAACATCGGAGCCCGCACCTTGTTCGGTCAAGAACTGGGCGCAGCGCCACAGTTGGTCCAGATCGTTAGACAACATGCGCGGCAGATAGCGTTCCTTAAGCTCCGGGGAGCCCTGATTTCGCATCAGGGTCAGACCCGTATCGGCCATGGAGACCGGACACATCAGGCCGAATTCACCCTGCACAAACAGGTACTGAAAGATATAGCGCACGAGAGGCGGCATGACCTCGGGCCAGCCGAACACACCCGCCACATGGCACATACGGTGGATGGAGAATTCACCGTAGGCCAATTGTTCCATTTCCCGATAGGCCGGATGATGTTCGATAGTTTCCAAGTCTCGTCCGGCGGCATCGCGGGGGTGCAGGACAGGCGGATGGCGGTCCGCAATCCGGGCCAGTGCATCAAGACGGCCACCGGCCAGTTCCCCCAATCGATGCATCTGCGGTTCGACAACAGCACGCAGACCCTCTGGCAGATAGGCAGCCATGCCGCTTTGCAATCCCTTGTCGATTGAAAAGAAATTCATGCCGCTGCAATCCGGCGCCACCCAATCCGCGCCTTTCAGCTTTTCAATCGTGGCATCGCTCATATCCGCACTCCAAATGCATTTACCGTTATTGCTTCGCTGATCGCCAAGTTAGTCCAGATTATTCGCGCGCGCCAACACGTCGGCACGCGCCAGCACCGAACCGGGGCGCAGCATCTGCTGCACCTGGATCGCCTGGCGATGCAGTTCAGGGTCGGTTTCCATCATTTCGCGTAGGGCGCGGCGGAACCGCTGCTGGGTCCTCAGGTCAGCGGGCCGGTCGCCTTTGGTTTCCGGATAAGAGAAATCAATGTTCACCGCTGTATGCCAAGCTGTCGTGCTGGTCTGAACAGCGGCTTTGACATAGTCCCGCGACAGGCTGGCAAGTTCGCCGCAGCTTGCCGCCTGTCTGGACAGGGCATCATCCAGGATTTCCGCATGCAACGCCGCGATTGTCATACCCTGGGCCTGCATTGGATTGAAACCAGCAATCACATCGCCCAAAGGCAGAAGCCCGGCCGGCAGGTTTGCCATCCGGTCAAAATGGGCCAAGGTCGCTTCGGGGATCATGAAACGGCACGGCGGGGTATCCACTTCGGCATCGCGGATCAAGTCATAAATCACATCGCCTTCAAGGGTCTTGGTAAACTCCAGGCAGCTCGGATAGTCCAATGGCGGAAGATCGCCAAAACGACTGACCAGGGTTAACAGCCAGCGCCCGCCCTCAATAGCCATCATGGTGGCGCCTCGTTTTGTCCCGGGCGCCGTTGCCCGTATGACCCAACCATTGGGCTTGCCACGATAGTCAGGCGGTTGGCGCAACAACAAGGTGGTATAATGCACATCGATACCAGCTCTGGAGCGCGCCAGGGTGCCGTAACCATTTGCCGCCAACCACTTCGGCATTCGGCTGCCCCGGCCCATGGCATCAACGACCAACTGCGCCGGAACGGTTTCAACTTTGGATGAGGAATTTGCAGCGACACGAACACCCTGCACCGCGCTCTGTATTCCGTCTTCTTCCGAAACCAGCAAGTCGGCAAAACGGCAGCCGGAACGAAGTTCGACGTTAGCCAACTCTAGCAGGCAATCACGGATCACCTGTTCCAGCAGGGCCCGGCTCTGGGTATGTATCACCATGCCACTGTCCCTGTTTGGATGCCAGCCGCCGCCTTCATAAACCTGAAGCTCCGGCCCGACTTTCACCGCAACGCCGCCCGCTGCCAACAAGCGCTGCCTGAAACCCGGGAAGATTGCGGCAATGATATACTCCCCACCCTTAAGAATGGCGTGCACCTGCGGACCCTGGGGCACCCCCTTGCGCGGCCGCGGAAATTCGTTAGGACGATCGGGCGCTATAGCAATTTCGTCTTTCTCAATCACCACCACGCGGTTGAAATGACGTGCCAGAACCCCGGCGGCCAACAAACCACCAATCCCGGCCCCCAAGACAACTGCCTGATCTCTCGCCATGCATCACCATTCAAATATGCCGGTTGGGTGGGCCGAATGCATCCCTTGACTACGTATATATAGAGCCACGGATTGCTCCTATGGTCCATGGCCAACGCCGCCGCCCTGCAATTGCCGGGCCAGCCGGATTATCATAGGCTGGCGTAGCGCTAAACAGGCTGTCTGTCGACAATCTGCAAATGTTCAGCGCCATGTAAAAGCATACGGCCCAGCGGAGGGATCAAAACATGCAGACCGGTCATAACAATCCGCCGGCGGTCAGCGCTGGAAGGTCATCGCGATGCCAGTAGAGATGATCGGGTGGGTGGCGCCACGCGTGGCGTCGGAAATCATCCCGCCAGCGGGGCCGGCATTCAACGCCGAAGTCGTTGCGCAATCGGCGAAAATACACGAAGCCGCAGACTTCGACCGCGTTTTAATTGGCTATTTCTCAGATGCGCCGGACGGTTTCATGGTTGGCGCCCACGCTGCAGCGCATACCGAATCTTTGGCTTTTCTACTGGCGCATCGGCCCGGCTTCATCGCGCCAACCCTGGCCGCCCGCAAGCTGGCGACGCTGGACCAGCTGACCGGTGGGCGTCTGGCCGTGCATCTGATCGCAGGCGGCAGCCATGCGGATCAAGCCATGGACGGTGATTTCGTCGATCACGACGATCGATACCGCCGGCTCGACGAGTATGCCGGCATCCTGCGGCGGACATGGACTGAAACCGCGCCTTTTGACCACCACGGAGAGTTCTATCGGGTCGAAGGCGCACATGCCGATATTCGCTGTCGGCAAACACCCCATATCCCAATCTATGGCGGCGGTGGCTCGGATGCGGCGATTGCCGCGCTGGCGCCACATCTCGATGTTTTTATGCTCTGGGGAGAACCCTTGGCGGATACCGCTGACTTCATGGCCCGCGTTCGTGCCGCTGCCGGGGCCAAAGGCCGGACGCCAACATTCAGTCTGTCGACCAGACCGATCCTGGCGGAGACCGACGATAAGGCATGGGACAAAGCGCGCGCCGTATTGGCACAGATTGAGAGAGCTGGGCGCAAGCCCGGAGGCCAGGAGAATATCGGCTCCCAACGTTTACTGGCGGCGGCGGAGACCGGGGAACATCAGGATAGCTGCCTTTGGATGAAGCTGGCCCAGGCGACAGGCGCGCGCGGCAATTCGACAGCATTGGTCGGCGCGCCCGATACAGTGGCGCGGGCGATGGTCGAATACTACAAATTGGGTGCGACCAGCCTGCTCATCCGCGGCTATGACCCGTTGCCGGATGCCGAGCAATATGGAGCCGAACTAATTCCGCTGGTGCGCAGGCTTGTCGCTGACGTCGACGCCCGCGCCTAGCGGGCTTTCAAGCGCGCTGACCCGAGGGCGCCCGCGTTGGCTCGGGCGCTCAAGATGCGGCATTTTTTGGGCCGGATGCTATGCGCCGCCGCCTGTCAAATACGGCGCATTAAGTTTTCTAGCTCACGATTTTTACGGGCAGTGACGAAAATGCGCGGATAAAATTCGAATAGACACGCTCCGCCGGCCCCATAACCTGGACCCGCACGTCCCGTGCCAGGATTTCCTCCCACAATACCCGTAATTGCAGTTCCGCCAGGCCGTCGCCGACGCACCGGTGTATTCCGGCGCCAAAGGATAGGTGACGCCGCGCATTGCCGCGGTCGACAAGAAATTCGTTGGGATTATCAAACACCGTTTCGTCAAAGTTGGCGGAAATGTACCACAGGACCACCTTGTCGCCCTTGGATATGGATTGGCCATCCAATACGGCATCTTCCAATGCGGTCCGGCGCATGTGTATCACCGGCGTTTGATAGCGGATCATTTCCTGAACCATGTTCGGAACCAGCGCATGATCATTGCGGACCTTATCCAGTTCGCCGGGATTGTCGTGCAAGGCCAGCAATCCGCCGGTCATCGAATTTCGCGTCGTGTCATTGCCGCCGACGATCAGCAGAAACAAGGTTCCGATAAATTCCTCGTGGTCCATGTTCATGGTCGCGTCGTTATTGGCGAGCATGGTGATCAAATCAAACCCACCCTTGCCGTTGGCGCGTTCCCGCCACAACGGTGCGAAGCTGTCGGCCATGCGCTCCAACTCCGCATAACGTTCCGTCTCGGTTTTCACCAGGGGATTTGGGGCATTCAGATTTGCTGTCGCGACATCCGACCAGAAGATCAACTCACGCCGGCGCTCCTGGGGATAATCAAACATCGTCGCCAGCATCATCGATGTAAGTTCGGTCGACACCAGGTCTACCCAGTCGAAAACCTCGTTGCGGGGCAATGCCTCCAGAACCTTCGCGGTTCGCTCGCGGATCAGGTCGGTCACGCCTCTCAGGCTGGATCGATTTGCTATGGGCGCGACCGATCGGCGTCGGCCGGTGTGTTCGGGCGGGTCCATCGAGACGAAACTGAGCCGGTTCATCTTTGGTGCGATATCCTGCAGCTGGATGCCGCCGAACTCCGCGCGGTTTGAATAAACTTTATGATTGAGCTCCACCTCGGACACAAGGTCGTAACCGGAGACGGACCAATAGGGTCCGGACGGGCTGTCACGGCAGTAGTGCACCGGGGCCGATTCCCGTAGCCTCTTGAAATAGGGGCGCCAGCTATCCGTTCTGTAGAGTTCAGGGTCGCTGATGTCGAAATCCTCAAGCGGGATACCTTTGACATATTCCCCAAGTTTGGTCTGATCCATTTTGCCTCCCTCCGCGTTGAACCGGCGCACTTGCCGCGGCGGTCCTATTGTAGCTTACCGCCAACCAGGGCGTGCTGTAATATCCCTAACGGAATAGTGTTTTGCAGGGTCGGACCATCCGGTCCGCACGCTTGAAGCGGGGGCGTCTTGTTGAATTATGCGTTCATTGTATGGAACCGGCATGGTTTCATTTACCGTTGTTTAACTATATCGTTGCCACCATTCGGTGCCTTGGGACCGTAACTGTCCAGGGCTTCCTACGTCGGATTGGGCAATCATTGTCATCAATGCATTCAGATAATATATGCGACTGAGTTTCGGATTCTTGCTCGGGGGCGTGCGAACGGGGTTTGAATTTGACTACCCAAGAGAGATGGCTTGAACCACTAATGGACTGGCGTCTTTGGGCGCCTCCAGCCGCCATGACCATTTTTCTGGTGGTTGTTGTTCAGTACAGCCCCCTTGGTTTCCACACCCTGGCGGAACTTTTCGTCATTGTGATTTCTTTCATCATGTTGGCAATTGCGTTGTCGACTCGCCAATATTCGAGAAATAATCTCCTGCTTTTTCTGGCTTATGGCTACTTCTGGATCGGCTCGCTGGACCTAATGCATACCCTTGTTTACAAGGGAATGAATGTCTTTTTGGAAGGCGATGGCAACATAGCGGTGCAGTTCTGGCTTGCCGCCCGTTATTCGGAAGCGGCTTTGCTGCTGGCTGCCCCCTTTTCAGCAGTAAGAAGGCAAAATGGATTTCTGCTGACGGTGTTTTTTGCAATTGTTGCTGTTGGACTGACAACTCTGATCCTGGCAGGGGAGTTCCCAACTGGCTTCGTAGAAGGTGAAGGTCTTACCGATTTCAAAATTTATAGTGAGTATCTGATTGTTCTAATTCTGGCGCTGGCACTAATTGCCTTGTTCCGTCATGGGCTAGACATCTCGACCGACGAAAAGTTGTTGATCGCCACTGCCATCATCATGACAATGTGCGCGGAACTTTCGTTCACTTTCTATGTCAGCGTTTTTGGGCTGTCAAACATAGCCGGGCATATATTCAAGCTCTTTTCCTTCTGGCTCATTTTCCAAGCCATCGTCGTGTCGAATTTGAGGCGGCCCTATACTGTGCTACGCGAAAGTGAGCGGCGTTATCGGGACGTGATCGCCAGGACGCAGGAGGGTTATTGGCATATTGATGCGGAGGCCCGCACCGTTGAGGTTAACGACGCCATGTGCAACATGCTTGGTTTTGACCGCAACGAGCTTATCGGCCGCCCGGCGTATGATTTCGTCGCCGAGGAAAATCATGCATTTCTCAAGACGCAAATCGTCAAGGGCACCGAAAATGACCATCGGCAATATGAAAGCTCTTTCAAAGCCAAGGACGGCGCCGAGATAAAATTTGACGTGAATGCCACGACAATCCGCGACGACAAGGGTGAATTCCTTGGTTCCTTCGCATTCTTGAAAGATATCACGGAACGCAAACGAGCAGAGGAGACCCAGCGTCGGTTAACCGCAGCCATCGATGGTCTCGACGATATTATCTCGGTATATGATTCCGAGGACAAGTTGGTTTTTGCCAACCAGGCGCTCCGCAAATTCTATCCTGGCAACGCTGCAGCCCTTCGCCCGGGCGCAACCTTTGAAGCACGCATGCGAGGACTCGTCGCCGCGCAGATGCCTCTTGATGCGATCGGCCGGGAGGAAGACTGGCTCGCTGCAAGAATGGAAAGTCACCGCAATCCCGGCCCTGCATTTGAATTGCCCCGGCGAGATGGCATTACGCTTTTGATGCGGGAGCAGAAGATGCCGGACGGCAGCATCGTCAATATTGGTACCGATGTGACAGAACGCAAGCAGGTGCAGGATGCTCTCCGCGACCGCGAGCAGCAGCTTGGCCTGATCACCGACAATCTTCCAGCGTCAATCGTTCAAATCGACTCCGACCAACGTTATAAATTCGTCAACAGAATGGCAGAGAAATTGCTGGACCGGCCGGCTGCGGAAATCATTGGAAAAACTGCCCGTGAAATTGTGGGTCATAAATTCCACGATAAACTGCGTGCGCACATCGAGGCGGCGCTATCGGGAACACAGCAGGAATTCCAGACAACTGTTACGTATCCTGACGGCCGCGAGCGACAGATGGAGTTTGTCTATGTTCCACAGATTGGGCCCGATCAAACTGTAATCGGCTATTTCGGCCTAGGGGTAGATATAAGCGAACGCCACGCGCTGGAAGAGCGTCTGCGGCAATCCCAAAAGATGGAAGCGGTTGGCCAACTTACCGGCGGAATAGCGCACGATTTCAATAATTTGCTTGGGGTCATTTTGGGCAACCTCGAGTTATTGCTTTCGCGAACCGAGCACAGCCTGGAGGTTGCCGATTTTGTGGAAACCGCAATTGGTGCGACGCGACGCGGCGCCGATCTGACACACCGCCTTTTGGCTTTCTCACGCAAACAGCCATTGCAGCCGAAAGCCGTCGATGCCAACGAATTAATCAAGGGAATGTACGACCTTCTCGTGCGGACTTTGAGTACCTCCATAGAAATTGAATTGGTGCTAGATGCAGGCCTCTGGCAATGCGAAGTCGATCCGAGCCAGTTGGAGAATGCCATTCTCAATCTAGCGCTAAATGCCCGTGACGCCATGCCTGACGGCGGGCGCTTGACCATAGAGACCGCAAACGCCCGCTTGGAGGATGCCCATGCAGCTGCACAGGCAGAGGTCGAGCCGGGCCAATACATACTTTTGACGATCAGTGATGCTGGAACCGGCATGCCGCCCGAAGTAATGGCGCGGATTTTTGAACCTTTCTACACCACAAAAGGCTTGGCTGAAGGCACTGGGCTGGGCCTGAGTATGATCTATGGCTTCGTGAAGCAGTCCCGCGGTCACGCACGGGTTTATAGTACAGTCGGTGAAGGTACGACGATGAAAATCTATCTGCCGCGAGCTTCTGACGACGCAGAATCCTGGACCGGTGACAGTTCCCAAATAACTGTCGACGCCACCTCTCGGGGCGAAGTGATAATGGTGGTCGAGGATGACGCCAAATTGCGCACGGTAATGGTCAATATGTTGGACGACCTTGGTTATGAAGTGTTTGAGGCTGGTACGGCGGCCGCGGCCCTGGAACAAATCAGACAGAGCCGACGGATCAACCTGCTTCTGACCGATGTCGTCCTGCCGGGCGGCCGGAGCGGGCGGCAACTGGCCGATGAAGCCTGCAATCAGTTTCCCGGCCTTAAGGTGCTGTTTATGTCAGGGTATACCGAGGATGCAATGACGCATCGTGGTCGGCTGGACCCCGGCATACAGTTGCTGGCGAAACCATTTGGCCGCGTTGGTCTAGGATCAAAGGTTCGCCAGGTCCTTGATGGCTGACAGGAACTATATATCTAGCGGGACCGGCATTCAGCTTGGCCTATTATCAGTCGGGGACCGATTTGCGAGTTCTGAATTGAAGGAATAGCCGGCGCCTACCACTGTGCGAATAATTGATTTGGAGAGTTCGTCGGAGCCGAACTTGGCTCTGAGACGAGACACCAAGGTATCTATGCTTCTTTTGTCATCCTCAACGCCCCGGCCAAACACCGCCGCCGACAATTCACTGCGCGAAATGACCCGGTTTGGCTGTTCAAAGAGAGTGCGCAATAGGCGATACTCCGCCGCCGTCAAGGGTATGCGACTGCCATCGGGCGCAATCAAGTCGCGTTGTTCCGTATCGAAACGCCAACCCTGGACTTTGAAGCGGGACATCTGATCATCTTCATCCGTGATGCCAGTGTCGCCCGCCTGCCGTAACGCATTCTTTATGCGCGCCAACAGAGAATGCTGGCGAAATGGTTTCATGACATAATCGTCTGCGCCTAGCTCAAGCCCCAGGACTTCGCTGATTTCCTCACCTTTTCCTGTCAGAATTATAACGGCAACGTCAGAATCCTCTCTAATCTGACGAAGAATGCTTAGGCCGTCGCCGTCAGGCAAGTTCAGGTCCAGCAGGACCAGATCAAATTTCTCATCTTGCCATACGACCTCCCACTCTCCCCGAGAGCTGGCTTGAACGACGTCAGCGCCTTCGCCCGACAGCAGTTTAACGACCATTTCGCGGCTAGCCGGATCGTCTTCCACGATCAAAACACGACGTCCTGACAACATGTCATTATCTCCGCATATCTAGACAGGCAAATTCCGGGCCGCGGCGCGGCGAAACTTTGCCTAAACGAATTTATCCTTCATCGCTCATAACATATTCAATTTGGCTTCAAAGTATAATATGACATTTTGTCGCAAGTATTCCTGTTTGTCTTGTACTTCAGTATTATTAATAACGTTGGCGTTTTTTCATTTTAATTCACTATATGTACTGTTTATAGTGAACAGATATCCCATTATGTCTATTTTATTAATCACTACTTAATATTTTTTCTTCATATTACTTGTCATCCATTGAATCAAAGAGGGATTTACCACATGTTTTATCACACACTTCGTACTGTCGCGTTGGCCGCCATGTGTGCCAGTGCCATCGTGAGCGTAAGTAGTGCCGAAATCCGCCTGCATGGGTCCGGCACCGTAGGTAAGGGCATCGTATTGCCAAATCAGTCGCAGATTGAAAAGGACGGCGGTGACACGCTTGCTATCGTCACCAACGGATCAGGTAATGGCCTGATCGATCTGGCCGAGGGCCGCGCTGATATCGCCATGATTTCAGCAGACCTGGATTTTGAAAAAGGTCAGGTAGAGAAGAAGAAGCCCGGTGCTCTAAATGGTATGGACCTGCAAGCCCATGCGATTGGCGCCAATAAGGTGCAGTTTATCGTGCACCCGTCCAATCCGGTAAAATCCTTGAGCAAAGCGCAGATCGCCGGGATCTTTAGCGGAAAGATCAAGAATTGGAGCGAAGTCGGCGGCAACTCCGGCAAAATCGTGGTGTTTATCGAACGGCCGGGCAACGGCACTCGCGCAACAGTCGAGAAGCAGTTTCTCGACGGCAAGGGGATGTTCGCCGGTGGCCGTCAATTGGCAGCACCGAAACAACTCGTCAAGGCGGTTTCGCAAACAAAAATTGCCATTAGTTACGGCAATTCCAGCACCATCGACAAAAGTGTCGCTGTAATCGCTGGCGTCTCGGCCAAACAGCCCCTTTCGATCGTTACCAAGGGTGCGCCGTCTTCCGATCACAAACGTCTGATTGCGGCAATCGCCAAGGCTTCAAAATAGCCTGTCCAGCGGCCATGGCGGCAACCAGCCGTCATGGCCGTCTCAGCTTCAATCGTCCCACACCCATGCACACCATATGCGCGGTGCCAAGAAGTGGTGGACGCCCAAAAAGGGGGAATAGAACCATGAAAATCACTCTTTCCGTCCGGCTGTTTGCCCTGCTCGGGCTCTCAATCATCGCCATTGCTATGCTAGGTGCATACGCCGTATTTAGCGCCCAGCAGCTGCAGTCATCGGGCGAACGCCTGTATAAAGAATCATTCGTCGGCCTCGCCAACAGCGCCGATCTTGCCGTGCAGTTCCAAACACAACTGGCCATGGTCGGCCGGGCGCCTTCCGAAATGGACATGGACAACCTCGCCGCCGACAAGGCCACCTTCGAAGGCCTGCTTGAAGAAACCCAGATGGCAATCGACAGCCAGATCGAAGGCGCAGCCAATGCCGGCGTAACGCAACAATTGGAAGCCATGAAGGCCGAATTCGTCACCTTCGGCGCCAGCGCGGACAAGGTTTACGGTTCCGCAGCTCAGTTTGCCCAGGAAGCAGCGCTAGCTGAATTCAACGGTCCGTTGGCCGAAGTTCGCCAGCGGCTGGAAACCGTGCTTACGGACCAGCAGTCGGCGGCGCGCGGCGCGGCAGGCACCGAAGTTCGGTTGATGAACGAACAGGCCACGAATGTGCTGACCTACACCATTGGCGGGGTGATTAGCCTTTGCCTGATCGTCGGAGGCGCAGGCTTCTTTGCGGCCCGCAGTATCAGCCACCCGGTCCGAAACATGACGTCGGTGATGGGTATCCTGGCCGAAGGCGATACAGATGTCGAAATTCCCGGCGCCGGGCGCGGCGACGAGATCGGCGAAATGGCCTCTGCCGTTGAAGTGTTTCGCCAGAACATGATCGAGACCGAGCGTCTGCGCTCCGAACAGGAGGCGGCCAAGCATCGCGCGGAGGAAGAGCGCAGCCAAGCCATGAATACAATGGCCGACAACTTTGAGGCCAGCGTGCGCGGCGTGGTTGATACCGTCAGCTCTGCTGCGACCGAGATGGAGAGCACGGCCCAGTCCATGACGGCCTCCGCCGAGGGTGCAGCCAGCCGTACGGCGTCCGTCGAGGCCGCTTCCGAACAGGCCAGCGCAAACGTCCAGACCGTGGCCTCGGCTTCGGAGGAAATGGCGGCTTCGATCCAGGAGATCTCGGTCCAGGTAGCCAAATCAGCAGGTATCGCACAGCAGGCCGTCGAGGCCGCCGAACAGGCGACCGGGCAAATCCAGGGACTGGTGGAAGCGTCACAAAAGATCGGCGATGTGGTGAACCTGATCAACGACATCGCCAGCCAGACCAATCTGCTGGCTCTGAACGCCACCATCGAGGCGGCCCGAGCCGGCGATGCCGGCAAGGGCTTCGCGGTGGTCGCGTCCGAGGTAAAGAACCTGGCCACCCAGACGGGCAAAGCGACCGAGGAAATTGCCGGCCAGATCGGCGGCATCCAGAGTGCAACCGGCGAATCCGTGCAGGTCATCGATGGAATCGCCAAGACGATTTCGGAAATCAACGAGATCGCCGGATCAATCGCAGCTGCCGTCGAGCAACAGGGCGCCGCAACGGGTGAAATCAGCCGCAATGCCCAGGATGCGGCGTCCGGCACCAACGAGGTAAACGCCAACATCACCGAGGTCAACCAGGCCGTCACCGAAACCGGCCAGTCCTCGGGCGAGGTGCTGCAATCGGCTCAGGAACTCTCGCGCCAGTCCGAGACCCTGCGGGGCGAGGTCGATAAATTCCTGGCTGAAGTGAGAGCCGCCTGACGGGGTCAAGCGCGTGCGCCAGCATGGCGCATGCGCTTGACCCCGCGCAGTAACTCCCTGATGTCGGGGGCAACCGTTGTTTCGCTGGCTGGCTGCCAATTTTACAGGGCGCCTAGCCGCGTGCCATTCAGGGGCTGCGGGAAATCTCGATGTCAAACATTATTCAAGTGGAAATGTTTTGCGCCGGGCAAAACGACGAGACGTTGGAAAAATGCGAGGTGGCAATCGCAAAACTCCATAAATCAATCCAATACGGCATAAAAATATCCACACTGCTCTCCGCTCCAGAGGCCACTAAGTTGCGGTCCGTTTGTGACGATACGGCAAAAGCACTCGAGGATATGAAGCTTGGCGGGTGTTGCACGCTACAGGGTCTGCGGCATCTGGCGCTGCAGCAGAAGAAGGCCATGCACGAATTTCGGCGTCTCATGCCTTGAGCCTGATGAACGGCTAAGAGTCGAATCAAAGATTTTCAGAGTTTCGGCAAACCCGGAATTCAGTACCATACGAGACTGCCTGTTATACCGCCTTGCGGTGATAGGTACCCATAAACGGTACCAGTGCCTCTCAACCACTATGCCCGCAACAACCGGCCACGACCCCAGGGCCGCACAGGGAGGCGAATGAACCAATTTTGGCCAAGCATCCATGGACTTGTTGCCTGTCGGTACATAGACTTCGAATGCTTTGGGGCCGGGGACGTAGCCGGAAGGTTCCGCCCGGTCATTTGAACACGACGACTTGCTGCCGGCCCCGAACCTGTCACAGTATCGAAATGTCAAAATCGTTGGCCACGCCACAGGGAAGTTTCAAATGGGGAAGCAATTCGACCGCGCCGCTGAAGACCTGGCCAATGTCGTCAGCCTTGAACATGTCAATGTGCGGGTGCCTGACCAGCGGCTGGCGACATTGTTCTACATTACCGGATTGGGGCTCACGCGCGATCCGTATCTCGTGACGGGCGTGATCAACATGTGGGTCAATGTGGGCCGCAGCCAGTTTCACTTGCCGACCGGCAAGCCCCAGGTGCTGCGCGGGCGGGTCGGGCTGGTGGTGCCGGATCTGAAACACCTCGCAAACAGTCTAAAGGCCGTGCGCCCCGACCTGAAGGGCACGAAGTTCGCCTACCGGTCAGGGAACGGTCACATCGACGTCACCTGCCCGTGGGGCAACAAAATCCGCTGTCATCAAGTCAATGCGAAGTTTGGCTCAACCCGGCTGGGCATGGCCTATGTTCTGTTCAATGTTCCGGCTGGTACAGCCAGGGGCATCGCGCGCTTCTACCGGGAAATCCTTGATACGGCGGCCAGGGTCAAAGCGTTCGAAAAGGCGCCCGCGGCGCATGTCGTAGCAGGTCATCACCAGCAGCTGATTTTCCGGGAGTCGAAGGGGCGATTGCCAAAATACGACGGCCATCATCTACAACTTTACGTCAACAATTTTTCGCAGCCGCATGCGAAACTGCTCGATCGCGGCCTGATCACCGAAGAAAGCAACCAGCACCAATACCGCTTCCTTCATATCGTCGACCTGGACAGCGGCGATGTGCTGTATCCGCTCGAACATGAAATCCGCTCAATGACCCATCCGCTTTACGCACGTCAGCTTATCAACCGCAACCCAGCGCAGACCAATAGGGCCTTCGCGCCGGGCTATGACAACCAACCCTGGGCCTCGCCATACCCATCCTGAATTCGAGCCGGGGTATGCAGGGTCGCGGAAATTTCCAATTCGGGCAATTATACGGAACATGCCTTACTTGAAGGCAGGCATGACGTCCCTGGTAATGATGCGAAGGCTGTTTTTGACCTGCGCCTCGCTCAACAAGCCGCCAGCGTTGGTTTCCGCCGTAATCCCGTCAATGCCCAATTTATCGCGCCATTCGTTAACCCGGTCTATTAACCGGGCCGCGGTGCCAAACGCCACCCGGTCCTGCAAAATGTCGTCATAGGACAAGGCCGACAATTCCGCCGCTGTATTGCGGCGCTCGGCGTTGCCGCCCTTGGGGCTGCTTGCCGCGATCAAACGCGCCTGGCGTTCGAAATAGTGAATGATATTGTCGCGTGGCTCCTCGAACGCGGCGGTTTCCGTATCGGCGGCATAGACCGGAACCCGCAAAAAGACGCTGCCTTTGCCGTCATGCCCTGACCTGCGCCAGGTTTCCCGATACACTTTGATATTCTCCACCAGGGTCCCCAAGCCATCACCACGAAGGCCGACGAATAACGGCAAACCTTGCTCGGCGACTGTTTTGAAGGTGCCCGCAGACGTGGCCGCCATGCGCATGGGCGGATAGGGCTGTTGCACGGGTTGTGGAACCACCTGTGCGTCGGTCACTTTGTAAAACTGTCCGTCGAACGAGAATGTCTTGCCGGACCAGGCTTCGCGCAGAATTTGCAGGGCCTCGTCAAAGCGCCCCTGACTTTCACCATAGTCGATATTGTAGCTGTTATAGGAACGGACAAAGCCGCTTCGGCCAATACCAAAATCGAAGCGACCGCCGCTAATCTGGTCCACGGTCGCGGCCTCTTCGGCGATCCGCAATGGATTGTTCAGGGGTAATACATATACCGCCATGCCAATTCGCATGCGCCGGGTACGCGCCGCAAGGGCCCCCGCGACCACGATAGGCGAGGACAACACCGAACGCTCAGGCGAAAAATGAAACTCGGAGAGCCACGCGCTATCCAAGCCCCAGGCCTCGGCGGCGTCGGCGAGATCCAAACCCTCGCGAAACGCTGCCGCTTCGGAGCCGCCATCGCGCAACCCGAACTCCATGAATATCCCGAAATGCATATGCGAAGCCTAATGTCCTGGGTCCAAATTCACCACATTATTGTCAGCGTTCTTCAATGGTCATGGGCATGCCATGCCGGGGACGAAGGGTGATGCGGCCCTGGGGCTCCACCGGGTGGCCCGGCTCGAGGCGAAGACGATAACGTTGCGCCAGGGCGGCAAGGATAAGCCGGCCTTCCATCAGGGCGAAACTATTGCCGATGCAGACCCTGGGGCCGCCGCCGAACGGGAAATAGGCAAACTTGTGGCGCTGGCGTACAGCCTCGGGCAGGAAGCGATCCGGGTCGAAGCGTTCCGGATCGGGCCAAAGCCGCGGGTCGCGGTGGGTCACCCATGGAGACAGGGTGACCATGGCGCCCTTCGGAATGCGGTGCGGCCCAACACGGTCATCGGCCACCGCCACGCGGGTCAGAGAAAATGCCGGTGGATAGAGCCGCAGCGCCTCTTCGAAGACCATCCGGGTATATGGCAGTTGTTCCAGATCCGCGAAGCGCGGCGCCTGCCCGGCCAGCACCTGATCCAATTCCAGATGCAGCCTGGCTTCGTACTGCGGGTGCTGTGACAACAGGTACCAGGTCCAGCTCATGGCCACCGCCGTGGTTTCGTGACCGGCGGCAAAAATTGTCACCACCTCGTCCCGCAGTTGGCGATCGCTCATGCCTTCCCCGGTCGTTTCGTCCCGGGCCGCCAGCAGCATCCCCAGCAGGTCACCGGAGTCCGCCCCGGAAGCCTGTGTTGCGGCCCGGCGCTGGCGCAGAATTTCGTAGATGGTGTTGTTTATCAGCGCCATCGCCGCGTTGAATTCGCGGCTACGCGGCCGGGGCAGCCATTCCGGCAGCCCCAGAAGATCCAGCAGGCTGGGCCTTCCGATGCTATCGATCATTACCGTGATGGCCGCGCCCAACTGGTCGATGGATCCGGCAATGTCATGGGAGAACAGCGACCTGGCGACAATCTCCATAGTCAGGCGCATCATCTCACGGGTGATGTCGAGTGAACCGCCGCTCTGCGCCGCGAGGCGCCATTTGTCCGCGGTCTGCAATGCGGTATCCGACATCACGTCCGCCAGATCGATCAGGCGCTTGTGGTGAAACGACGGCGCCGCGATACGCCGTTGCCGGCGCCAGAAGTCGCCCTCGCTATTCAGTAGGCCGCGGCCGAGCGCCGGGCCCAGGATCTGCCGGGTCAGGCGTCCCTTGGGATAGTTCTCCTGGTTGCGCACCAGAACGTGTTGAATGTAATCGGGATGATTCAACAGGATAAACTGCTGCAGACCAAGGCGCCGGGAGGCAAAGTCCACTTGGTGCGCCGAGGGCGGATAGATCGAGATCCCATTATCACGAATCTGCCGCAGAAAATTGAAGGCGTTGATCGGCTTGCCGGTCTGCATCGGCCTGGTTGTTCCTAATGCGGCCGGGTTGCCGGCGCGGCTCAAAACGCACCGCCCTTTCGCCGGTCGGCGGCGACATCGATTGCGACAAGGGCAGCAGGTCTTGGCTGAAACTTAATCGGCATGGCACAGAGTGTAGCCGGGCTGGTACGCCGAATCTACGAGATTGGGGAACGCGCGCAGGTCGGCTAGATCAAACAGCCCAAACATAGAATCATTTTTGCGCTGATAATTTGATCTATCTTAAAGAGCCCGAGCAACTTGTCTGCGTTCAAATGAACGCAGGTTGCTCTATTGTCATAAATGGTCCGATACAGGTTAGAGCCTCACCGCTCCGCCGCCTGCGCCAGCATAGGAGACGACCGTTCATGTCAAAGAAATCCGTACAGATTATTGCCGTCGTATTCCTGTTCTCTTTGGCCTATGGGATTTTCCGCTATCACGTATTTGAAGGCGTTCCACTGAAAGATTTCGCGCTGTTCGTCTTCAACAAGGTGGTCTCCCTGGCCGGCTTTATCCTGCTGGCGATAAATTTTGCTTTGGGGCCAGCCAGGAAAATCGGTGTGGATGTCCCCGACGACTGGCTCGACAGCCGCAAGGAGATCGGCACCGTTGCCTTCGTGATGATCCTGGCGCATGTTTTCTTTGCCGTTCTGCTGTTCGGGTCAGGGGCCTACTATGGCAAGTTTTTTGCCACCGACGGTTCTCTCAGTATGGTCGGCAGCTGGAGCATGCTGCTTGGCGTTCTCGCATTCATCTGGTTGTGGCTATACAACATCAGCTTCAAGACCAGGCAGGAAGGCGATGCTGCCTTCCTGGCCCTCATCACGTCATTTGGTTCGTTGCGGCTCGCCGGCCTGTTGGCTGCGGGACACCTGCTCATTATGGGTTTCAAGGGCTGGCTGACGCCCGGGCAGTGGGCCGGCGGCATGCCGCCCATTACCATGGTGGCGATCGCCGCATACCTCATATGCCTATTCTTCAACCTGAAAGGGCGACGGCCATAGCTTCAATGAGAGGAAGCGTGCCGGGCTATTCTCCCTCTCTATTCAGGTTTGCGGGCATGCACGATACGGGTCATGCCGGGAATGACCTCGGCCTCGGTGGGCGTGATAAAACCGGCGGCTTCCATGGCCTTGGCAATGCGGGCCGCCGTCATGGAGGCAGCTTCCGGCGTGAAGGCCATGTGCTGCAGATGCCATAGGGCGGCCAGCTGCGGCTCTGCCTTTTCCGCATCGACCATAAAATCATGCGCCATCAGTGTGCCGCCGGGGCGCAGGGTTTTGAAGGCGTCGGCGATCAACGGCTCTATGGCGTCTTCCGGCACGCCAGAGAACAGATAGGACATCAATACCGCGCAACGTTCCGTCGGCCATTCGCATTCCAGGGCATTGGCGGGAATATAGCGCACCCGGTCCACCAGGCCTGCTTCGGAGATATATTCCCAGCCGATTTCCGCGACATTGGGAAAATCAACGATGGTCGCGCTCAATTCGGGATTGGCTTTGCACAAGCTGATGGTCATGGCGCCCGTACCGCCACCCACATCCAACAGGGTACGGGCATCGTCCAGATCAACCAGTTCCGCGATGGTGCGGCCCGGGCCGAGGGAACCCGCATGCTGGGCCTTGGAATAAATCCGCGCCTGCACCGGATCAGACATCCAGCTGGCGTATGATTCAATTGCTTCCGGATCCAGAGTCCCATCCATGGCATCGTTCAACTGATCCAGCACCGGATACATCTGGCCGTCAATCTGATAGCGCAGATAATCACCAAAATCGTATTTCGCGCCCTTGACCAGAAAAAACTCAGAGGCTGGGGCATTGGCCAGTTTGCCCTCTTCCCGCACCAACAGGCCAAGGCTGCGCAGGGCGCGGGTCAGGGTCGTGATGCGGTTGACGGGGACATCCGCTGCCTTGGCGAGTTCGGCCTCGGTCTTGGGATTTTTCGACAGATGGGAAAAAAGATCAACATGGAGAGCGGCGAATAACGATTTCGACGCCATGAAACCAAAGGCAATTTTCGAAATATCTTCGGCTGTTTCAGCCGCGGAGATGGACACAATAAGGCTCCCTGTAGCGGACACTACATTATCTCGTTCAAAGACATTGGGCTCACCCATGAGCGCAGCTCAAGACCACGGCCGGATCACGGCGCGGTCGGGGTACATGCACGGGCCTATCAAACGCCAGCCAAACACCGGCGGATCGGCAAACGGATCATCCGAGCCCAGTATTGATGAAAAGATGATCCGGAAATCCCAGCATAGCAAACTGACGCAATTTGGCTAGGGTAGTTCCGGGCTATAATCGGGAAGTGACCGCCCGCAGGTCGTAACCAAGGCGGGGGAAATGTACGACGACGTCGCCGGTTTTCGGGTCCCGGCGGCGCAGTGCCACCTCTTCGGCATCAATCAGGACGAGCTCACCCTCGATTGTATCCCGGCCGTAATCGTCGGCGCGGATTCGCACATTTGTACCGGGTTGCGGGTCCTCGACAAACGGTTCCGAGGCCCGCAAGGGCGCCGGTCGCGCCCCTTGCGCCACATCGAGCGCTTGCGCCGCCGTAATGGGTGAGCACGATCCATGTCCGAACTCAGCCATGCGCCCCATCCAGTTCCTGGTTAGGGCATAGGGCGCCAGCTCATGCGCCAACCGCCCGCTGCGGGCCGAGATGAACCACAAGGCATGATAAACCGCGAAGTCGCCGACGCTTAGCGCGGGGCCGGCCATCCAGTCGCGGCCGTCGGACAGGATTGCCTCGACCCGGGCGATTTGCACCCGCACGGCAGGTGCGTTGCGCCGTGCCGCGCGCCGCACCGTTTCCGCATCGGGCACCGGCAGGCCCCGCATCATGGATCGGTCGGCCTGCAGATTGTCCGGCAAGAGATCCAGATTGGTGCCGGACACATAGAGCGAGATCGGCCGGAAAAGCTGATGCTCGGCCCAATAGGCAATCGCCTCACCAATCGCGGTGCAGCCAGCGGGATACAATGTCGGTTGCGGTTGCCGCCGCTCAAGCTCCCGCAGGATAAGCTTCGTGTCGCAATAGATGTCGGCACCGATCTGCAGCACCGGCGTTCGCCGATAGCCGCCGGTCAGCGGCGTCAGATCAGGCTTGGGGGCGACGGGCGGAATGATCACCGACCGCCACGTCAGCCCCTTATAGCCAAGCGCCAGCCGCGCTTTCTCCGCATAATTGGAGAAATCGTAATGGTGCAGAATGAGCTCTGCAGGCCCTGCCATCCTCAGGCGGTCTTGGCCTTGAGCTCATCAAGCTGCAGCCGCGCGCCGGCAATCATGCACGCGAGATCGGACGTCAGCATCACCATGTCGAAGCCGCGCTCCACGGCACCCGCCGCAAACGCCGCGCTGGCGCAGTGCATGACGGCCTTTATGCCGTTTTTATGGGCGGTCTCGAGGATCTTGTCGCAGGTAGCGAGATGGATCGGGTCGGGATTATCGCCGCGCGGCTCCAGACCCAACGCGAAGGACAGGTCGGCCGGCCCGATGTAGACGGCGTCGAGGCCGGGCGTGGCGCAGATGGCATCGAGGTTGGCGAGGCCCTCCTTGGTCTCGATCATGGCCATGATGACGATCTCGTCGTTGGCGTTGGCCTGGTAGTCGGCGCCGCCATATTGCGCCGCGCGTATGGGTCCCGACGAGCGCATGCCGACCGGCGGGTAGCGGCACGCGGCCACCGCCTTTGCCGCTTCCTCGGCCGTATTGACCAGCGGTACGATGATGCCGTAGGCGCCCAGGTCCAGGGCCCTCATGATCGGCGCCGGCTCGTTCCATGCGACGCGCACGACCGGGACCGTGTCTGTCTGCGAGATCGCCTGCAGCATGGGCCAGACGTCATTCATTTCCGAGGTGCCGTGCTGCAAATCAACGCACAGGGCATCGAAGCCCAGACGCGCCATAACCTCGGCCGTGAAACCGTGGGACACGGAGAGCCAACCCAGGGTCACGCATTTACCGTCTTGCCACATCTGCTTGATCTTGTTCGCTCGCATCGTCAAATCTCCAGTGTTGTTCTTATCGAAGCAGGGCCGCTGGCGCTGAGGACAGCACCCGGATGGCCGGCCCGGCGGTTCTGACAGCCTGCCTTTTTATGGCAGTGAGGTCGACCCCCTATCGGTCCGCCATTGCCCTTTGCGAAGCGGCCTCTTCGGCCGCCGGGATCAGGGTTTCGCGCCCCCAATCGAGCCATGAGATTCGTCCGCGCGCGGCCCTTGCAATAGCTCCAGAACTGACCATTCAAGCTTGCTGACGCCGGCATTGACAGATAGGCTGCTGGCATGCCTTCCACCCAGCAGGTCGCGATTGTCACCGGCGGTTCACGTGGCATAGGTCGCGCCATCGTCACCCGCCTCGCCGCCCAGGGCGCGGCCATCTGCGTCAACTACACGGCCCAGCCGCAGCCCGCCGACTC
Organism: Alphaproteobacteria bacterium; assembly: GCA_021776235.1. Classification (GTDB taxonomy): domain Bacteria; phylum Pseudomonadota; class Alphaproteobacteria. The sequence goes on along the minus strand of JAJFGG010000161.1, from coordinate 90,831 downwards.
TCTGGTCAAGGAGTTGCGCGCCAAGGGCGCCACGGCCATCGCCGTGCGCGCGGACGTGTCCAGCCCTGCCGAGGTCCAGTCCCTGATCGCCCAGGCGGAGGCGCAGCTTGGCCCGCCCACCATCCTGGTCAACAACGCCGGCATCTCCAGCCCCGCTACCCTGGAGACCTACGACGAGGCGGCCCTGGACCGCATGCGCCGCGTCAACGTCAACGGCGTCATCAATACCATTCGCGCCATCATGGACGGCATGAAGACGAGAGGCTACGGGCGCATCGTCAATATCGCTTCCAACGCCGCTATCGGCACCGCGCTGCCCGGCACCACCTTCTACGCCGCGACGAAGGCGGAGGTCCTGATCCTGACCAGGCGCTTCGCGATGGAACTTGGCCGCGCCGGCATTACTGTGAACGCCGTCTGCCCCGGCTGGATCGTCACCGACATGGTCCGCCGCAACACCACGGAGGCAGAGTTCGCTGATCGCGTCACCGGGATGCGCGAACGCACCATGGTCGGCCGTGTCGGAGCGCCGGAGGACATCGCCGCCGCTGTCGCCTTCCTCGCCAGCCCCGAAGCCGGGTTCACCACCGCACAGGTCCTTACCGTGGATGGCGGCCGCATGGACTATATCGGCCACGGTTAGGCGAGGGTTGTCAGGGCACCCGACAAAACAGTCGTCATGTCCTGCTCTCGCAATCGTCGTGCACTTCTATCTGGAATTCACGCGCGCGGGCGTGCCGCGATAAGATCCGTTATCCGTTTATCACAAGAATGGGGTCAGGTCTTTCTTCTTGAAGTTCACCAAATATATTCAAAGAGAAAGACCTCACCCTATTCTTGCTGACCCTATTCTTGCAATCTTGTGCGCGTTCTTCAGAGTGGTGCTGCATCGGGAAGTCTGGGCTCTATCGGCCCGCTCTCTAGCTGGTCTGCCGGTTCCACCGGGCTGCCCCAGTAGACGCACGTCGACAGGTGCATTTCTTTCAGGACAAGGGCGAGCGGCAGCAGGGTCGTCCCTGCGTCGATCACGGCCCCACCCATCACGGTGGCGCCTGTATTGACGACAGCGCCGTCGTCGATCCGCGTGCGCTTGACGGCCAACGTCATGTTTACCAGCGAATGAAATTGCAGGATACCGTCGACCAGGGCGTCATCGCCAATGCTCACCGCATTCCAGTCGAAGGCCTGCAGCGGCGAGACCAGGATGGACCGCTGTCCGATCTCGCACCCCAGCCAACGCAGCACGGGATTTGGCAGCACGGTCCCGGCCGCAACCGCGAAGGGTATCCTGCACCAAGCCAAGAAGCAGTCCTGCGCGAAGAAGTAGGTGAAATGCCGCCAGGACCAGAACGGTGCGGAATGGTCGGCACCCCAAGTGCTGCCGACGAGCAGCTTCTTGACCATGACGCAGGCCAGAATCAGAGTGATCTCGGTCAGAACGATGGCGATAAACGCGCTCAGAAGCGCATCGCCCCCAAAGCGGAGCAAAACCGTGAACAGGACGACGTAGACGAGCGGATCGGCGGTGCGCAGAAACCCGATGCTGAAGATGTCATTCAGCAAGACGCGCCCGAGGAAAAGAGCATAGCTCGGCAGGATCTGGTTGCGCTTCTCGGCTTCGAAATCGGCGCTGGCAAACCGCACCGGCGGGTTGCCGGCAACGGTGATCGGCGGGCAGAGCCGGGAATGCATCTGGCGCCGGAAGGTGCTGCCGTTACCAGGCGACGAGACGCCGAGCAGGAAATTCGTCGGAAAGTGACCCTCTTCGGCGACGCAGTTGTTTCCGGCGAAGAAATTCGCCGGCATGTCGAGTTGCCGCAGGATCAGTTGCCCTGCATCGTGGTCAACCATGTTCGTGAAGCAACCATTGGCCCAAAACACCTTCGCGTCGGCCGTCGCGGCCTCGGGGACGAGGTTCAGCATGAGATCGCACTCCGAGCCGCCCAACCGCGAAAAGCCAAGACCCGCGAGAGCCCGCAGGTACTGCCCCATGATGGTCCAAGTCCAGATACGCTGAATCAGGTTCATCACTCTCTGACGATACAGGAGCAGGGCGCCCTGAAGCCCGCGCGAGGGATAGAGCCCTGGAGAGGCTCGCGTTGAACGTACGAAAAGGCAGACCAGAACCGAAGTCAGCACGATCGAAACCCATGTGGTGGCGAAAATGTAACCTCCCATCGTCCCGATAATTTCGCCGAGCGGCGCCGTCATGAAGTAGCTGCCGGCAGGCTCCGCCCGAGCGCTGGGCATGATCGCCGTGGCGACCCAAGTGACCGCGGTTACGGGGGCGACCAGAAGGACGAAATCCAACAGCGCCTGGAGAGAAATATTGGCGGCCTCACGAGACCACATCGGGAGGCTCGGCCGGCAATGCGCCGTCACGCGTTTCAGCTTCGTGCATCGCCCGACCGGCCGCGCAGGCGCGCCTTCCCACATCTCCGCCGGTCCGACATCGCTCAGAACGGCCGTGAAAGGTGTAACCCAGGCACCGCGGCCAACCACAACATTACTGCCCACGCAGGCCCGCATGCCAATCTTGCAGTCCTGCTCCAGTTGGACGGGGCCAATATGCAGTGCCGCCCCCATCCATCGCACCGTCTGGATGTAAGCTCCGGTCTGGACTGCGACGCCGTCCCCGATGTGAAGAAGATCCAGTGGTCCGGAGAATGTGACCTCATGCGCGCATTCGGTATGTCGCCCGACCTTCGCACCGAGTTGCCGGAGTGCGAAGGCCATCACGGGCGGACTGCGAAACATCACGTCCAGCGGGCCGAGGACCGCGCCTTGCAAGCGCCCAACGCACCAGATTCGCAGATGCATTCGGCTCCACTTCGGAAATGCGCCAATGACCGCCCCTGCCCTGAAATCCGCCCCTATCAAGCACCGTTTGAGCGCCAGAACCCATAAGAGGTTGGCGAATGGCAGGGCGAAGCCGGCGATGAAGAGGAGAAAGCCGACGGCGACGAATTTCCAGAGCTTGGCGTTGACGAAGAACGCTCCGACCTCGCCATAGGCCACCGCAGCGAGGAAACCCATCAAATGCGGGGCATACAGTAGGGCAAGGAAAAGGATCTGCCGAACAGTGAAAGCCGCCACGGACAGCACCGTTGCGGCCACCTCATCGCGTCTGATATCGTCTTGACCGCGCTGGGCGGCCGCGGTCACGTTCATGGTGGGGACGTGAGATTCCTTCGGACAATTCGAGATTTTGCGCGCCGTATCGCAGTTGCTGAGCAGAGCGCGAACCGGTACCGACCACCCCGCCCGGCGCAATCTCTGTGCCAGCTGCGCGATGAGGATGGAATGACCGCCATGATCTACAAAGGCATCGTCCCAGCCGAGAGATGGGCCAAAAAGTCCGCGGCAGATCGACAGGGCATCCCCGTCGCCGGGATCAGTATCGTGATCCTCGGGACGCGTTGTCGTGTTATCCGCCACTTGATCCGGGGAAGCTGTCGCCGTGCGTCCCTGCCTGCCGTCCGGGTCCGGATCAGCGCCTTGCAACAGATCCGACAGCCGCGGCAGCTGTCCCCGGTCGATCTTGCCGGATCTCTGGTTCAGTACAAAGCTCTTCACAAGAAAAAAGCGGGTCGGAATGGACGGTTCCGGAAGCTGCCGGGCCAGGCTGTTAGTGACGTTTTCTACCCACCCTGGCGGTGCCGGGCTGACGTCTGACGATCCGCGGGTCTGGAACCCGGGCGCAGCAAGGAAAGCGACCAGTTCTTCATTCTGATAGTCGAGCACCGCCGCGTCGATCTCCAGGATCTGCGTTTGCAGGATATCCTCGACGGCCTGAACTTCCACGCGATGCCCGCGAACTTTGAGTTGTGTGTCGATGCGACCGAGGAAGTCCGCCTGTCCCGTCATGGAATCGATCCGGCACCTGTCACCCGTGCGGTAAAGGCGGCCAAACTCAGCATGCGAAATGAACTTCTCGGCGGTCTGTTCAGGCAAGTTCCGATAGCCTCGCGCGACATGTACGCCGCCGATGCAGAGTTCGCCGGCCTCTCCATGCGGCAGCGGACGGAGCGTACCAGGTTCCAGGATGACGTATGTGACGTTTGCCAGCGGCGAGCCAATTGTAACGGGTTCGCCCGGCCTTAGGGTTTGGCGGCTCGTGTCGGTGCTGGCCTCGGTTGGACCATAGGTGTTGATGATCTGTCGTCGTGCGCGGGTCCATGGTTCGACCAATGCAGGTGGAAACGCTTCGCCGGCCGGCACGATGTAGCGGCAGAGCGGGTAGGGCAGGTCCAGTTCCGGCGTCGGCGTCAGGGTGGACAGCAGCACCGGTGGACAAAAGAGCACGGTCACCTCCGCCTCGCGCAGGACCGGGAGAAGCTCCGGGCCTGAACGGATTTCCTCATTCGTCAGCATCACGACAGAGCAGCCGGAGACCCACGCGCTGTACATTTCGGAGATGCTTCCGTCATATCCGAGCGACGATGTGAGCGTGGTCGCGTCCATACCCGGCACCAGATCGAAGTAGTCGGCATAAGTCAGCGCCAGGTTCACATATCCGGCGTGCGGGCATTCCACGCCCTTCGGCAATCCGGTGGTACCACTCGTGTAGAAGATGGTTGCGAGACGCTGGGCCGGATCGTCCAGCCAAGGTGGCGGGGCAGTCCGGGGCAACTCGTCCTGCAATGACAGCACATCCAGGGTCGGGAAATCGCGAAATCTGGCCTCGCCGCGCGTGAGAACGACCACCGGCCGGGCATCCGCAAGCATGTGGGAGAGCATCGCCTCGGGCAGTGCGGTATCCAGGAACACGACCGTGCCGCCAGCCTTGAGGATGCCCAGATGACAGGCAACAGCCTGCCAGTTGTCCTGCGCCATGGACAGGGCGACGACTTGGTCCGCTCCGTTGAGGAAACGGGACAGAGCAGCGGCCACTTTCGCGGCTTCCCTGTCGAGCTCGGCAAAGGTAAGGGATTCCCCGGTATGCGGAACCTGCAGGGCGATGTGCTGCGGATAGCGCCTCGCCGAGCGGCTGAAAATGTCCGTCAGCCAGCAGGCTCCCCGCTGGTGCGGCACATTGAGGAGATGCGCTTCACCGAAGACCTCCGTGATGCTGTAAGGAGACGTATCCGTCGCGCCTTCGGTCGGACTTCGGGCGATCCGGACATAGCGCTGCCATGCCAGATAAGTGATGCAAAACACAGCGATGACGATCGCGGGCAGAATGAGCCCCATCATGTAGTCACCTCACCATACGCCACGTTCACCCTTCAATCGGAACCAACCCGTTTGCTTGCTAGCCGTCGGCGGGACTGCCCGTGATCAAGGGCATGTTCGACGGAGCCGGCGGAGGTATAGCCATCTACGCCGGATGACCAGGGCCGGAAAACGTCTCAGTGGCTAATACGGCGTGAGGCTGCGACCCAGGGGTAAACCCGGCGCCAGCGCGCCTCCAATCATGCGATGGGACGAGTATCAGTCTCAGCCCAATCCTTCATACAGATCAGAGGTGTCCTTACTTGGCCTCAACCCTCACGCTCTCGTACAGCCGGCTGCTGGGACAGACAGCCATAGCTTGGGATTCCTCGTCAATCTTGTGCGCCGGAGATCCCTCGTAATTGTCCCAGAACGTTCCCCAGGCCGCGAAGGACGGCGCATTTAGGATAAACAAGAAGTCGGTCTCACCGCCCCCGGTTGCGTGCGGGATGAGGACTCTGAGCTCCATCTTCTCGCCACCCTGCATGGTTCGCGCCGCCGTTAGCCACTTCTCGGCTGAATCAAGCACGTCGTCCGCGGTTTGCTCACCGACGAGTTGGCACTCGAAGGCCTGCCAAGCCTCATCCGCAAAGGCAGGCATGGCGCCCGTGGCGAGTAGAGCAACGACTATCGAAGACAAGATAATCTTCATGGTGGATGGCCCTTTCAATCTCGATATCGTGGGATGTGTGCACACTCAATTATTATATAGCCTAGACATTTTCGGCTAGGCCAACAATTTTTACAGTGCCGCCGGCGAAACCTTCCGCCTGCGGCCCGGATTACCTCATGGCGGCGTGCCGTAGCGTGGCAGATAATAAGCCGGTACTTCTGCGCCAGGAGCGCCTACACGGCGGCTATCGCAGACGATTGAGCAAATCTTAATGTGGGACCAAGTGTGTCACCCATGTCTTCGGCACAAGCTGTTACCTATGTCTCCGGGTCGGACCACATATAAATTGGCGGATGGGGTGGGATTCGAACCCACGAGACGCTCTCACGCCTGCCGGTTTTCAAGACCGGTCCCTTCAACCACTCGGGCACCCATCCGTGCTAGGGAATTAAGCATCTAGCAAATCGGCGGGCGCCTGCAAAGCAAATTGACGGGCCGTCGGCGCTTTCCGGTGCTGGCGCACCCCGATCAACAGGCCTGCCCGGCGGCGGGAAAATGCCTGTGCGGCGGCGGGCAATGTTGTTAGAATTCCGCCAACGCGTGCCACGAATGCATGCCTGGGGGTGGGGCGCCCAAGGAAAAAGCCCCGGCACAAAAGGACGGGGAGGTCCGAGAGACATGTTCAGGAAAAACGCAGTATTCGTTGCCGCGGCGACGGTCATTGGCGTCATGGCGATGCCGGCCCAGGCAGCGGAAGTCACCTTGACGGGGGCCAGTTGTTTCCCCATTGGCAGCCCGGTCTCGAAACCGTTCGAGGCGGTGGTCAACGAAGTCAACAAGCAGGGCAAGGGCGTCCTGCAGATCAAAATGGTCGGCGGCGCGCCGGCGATCGGCAGTCCCTTCACCCTGACCCAGAAAATGGCGAAAGGCGCATACGACATGGTCGGCTGCACCGAAGCCTATTTCGGCAACGTCCTGCCAGAGGCGCCGGTCCTGCGGTTTTCCGATTATAGCTATCCAGAGCTGCGTCAGAACGGCGCCCTCGACTATATGCAAAAACTGTTCAACGCCAAGGGCCTGCAGTTTATTGCCCGCCACCACACCTTTGGCACTTTTCATCTCTATACCAACAAAAAGATTACCGGTGCCGACCTGACAGGTATGAACATCAGGGTATCTCCGGTCTATACGGCGTTTTTCAAGTCCCTGGGTGCAACGGTGCAAACTTCGACCATCGCGCAGGTTTACACCTATATGGAAAACAACACGGTACAGGGCTTTGGCTGGCCACTCATGGGCTGGATACCGGCCTGGGCAAAGGTCACCAAATTTCGGGTCGATCCCGGTTTTTATGACGGCACCCTGCATACCCTGGTCAATTTGAAGAAATGGAACAGCCTGGATAAGGCGCAGCAGGGTCTGTTGAACAAGGTTGGTTTGATGTTTGAAGGCCAGGCCGACCCGGCCAGCGACGGTTTCAAAGCTTTGGCGAAAAAACAGAAGGCCTGGTTTGAAAGCAACGGCGTCAAGACCATCGCGTTGAGTGGCGCCGCACGGGACAAATGGGTCAGCGCGGCCAAGGCGGAGGGCTGGAAAGAAGTTCTGGCCCGCAGTCCGGAACATGGTCCGAAACTGCAAAAACTCTTCACCAAATAGCGGCTGATACCATGGACGATGGGGACCGCCACCAAATCGGCGGTCCCCATCGCGTATGGATCAACCGCTTCACGTGAAAACGTTAGACGACATTATGCGCCGGCAAATTGATGCCCTTGAGACCGGGTTCAGGCAGGTCACATTCTTTCTGGCCGCCCTGGTCGCCATATCGGTCGGCTTGATCGCGCTGCTCATCCCGTTGAACCTGCTGCTTATCAACATGCAGTGGGGCAACATCTGGTGGCTTTACGAAGCCGTCGAATATGCTCTTTATGTCGGCGTCTTTATCGGCGCGCCGTGGGTGTTGCAGGAAGGCGCTCATGTGCGTGTCGATGTCCTGATTGCGGCGCTGCCCAAACGGCGGGCGATCCGCCTGGAACAGGGTGTCGATGTGGCGGGCGCCCTGCTCTGCTTCCTGCTCTGCTATTATGGCGCACGCGCGGCCTTGTCGGAGTTCGAGGACGGTACCCTGCCCGACAAGGATTTACGCATCGCCAATTGGTACATGTTGGCGGTCTTCGCCGGTTCATTCTTTCTGCTCGCCGTCGAGTTCCTGTTTCGTATCCGCCGCGCGGTCGAGATCGCGGACACCGGCAATAGTCCGACAAGTTCGGGTTTCTAACCCATGGAATGGTACTTTGCGCTCGGTCTTTTGCTCGGCACGGTCTGCGCCTTCATGTTTCTGGGCCTGCCGGTCGCCTTTGCCTTCTTCGCGGCGAACATCCTGGGTACCTATCTGTTCATCAACGGCGATATCGGCCTGCTGTTCATGCCGATAGAGTTCCACAACGCCATTAAATTTACCCTGGCGCCGATCGCGCTGTTCCTGCTGATGGGCGAAATCCTTTTGCAGACCGGCGTGGCCTTCAAGGCCATCGGCGCCATCGACCGGTTGATCTCGCGGGTTCCCGGCCGCCTGGCCGTGGTCTCGATCGTCGGCGGTACGGTGTTTTCCTCTTTGTCCGGCTCCACCATCGCCAATACCGCGATCCTGGGCTCGGTCCTGCTGCCCGACATGATCAAGCGCGGGTACCAGCCTTCCATCGCCATGGGCCCGATCATGGCCGTGGGCGGCATTGCTATGCTAATCCCGCCATCGGCCCTGGCGGTGCTGCTGGCCAGCCTGGCGGAACAATCAGTGGCGCAATTGCTGATCGCCGGCATCGTGCCGGGCATGCTTATGGCCGTGCTGTTCTTCGCCTATGTGGTGGGGCGCTGCATGCTCAATCCAGCCCTGGCGCCGGCCTATGTACCGGACCATGGCGACATGGACGGGCCCTTGACCATATCGCTGCATCTCGGCGGCCGGCGGATCGCCGGCGCAGTCTACAACGGCCGCGGCCGCCGCATGTTGAACCGCGTGCTGCCGTTCTTCTTTTATATTCTGCCATTGCTGGTGATTTTCGTGATCGTGGTCGGCAGCATCTTCTTTAAGATTGCAGCGCCGACCGAGGCCGCCGCCCTGGGCTGTCTCGCCGCCTTGGCGGTCTGCTATTTCTTTCGTCTTTTCAAGACCGTGATCCGAATTTCCGGCATCGAAGGCGCCGATTTCACCTGGCGGGACGTCGCCAGGTCCCTGATGGAGACCGCCAAGATCAACACCATGATCCTGTTCATCATCGCCGGCTCGTTGGTCTTCAGCCAGGCGCTGGCGAATTCCGGGGCGACGGATGGACTGTTGCAGCAAATCACTCAACTGGATCTGACGCCGATCATGGTGGTGATCGCGATGATGGCCGTGTTGTTGTTCCTCGGCGCGTTCATGGATCAGGTCAGCATGTTGCTGCTGACCCTGCCGTTTTTTCTATTGGGCTCCCAATCCCTGCAGGTGGCCTTCAATATCGATGTCATCTGGCTGATGGTGCTGATGCTGATAACCATGGAGATCAGCCTGTTGACCCCGCCATTCGGCCTTTTGCTTTATGTCATGAAAGGCGTTGCCCAGTTCGAGGTGACCTTGGGCCAGGTGGTGAAGTCAGCCCTGCCCTTCATTGTCATAGAGCTTTTTGTCCTGGTCTTGCTGATCTGGGTGCCGGAAGTGGCAACCTGGCTGCCGAAGCAGATTCAGTAATTCGGCTCGTGAATGGCGCACCGCATGGTGCCCACGCCGGCATCAGATCCAGGTCTTAAAATTCAGTCCAGTTCCTCCGTCAGAAAGCGATCGGTCAGGCGCACGGCGCGGTCACGGTCCAGAAAATTATGCGCCACTGTCTGATTGCGGCCAACGGAGCCAAGATAAAAGCGCTCATACTGTTCGTTCCGGCTGCCCAGGGCGGTGCCGGCAAAATCCCAGGCCAGCCGGAAGATACGGTCGCGCTGTTCCGCATCGACGCCGACGCCCATTAGATAGCGGTCGATCAACGGCCGCAGCTCAGGGTCGTTCAGGGCCGCCCTGGACGGCGTTGTCAGCATGTTGTGCGAACCGATCTGGCGGATGATTTCATTGACCCGCGGGAACCACGCCGGCAGCGCCGCCCGCAATGCCAGCAACGGCGGCAGCTCGCAACACCACATGCCGTTGCCATATTCATGGGCCGCCTGTTCCGCGGCGTAAATGGCGGCCCGGGCGAATTCCGCATACATGGCGATTTCACCCAGCATCTGTTGCGTCTGAGGGTCCTCCCGGTTGATCGCCGCCGCCATGCGCAGGCCAAGACCCCTGGCGAAATCCAGCTTGGTATGAGCACGGATCATGGTTTGCTGCATGATGTTCGGCCACCAGCTGGTTCGCATGGCCGTGTTGTAGGCTTCCAGGCTGCCGTCAATGAACAGGCGGTCGCGCGGCACCTCGACATCGTCGAAAATGACGAAAGCGTCCTGCTCGTCGAAGCGGCTGGAAAGGGGATGATCGAATTTATTGCTGTTTACCGCGACACTGTCGCGGCAGATGAATTTCAGGCCCGGCGTGTCCATGGGAATGCAGAACGACAACGCGTGTTGCGCCGCCGCATCCGGCATTGGCATGCCCGGATAGACGGCCAGTTCGTCGGCGAACGGCGCCAGTGTCGCCAGCACCCGCGAGCCCCGCACCACAATGCCATGTTCGGTCTCTTCCACCTTGTGCAACTGGGCCGGATCAAGACCGTCGGGCACCGTGCCCGCGGCCAGATTGACGGTGGAATGTATGATGGTGTGGGTTAGGGACAGATCCTTGCGGGCCAGCATTTTCTGATAACTGACGAGATTTTCGGCCCCCTGGCCATTGCCGTTGATGGCCCATTCGTCGGCCCGCCCGGCAAAGCCGGCGAATGTCACATTCATGTAGTCGGGGGTGCGGCCCATCAGGCCCATGGAATATTCCGCGATACACTCCAGGCCGCGATGCCGGCGCTCCAGGTCCGCCTGGGAGCGCGGAATCATATGGCTGACATTGATCGGCTCGCCGGTTTCGGGATCGGGCATCAGGCAAGCGTCGGCTTCGCGATGCTGCAGGTCGAAGACTTCGGCCAGGGCCGTCGCGGCCCCGGCCAAGGCCGGATGATCCGGCACCGAGGCGACCTTGTCGTCGCCGACCCAAAGCTCCCGCGCGCCCCGCAGGCCCAGGAGAAACTGTTCACCGGTCCGTGCCACCATTCACCCCTGCCTCCCTTGCCGGACCATTGGCAGGCGCCAAGGCCTAGCCGGCATGACCCGGAAATTCACAGCTTTCAGGCGAGCATAGCAAGAGACGCCGGCATTGCCATAGATTTCACCGGCCGGATCTCCGGCTATCAGAAGTTCGTTGGCGGCCGGCCGCCTAGTTATGGCTTTCCAGCAACCGCCGGGCGATAACCTGGGCCTGGATCTCTCCGGCCCCTTCAAAAATGTTCAGGATACGGGCATCGCAGAGGACGCGGCTGATAGGGAACTCCAAGGAAAAACCGTTGCCGCCGTGGATCTGCACCGCATTGTCAGCCGATGACCAGGCCACGCGGGCGGCCAGTAATTTGGCCATGCCGGCTTCCAGGTCGCAACGCCGGCCCTGATCCTTTTGCCGGGCGGCGAAGTAGGTCAATTGCCGCGACAGCATGATCTCCACAGCCATCCAGGCCAACTTTCCCGCCACCCTGGGAAAGCGCACGATGGGACCGCCGAACTGCTGACGCTCGATGCCATAGTTCAGGCCCAATTCGAAAGCGTTCTGGGCCACGCCCACGGCTCTGGCTGCGGTCTGGATGCGGGCGGATTCGAACGTCGCCATCAATTGTTTGAAGCCGCGGCCTTCCTCGCCACCCAGCAGATTTTCCGCTGCTATTTCGAAGCCGTCGAAAGCGATCTCGTATTCCTTCATGCCGCGATAGCCCAGCACCTGGATCTCGCCGCCCGACATGCCTTTGGCAGGGAAAGGATCATCGCCTTCGCCGCGTGGCTTGGACGCCAGGAACATGGACAGACCGCGATAGCCGGCTTGCTCGGAATCCGTCCGCGCCAAAAGGGTCATCATATCGGCGCGGGCGGCATGGGTGATCCAGGTCTTGTTGCCCTGTACCCGGTAAACATCACCATCACGTATGGCCCGGGTACCGACACTGCCCAGGTCCGAGCCCACGTTGGGTTCCGTGAACACCGCCGTGGGCAGAATTTCACCGGAGGCGATCTTTGGCAACCATTCCTGGCGCTGTTCCTCGGTGCCGCCATGCAGGATCAATTCGGCGGCGATTTCCGAGCGGGTGCCAAGCGAGCCGACACCGATATAACCCCGGCAAAGCTCTTCCGAGACGACGCACATGGCGGTCTTGCCCATGCCATGGCCGCCGTAATTCTCTGGAATGGTCAGGCCGAAAACACCCAGATCGCTCATCCCCTGGACCACGTCCAGGGGGATCAATTCGTCCCGCAGGTGCCAGCCATGGGCATCGGGCGTGACATTGTCCTCGGTGAAGCGGCGGAACTGATCGCGCACCAGGGTCAGTGTTTCATCCAGGCCCAGTTCGCCGAATTCGCCGCCACCGGCAGCTTCAACCAGCATTCCGGCCAGGCGATCACGGCTGTCCTGGGTATTGCCCAGGCGCATCAGACGTTCCACCGCCGCGCCGCGAAATGCCGCCAGATCATCGCCGTCGAGGCCCAGATCGGACGGGCGCACGACCTCGATCTGGCTCATGGCGATGCCATTGGCCATTTCCGTCAGATAACCGCCAAACCCCAGTTGCAGCAGTAATTGCTCCATGGCGCCAAAGCGGCCGGCCGCCGACAGATTTTCAGCCCAGGCCAGGCTTTGCCGCAGGGCCTCGCCATAGGTTGCCAGCCAGGCCAGACCGTGCACCGCGAATTGCTGTGCTTCAATCCGGGAGCCATCAATGGCGCCATCCTTATCGACGAGCGCCCGTACGCTTTGCCGGGCCCGGGCCAACAGCCCGTCGGCCGCCGCCAGCGCCGCGCCGCACAGGGACAATAACTCATCAGCGGTAATACTCTCATCCCGAAGCTCGGCAGCCTGCATGATTATCCTCGTTCAAAGCCACATTTGGCATCGTCAGACGTTAAGGGCCGACCCGCGGATGGGCCCAGGAAACCAATGGTGATTAGCGGCTCAGAGCCCGGATGTCGAGGCCCCGTCCCGGCGGGCAGGAGCGGTGGATTTCGACTGGCCAGCATGATTTTACCGGTCGTTGTTGCGATCAGGCACCATTTGCGCGGCCGAATAGGATGCTACTCAAGTGTGATGGCGATCATTTTCTCGGTGCAACTGCGGATGCTAGCTTTGGCACAAGCGCGGATCGGTGCCCCTGCCTCATGTGAGAGTGGCCGTCCCTGTCAACTCCTCCTTCGGCGCAAACGGCTGCGGTCCAGAGGGTAAAGGCCCGATCCGCGCTGCTTACCAGGCAAATCCCAAGACGTGGCGAAGCTGCGCCGGGTCATGGCCATCGTGGCGCCATTGCGCCAAACTGACGGCGCCGTCACGCTTGGCCAAGCGGACGCCGGCATCATCACGCAGCAACGGATGATGATCGTATTCCGGGGTCGGCAATTTCAATAACGCCTGCAACAGGCGATGCACATGCGAGGCGGCGAACAGATCGGCGCCGCGGGTCACAAGGGTAATGCCCTGCAGGGCATCGTCCACGGTAACCGCCAGATGATAGGACGTGGGCGTGTCCTTGCGGGCCAAAACCACATCGCCATGCAGGCCGGCTTGCAAAGCCTGCACGCCCCGCCGCCGGTCGTGCCACAGCAGCCCCGGGCCGGCCTGCGCGGCGGCGCGGCCACTGTCCAGACGGACGGCATAGGCCACGCCGCCGGCGATTTTGTCCTGCCGTTCGCCCTCTGGCAGGCCGCGGCAGGTGCCAGGATAAAGTGCGCCATCCGGGCCATGGGGGGCCGAAGGCGCGGCGGCGATCTCCCGGGCGATCTGCTTGCGGGTGCAAAAACAGGGATAGGTCAGACCCGCCGCCGTCAAGCTTTCCAGTGCGACGGCATAATCGGCCATGTGTTCTGATTGCCGGCGCACCGGCTGTTCCCAGACCAGCCCCAACCAGGCCAGATCCACCAACATGGCGGCTTCATGCTCGGGGCGGCAGCGCGTCCCATCAATATCCTCGATCCGTAACAGGAACCGCCCGTCCAGATGGCGGGCCGCCTCGAAGCTGTACAAGGCGGAATAGGCATTGCCCAGGTGCAGCAGACCTGTGGGACTGGGGGCAAATCTGACAACGGCGGTCGGTGACAAAGGTAGGCCTATTGGGCTATCAGGGGTGCAATGAACTGGTCATAGGAGGATAGCATGGCAGATAGCACGATCATGGTGCTTGTTGCAGGGTCAGGCGTCATGGGCAAGGGCATCGCGCACTCCTTTGCCAGGGCGGGTCTGAAGACAGGAATCTTGAGCCGCAATCCGGACGCGGTCAGCGGCGTCGATCCAGCAATCGAGGTTTTCGGCGCCCTGCCCGCGGCGGCGCCGGAATTGATCGTTGAAACCATTCCCGAGATAATCGATCTGAAGTTGACGCTCAATGCCCAGATCGAGGCGGCTTACCAAGGCGCCACCATAATCGCGTCCAACACCTCGTCCCTGCCCTTGCAGAAACTGGCCGATGCCTTGCGCTATCCGGAGAAATTCTGCGGCATGCATTACTTCCAACCCGCCGACGTCACGCCCATTGTCGAGGTCGCCGCCGTTGCCCAAAGCGACAGCGCCACCATCGAACGGGCCGTCGTCCTATTGCGTCAGGTGGGCAAGCAACCCATAACCCTGTCCGAGCCTGTCGATGGACTGTTGATCAACCGTCTGCAACAGGCCCTCTATCACGAGGCCTACGATTTGATCGAACGGGGCATTTGCAGCGCCGAGGACATCGATCTCGCGGCCAAGCAGTTGCTGGGACCGCGCATGAGCGTGACCGGAATGATCGAGCAAAAGGATCTATCCGGCCTGGATACCCACGCCCTGGCCCAGCGGGAACTGATCCCAACCCTGCATCTCAGCAAAGAACCCAGCGCCTTGGTGCAGCGGAAATTTGCCGCCAACCATTTGGGCACCAAGACGGGTATCGGGTTCTATGACTGGCGGGGCATGGATGTGCCGGCCTACCGGCGGCAAACCGGCGCCTTGTTGACCGAAGTCCTGACCCTGCTGGATAACAACCGGCCCCCTGCACCACCCGCCGCCGCCGATGACTGAAAACATGGAAGACGGCTTTCATCAGGTCGGGATGCTGGAACCGCGCTTTGCCAAAGTCCTGCGCCGGCACGGTGAACCACCATCGCGCAAACGGCCCGGCGGGTTCGAGACGGTACTGAAAATCATTGTCCAACAACAGGTTTCAATCGCCTCGGCCAATGCCATCTGGGGCCGGTTGCGCCGGGGCCTGGGTACCGTCAATCCAAAGGCGGTCCTGGCCCGGGATGATGCCGCCTTGCGCGCCTTTGGCCTGTCCCGGCAAAAGGCGGCCTATGCCCGCAGCCTGGCCGAAGCGGTGGCGTCGGGGCAATTGAATTTCCGCCGGCTGCGCAGCATGCCGGACGAGGCGGTGATCGAGGATCTGGTCAAAATCAAGGGTATTGGCCGTTGGACGGCCGAAATCTATTTGCTGGCGGTCATGCAACGGCCCGACATCTGGCCCGCCGCGGACATTGCCCTGATGGAAGGCGCCCGCGACCTGTTGGACTTACCGGAACGGCCGACAATCAAGGAAATGCCCGACCTGGCCGAGCCCTGGCGTCCCTACCGCACCTATGCCGCCCGCGTGCTATGGCTGCACTACCGTCATATAAACCAGCGAGAGACCGCAGGCTGAAATGATCAATGAAATAGCGCGGAACCAGGCCTTTCTTAATTTACGCTGGCAAAAGCGGCGTCAAATTGCCAAAATTGACGAATCGTTAAGATCGGCTTGGTTATGGTACGGTGGTTATGGAGGTCTCACTCGAACGTTGCCCCGCCCTGGTTCTCAACGCTGACTATCAGCCGTTGAGCTACTATCCCTTGTCCTTGTGGTCCTGGCAGGATGTGGTAAAGGCGGTGTTTTTGGATCGGGTGCAAGTGCTATCAGCCTATGACCGGGTGATCCGATCGCCGGGCTTTGCCATGGAATTGCCCTCCGTGGTCGCCTTGAAGCGCTACATCCAACCCGCGAAATACCCGGCCTTCACCCGCTTCAACCTGTTTTTGCGTGATCGGTTCATATGCCAGTATTGTGGCGCCGGCCATGATTTGACCTTTGATCATGTGGTCCCGCGCAGCCGGGGCGGGCGCACGACCTGGGAAAATGTCGTCGCGGCCTGCGCGCCCTGTAACCTGCGCAAAGGCGGTCGGATGCCAAAAGCCTGCGGCATGCAGCCGCGAATTGCGCCACACCGTCCGACAGTGCGTCAATTACATGATAAGGGCCGGGCCTTTCCGCCCAATTATCTACATGAATCATGGAGCGATTTCCTCTATTGGGATACGGAGCTGGAGGCCTGATAGGGACTGGCATGGCCTTTGACGCCGCCAATGGAGCGGCAAATTCATGACGAATATCTCGTGACAAAACCAAGGCTTCTCATCGTCGCGCACGCGCCGTCGCCGAACACCAGACGGCTGTTCGATGCCGCGGTCGCCGGGGCCCGAACGGACGGCAGCCAGGACATCGAGGTCGTGGCGCGCAACCCCTTCGAGGCGGGACCCGAAGACGTCCTCGCGGCCAGCGGCATCATCCTCGGCACCACCGAAAACCTTGGCTATATGAGCGGCGCCCTGAAGGATTTTTTCGACCGCAGCTATTACCCCTGCCTGGAAGAAACCCAGGGACGGCCCTATTGTCTGTACATACGGGCCGGTCACGATGGTACCGGCACCCGGCGCGGCGTGGAGACCATCACCACCGGGCTACGCTGGCGGGCCGTACAGGCGCCGTTGCTCCTGCGCGGCGACTGGCAGGAAGATTTCGCAGAGCAATGTCATGACCTCGGCGCCGCCATGGCGGCGGGCCTGACGGCCGGAATTTTTTGATCAGTTGCAATTACCAGCAATGTAATCCAGGCCGCGACGGCGACTCGGCGCTGATGCGCCATCCCCGCTGAGCGGCGCGCCCTCGCGCGCAAGAGTGACAGACACATTCCCAATCCTATCAACCACCATCTAATAGCAACGGTGCTTGTTCGGCCTTTGGCGCATGGGCGGCGCGCGTTGGCAATGCCTGAATATTTTCCCCTGCGGCGTCGCGGGCGGCAACCAGCTCAAATTGCGCCTGCAGGTTCATCCAGAATTGCGGATCGGTCTTGAACCAATGGCCAAGCCTGAGGGCGGTATCACCCGTGACGGCACGTTTGCCGTTGATGATCTGGCTTAGCCTGTTCGGCGGTACTTCAATCTGACGCGCCAGTTCGGCCGCTGTGATGCCCAGTACGTCTAGTTCTTCCTTCAGGACCTCGCCTGGATGGGTTGCATGTCGCAACATGGCCTTTTTCCTTTCCTTTGTGGTAATCGGTTATCTCCACGTTGATCGGGCCAGGATGGCCACCGGGCCATTCAAAACAAATCCGCCACTGGTTGTTGATGCGAATGCTGTATTGGTCCTGACGGTCACCTCTGAGCGCTTCCAGGCGATTGCTATTTATTTATCGCAGGTCATTGAGCGATGTCGCGGCATGTAAAATCGCCAATCGTTGCCCTGCCTGGTCCGCGAAACCGTGAAACGCCCTGACGAATTCGCCACGGGCGAAGCTCGCAGTTTTTCTGTCTCGGTAACTGCCAATCATCTGCTATCAGTATAGCTGAAATGACGAATGACGTCAATCGTACCGCTCTATCGTTCTACAGGTCAATTTTGTGAGGGACAGTGTTCGGCAATGACTAGACTTTGGGAGGGGGGCGCCCTTCGATGAACTCTAAGCCGGTCTAATGCCTTTGCAGTTGAGCCGGAAATTTCCTGCCTACTTACCGGTGAAGTCGGGCGCCCGTTTATCGCGCCAGGCGGCGATACCCTCGCGGAAATCGTCCGATTGCGCGGCTTCGGACATTTCGTCCAGGGACCGGGCCATGGCTTTGTCAAAGCCCTGATCCAGGCCCTGGTAGACCAGTTCCTTGACGACGCGGGTAGAGCGCGGAGAAACGCCCTTGGCCATTTGGCGGGCATAATCCATCACCGCGGCGCGCAACTCGTTGGTTGGGTAAACCCGGTCCACCAGGCCCATATCCAAGGCCTCCGCGGCATCCACCAAGCGGGCGCTATAGAGCAGATCAAAGGCCTTTGACGGGGCGATCAGGCGCGGCAGCAACCAGGCCAGGCCGTATTCCGGCACCAGGCCCCGTTGCGCAAAGGCAGTGCCAAAACGCGCGGTATCGGCGGCGAAGCGGATATCGGCGAACATGGGCAGGACCATGCCGACGCCCACCGCCGGGCCGTTGACGGCGGCGATCACGGGTTTCGGCACCGACGATATCCAGGCGTACTTGGCGGCAAAGGCATCCGGCAGATCAAGGCCGTTTTCGATGGCGCCGGTAAAGGGCAGGGTTTCTTCCTCGACCGCCGCATCGCCGCTGGCCCGGCTCTGCAGACGAGCCGCATCGGCGCCGGCGCAAAATCCGCGTCCGGCGCCGGTCAATACGATGACCCGCACCGCGGCATCATCGCTGGCCTGCTGCATGGCCGCACGAATTTCGCCGGCCATGGTCAGGGTCATGGCATTCAAGCGCTCGGGCCGGTTCAAGGTCACCACGGCGACACCATCTTCTTCGACCTGATAGATCACTTCCTGAAACGACATGGCGCTTCCTTCCTGGCAATAATTAGGCGTGCGGGCGCCGGCCCTGGATCGTGACCCGGTGCATCAAGCGGCGCTGACCGTGATAGTCGTTAAGGGCGAAATGCTGGGTACAGCTGTTATCCCAGAACGCCATGGCGCCCGGCCGCCATTGAAAGCGGCAGGTGAACTCCGGTTTGGCCGCATGCTGCAACAGATACTGCAACAATGGCGCGCTTTCCGCTTCGGTCATATTGGCGAAACGCATGGTGAAACCACCGTTGACGTAAAGGTGCTTGCGGCCCGAATCCGGGTGCGTGCAAACCACGGGATGTTCGACCTCGGCCAAGGCGATCTCGGATAGATTGAACTTCGCGTCACGCCCCTTGTTACTTTGTGCATCCGGGCCAAAGGCTCGAGCGCCGCTGTGCACGGCCTGCAAGCCATCCAGCATGTCCTTCATGCCCGGCGATAGCGCGTCGTAGGCTGCATACATGCTGGCGAACATCGTATCGCCGCCTCTCGCGGGCAGCTCTTTGGCATAAAGCATGGAACCCAGGGCCGGGACCTCGTCATAACTATGATCGGTATGCCAGCCGCCACCGATATTCGTGGTATCGCCGGCCTCTTTGCGGACCTGGGCGACTTCCGGATAACCCTCGACAGTTTCGAAAAACTTGTTGATGTCGATGGGGCCAAAACGGCGGGCGAAATCCAAATGCTGTGCCGGCGTCAAATCCTGGTCCATGAAAAACACCACACCATGGTCGACGAATGCCTCGCGCACCGTTGCCATGGAGCTGTTATCCAAATCCGCGGCCAAATCAAGGCCATGGATTTCCGCCCCCAGCGCCCCGGAGAGCGGTTTGATTTCGATATGTGGTTGCCCCATCAGTGTTCCCCGCAATCAATTTCGTGCCAATATTTTCCACTCTAGGCCGCCTTGCCGTAGAAGCCCTCACCCTTGGCGGCCATATCCCGCAACAATTTTGGCGGGCTGAAGCGGGCGCCGTGAGCCTGGGCCAGGCGGTCGCATTCCGCGACGAAATCTTCGATACCGATGGTATCGACCAGACTGAGAACACCGCCCCGGAAAGGGGGAAAGCCCCAGCCCATGATCGACCCTACGTCCGCATCCCGTTTTTCAGTGATCACCCCCTCTTCCATGCAGCGGGCCGTCTCCACGGACTGAATATAGATCAGGCGTTTTTTGACGATCTCTACATCAGGCTGTTCGGCGGCCGGGGGACATTCTTCCGCCAAACCGGGCCAAAGGCGTTTGCTGCCCTTCTCGGGGTAGTCATAGAAGCCCTTGTCTGCCTTTTTGCCGATCCGGCCCAGGTCGTCGACCATGCGGCGCACCAGATCATCGCCCGGCATTGCCACGTAATCATCGCCCAGGTCCTTCTGCGTCTGCAGGCCGACCTTGTACATCAAATCGATCGAGACCTCGTCCGCCATGGCCAACGGACCGACAGGCATGCCCGCCATTCTACCGGCATTCTCGATCAAGGCCGGCGCGACGCCTTCCGCCAACAGGGCCAAACCCTCGCGCACATAGGTGGCGAAAACCCGGCTGGTATAAAAACCACGGGAATCGTTGACCACGATAGGTGTCTTGCGGATCGCCATCACGTAGTCCATGGCCCGCGCCAGGGTCTCATCCGAGGTCCCTTCGCCGAGAATGATCTCGACCAGGGGCATACGGTCCACCGGCGAGAAAAAATGCAGCCCGATGAAGTTGTCGGGCCGGGACGAGGCTTTGGCCAGACCGGTGATTGGCAGCGTCGAGGTGTTGGAAGCGAAGGTGATGCCATCTCCCGTCACAGCCAGGGTCTTTGCCGTCACGTCGGCCTTGACGGCGCGGTCTTCGAACACCGCCTCGATCACCAGTTCGCAGCCCGCCAAATCAGCGAAATCGGCGGTGGCATGTATGCGGGCCAAAATGGCCTCGGCGGCATCTTTGTCCATACGCCGCCGGGCAACCCGCTTCTTCAGCAGATCCTCGGCGTGGGCCCTGCCCTTGTCGGCACTGGCCTGCTCCATATCCAGCAGGACCACGTCCATGCCGGCCATGGCGGTCACATAGGCGATGCCGGCGCCCATCATGCCAGCGCCCAGGATACCGATCTTGCTGTACTTGGTGGCGGCGACATCCTTCGGCCGTCCGGCGCCCTTGCCGGCCTCGGTAATGGCAAAGAACAGACGGATCATATTCCTTGCTTCCGGCGTCAACGCGGTGGCGATGAAATAGCGGATTTCGATTGCCAGGCCGGTATCGATATCAACCTGACAGCCCTCGTACACGCAGGACATGATGTGCTGCTGGGCCGGATAGTTGCCATAGGTCCGTTGATGCAGCATGGCGTTGCCGGCCGCAAAGGCCTGCTGGCCGGTGGGC
Source organism: Alphaproteobacteria bacterium (assembly GCA_021776235.1). Lineage (GTDB taxonomy): Bacteria > Pseudomonadota > Alphaproteobacteria. The sequence goes on along the minus strand of JAJFGG010000161.1, from coordinate 69,802 downwards.
GACTGCACGGCGCCACCGGGAAGCTTGAAGCCTTTTTTGTCCCAGGGCTGTACAGAATTCTTCTGACCGTCACCCAGTACCCAGGCCTTGGCCTCGGCCAGCAACTGATCCGCCGGCACCACCTGATCGACCATCCCCATGTTCAGGGCGGCCTTCGGCGCCATTTCCCGCCCTTCCAGCATCAGGGGCAGGGCCGGTTGCATGCCGATCAGGCGCGGCAGCCGCTGGGTACCGCCACCGCCGGGCAGCAGGCCGATCTTGGCTTCCGGCAGGCCGATCTTGATCTTTGGGTCGTCGGCGGCAATTCGGTGATGGCAGGCCAGGCACAGCTCGTAGCCGCCGCCCAGGGCATGGCCATTGATGGCCGCGACGAACGGCTTGCCGGCTTTCTCCATGCGCCGGAACATCTGATGCACAATCTGAATGAAGGTCTGGAACGCCGCCCTGTCGCCATCGCCCATGGCAGACAGATCAGCCCCGACCATGAATTCCCGATGCGCCGATGTGACGATCACCCCTTTGACGTTTTCATCGTCAATGGCCTTGTCCAGGCAGGCGGAATAGGCCGCCATGGTTTCCTGGTTGAGGACATTCATGGGGCGGTTCGAAACATTCCAGGAAATGGTGGCGACGCCGTCACCATCTACATCGTAATCCATCATCATATTTGTCCCAGATACACGTTGTTTTGACTTCGTCAGGTGGCCCGATTTTTCAACTGGAGCGTCACAGACGCTCGATTATGGTGGCCGTGCCCATGCCGCCGCCAACACAAAGTGTGGCCAGCGCCGTGCTTTTACCGGTGCGTTCCAATTCGTCCAGCACCGTGCCCAGGATCATTGCCCCGGTGGCGCCCAGGGGATGCCCCATGGCAATCGCCCCGCCACAGACGTTGATTTGATCATGATCGATATCTAGGGCCTGCATGAAGCGCAGGACGACCGCGGCAAACGCCTCGTTCAGTTCCCACAAATCAATATCCGCCTTGCTCATACCGGCCCGCTTCAAGGCCTTTTCCGCCGCCAGGGATGGCCCGGTCAGCATGATCGTCGGCTCCGAGCCGATGGAGGCAAAACTGCGGATTCGGGCCCGTGGCTTCAGGCCCAGCTTCTCGCCGATTTCAGACGTGCCCAGCAAGACGGCCGACGCGCCATCGACGATGCCCGAGGAGTTGCCGGCATGATGGACATGCTCGATCTTCTCAATCTCCGGATAGCGCTGAATGGCAACCGAATTGAAGCCAAACTGTTCACCGGCGGTGATAAATGACGCTTCCAGCGAGGCCAGGGACTGCATGTCGGTTTCCGGCCGCATATGCTCGTCCGTACCCAGAACGGTATTGCCATTGATATCCACGACCGGCACCACGGCACTATCAAAGCGGCCTTCGTCCCAGGACCGTTGCGCGCGTTTTTGACTCTCAACGGCATAGCTGTCCACGTCGTCCCGGCTAAAGCCGTATTTTGTCGCAATCAGATCGGCAGAGATGCCCTGGGGCACAAAATAGCTGCGAAATGCCACGGTCGGGTCCGTGGGCCAGGCGCCGCCATCGGAACCCATGGGCACCCGGCTCATACTTTCCACACCGCCGCCGATGGCCATTTCCGACTGACCCGACATGATCTGCCCGGCCGCGATATTGACCGCCTCCAGACCCGACGCGCAGAAACGGTTAACCTGGGCGCCGGCGGTACTTTCAGCGTATTCGGAGTTGATCACCGCCGTCCGGGCAATGTCGGCGCCCTGTTCCCCGACCGGCGCAACACAACCCAGCATCACATCGTCGACCTCGGCGGTGTCCAGATCATTGCGGTCCCGGATGGCCCGTAGCGCGGTCGATGCCAATTCCACGGGCGTTACTGAATGCAAGGACCCGCTGGCCCGCCCCTTGCCTCGTGGCGTGCGCACGTGGTCGTAAATAAATGCATCGGTCATGTCCGTATTCCTCTCTATCCCGTCAGCTGGAACTATGCTTGATCCAACTCATCAAAGCGTTTGTCCATATTGTACTGGCTCAGCGCATAAACCGCCCAGATCGCGGCCGGCACCCAACCGATTACGGTAATTTGCAAAATTAAACAGATAATGCCAGCAAATACGCGGCCAATCGTGAAAAATAGCAGCCATGGCAACAATAACGCGATCAACAGGCGCATAGCACATTATTCCAAATTAGACGGTGCGGAGTTAACACAGCGGCGCAACGCATCATACCCCCCTCATTGTATGGACGGCATCAAGTCCGACCCCAAAAAAGATTGATGGCACCACGGCCACAGTAGGTATTTGCTAGGTTCTTGATGGTCTTCAAGGCCGCAGGCGCAAATTTCTTTAAATGAGCGGCAATGCTCTCGGGGCGTATACGGCGGATATCGGCGCTGCATCACGCCAAACCGGTAATATTCATCCCTTCCGGCAGGGCACGCCAGTCTTCCACCAAACGGCGGCTGATAGAATCATCGGGCGGCAGAATGATATCGCCGCCCGCCACGGCCCGATCGATATCCCCGCGTGTGAACCAGGCTGCTTCGCTGATTTCCTCACCATCGACCTTGATCCGGGGATCGAGCGCGCGGGCCCAATAACCGACCATCAATGAGGACGGAAACGGCCAGGGCTGAGAGCCGCGATAGAGGACCGGTCCGACCGTTACACCTACTTCCTCGGCCACTTCCCGGCGCACCGCATCTTCCAGTGTCTCGCCGGGTTCGACAAAGCCGGCAACGGTGGAAAACCGCGGTATGGAAATGGTCGCCCGGCGCGCGAGAAGACAGCGGTTGCCATCGACAACCAGGGTAATGACGGCAGGATCGGTGCGTGGAAAATGCAAGCGGCCGCAATTCTCGCCCAGGCAACGGCGGGCATGACCGGCCCGTTCCACCTTGGTTGGCCCGCCGCAGCGGCCGCAATATTCGTGGTCCTTATGCCAGATTGACATACCCCGGCCAAAGGCCAGGATGGCCGCCGTCCGGTGCGACAGGTTCATGGCCACATCCCGAAGATCATGAGCTGTGCCAGCAAGCACATTGGCCAGGTTGTCTTCGGACAAAGCTGAAATATCGAGGCTGAAGTGCGCCGTTTCGTCGACCAGGCCCAGCAACACCGATTGCCCCAAATCAGCCAGCGCCGCCGCCGCCGGCGGCGCCAGCCAAACCGGGGCCTTGTTGTCTGCAAATATGTAGCGGTGGCGCCAAATAGGATAAACCCTGCTGTCCGGCGCGGCACGGCGCACGGCCAGCCAATCGGCGTCTTGCCGCCATTCAGCCGCACGGTCGAACTCACCATCGGCATAACGCATACCCGGCACCATGTTCAGCGGTATCCCTGTATTTGACGTTTCAAACGGGCTGATCCATGCCCACTGGACTAAATCCAGGCCTCGCTTATAACAGGTTCCCTGAATTGCGACATGTAATACCAACGGTCCAGGACGCTATGCAATTGGTCGTCGAGGCGGAACCGGTCCGGCGTATCGTGGGCGAAGCGGAAAAGATCAGCAACTAATGTCTGGCCCGTTTGACCGGTCTGAGGGCCGACGCCTAGAATTGCAGAGTTTTTAGCCGAGGAGCACACAAATCATGGATGTTCACGACGCGATCATGAGCCGCCGTTCGGTACGCCGCTTTTTGCCTGCTCCCGTGCCCATGGAAAGCCTGCGGCGCATTATTGAAGGCGCCGGCATGGCACCCAGCGGCCATAATATCCAACCGTGGAAACTATACGTGGTCGGCGGCGCAACGAAAGCCGCTATTACCGGCGATATTCTGGATGCTATCGCCAATGGTGACCCAAAAGACTATGTGCCCGAATACCCATACTACCCGACCAAATGGTTTGAACCCTACCAGGCCCGGCGCCGGGAAACCGGCTTTGGCCTCTACGCCAAACTGGGCATCGCCCGCGATGACATGGCCGCGCGGCAGGCCCAGATGAGCCGCAATTTTGAATTCTTCGACGCACCTGTAGGGATGTTTGTGGGCTTTCACAGGGACCTGGCCACCGGCACCTACATGGATGTCGGCATGTTTATCGAAAATTTGCTGATTGGCGCCCGGGGCGAGGGATTGCACACCTGCGGTCAGGCCGCTTTCACCTGGTACCACAGCATTGTGCGCCGGCACCTGGGCATGCCCGACGAGGAATTGCTGGCCTGCGGCGTCGCCGTCGGCTTTGAGGACACAGCGGCACCGGAGAACGAGTTTCGCGTCGACAAGCTGCCGATTGACGATTTTACGACGTTTATGGATTTGGATTAATACGGCGAACGGCGGGAGGGTATCATGGCCTGGGACTTCGAAACCGATGCGGATGATCAAGCCGAGCTTGATTGGATCGAGGCGTTCATGCGCACGGAGGTCGAGCCCCTGGACCATATTCTGGGCAACCCCTATGACCTAAAAGACGCCAGGCGGAACCAGTTGGTCCGCCCCTTGCAGGCACGGGTGCGCGAACGCAAACTATGGGGCTGCCACCTCGGACCCGATCTGGGCGGCTTGGGTTACGGCCAGGTAAAGCTGGCCCTGATGAACGAGATCCTGGGGCGCTCCCGCTTTGGCCCAACGGTGTTTGGTTGCCAGGCGCCCGATACGGGCAACGCGGAAATACTGGCGCATTATGGCACGGCAGCGCAAAAGCAATCCTACCTGCAGCCGTTGCTGGATAATGAGATCGTCTCGTGCTTTTGTATGACCGAGCCCCAGGGCGGCGCTGACCCCAAGGTCTTCACCACGCGGGGGGAGCCTTCCGGCGATGGCTGGGTGATCAATGGCGAGAAATGGTTTTCATCGAACGCCCGTTACGCCTCCTTCCTGATTGTGATGGTGGTGACCGACCCGGAGGCGGAGCCCTACCGCCGCCTGTCAATGTTCATCGTTCCAGCGGATACGCCAGGGGTCGAAATCATCCGCAATGTGGGTATTCACAGCGGCGAGGAAGGAAGCCACGCCTATATCCGGTATAACAATGTCAGCGTGCCCAACGAGAACATGCTGGGAGGCCGGGGTGACGCCTTTGCCGTCGCACAGACCCGCCTGGGCGGCGGCCGCATTCACCATGCCATGCGCACCATCGGCCAGGTCCGCAATGCCTTTGACATGATGTGCGAACGGGCCTTGAGCCGGGAAACCCAGGGCGGACGTTTGGCTGACAAGCAAATGGTGCAGGAGAAAATCGCCGATTCCTGGATCGAGATTGAACAATTCCGCCTGCTGGTCCTGCGCACCGCCTGGCTAATCGACAAGCACAAGGATTATATGAAGGTGCGCAAGGACATCGCCGCGATCAAGGCGGCCATGCCCAAGGTTTTCCACGATGTCGCCGCCCGCGCCCTGCAACTGCATGGCTCTTTGGGTGTCTCATCGGAAATGTCGTTTACCAGCCAAATCATCGAGTCATTCCATATGGGCCTGGCGGACGGCCCCACGGAAGTACACAAAATTACCGTCGCGCGGCAGGTATTGCGGGACTATCAGGCCAGCAACGATATCTTCCCAAGCCGCCACGGTTTGAAACTGACGCAGCAGGCCCGGGAGAAATATGGCGATGTGTTCGGACCCATTGACGATCAGATTTAGGACATTCTCAGAGCATGCACTGCCTGTTTCAAACCTGAAAGACCCTGGCATTGCTGCCAAATTTTAGAGGAGCCCGGTTCAATTTATCGTATCGAAGCGAGGGCGCGCGATGAGAGGTCTAGGGATTGGCCGATGCGCATGCGCAAGTTATCCAGATCAACACCATCAGCGCTTTTCTTGCCGGCGCGATATCTGGCATAGACGCCGTGGACGATACAGGCGGTTTTCCACCAGTTGAAGCCGATGTAGTAGTCCAGCAGGGATAAATCCCGGCCGGACTTTTCGGCGTACCGGGCGGCCAACTCGGCCCGTCTTGGAAATCCCGGCAAGGCCGTGGCGGCACCGTCGCGATCCTCATCAGGTTCCGCCCATTGGTTCAAGGCATAGGCGAGGTCGGCCAGGGGATCGCCAAGGGTGGATATTTCCCAATCGACCACGGCGGCAACACAGGCATCAGATCCGATCAGGCAGTTGTGCAGGCCATAGTCCCCATGAACAACTCTGGCCGGTCCCTGGTCGGGGATATTGCCGCTCAAGAATTCCTGTAGCTCGTGGGCCCTCGGGTCATCGTATTCGGCATCTTCCGCCGAAGAAGTCCAAGAGCGGAACCAGGTATGAAGCTGGCGCCCGACATAATTTTCTTTTCTACCCAGTTCGCCGAGACCGATCTCGTCGGGGTCGAGCGCGTGCAGTCCGGCGAGGACATCGACGAAGGACCACGCCAACGTCGGCCGTTTCTCGTAAGGGACCAAGGCTTCCGTATCCGTTGCATTATAAAGCGGGCGGCCGTCTATCAGTCCCATCACATAGAACCAGGCGCCGGTGACATCGGGACTTTCGCAAAACCCCATGGCCGGCGCGACCGGTACCGGCGTTGGACCCAGCGCCGATATCAGCGCCCATTCGCGGCTCATGTCATGGGCCTTGGGCAATAACTCGCCCTGTGGCGGCCGGCGGACAACGGCCGAGCGCCCCTCGGGGTCATCAATACGGTATGTAAGATTGGAATGACCGCCCTGCAGGCGGGTCCAGGTAAAGGGCGGCGTCAATCCGGTTACATTCTCGGCAATCCAGGTTTCGACCGCCTCGACGTTATAGCCTTCGGGCTCGGTGCCTTGTGGATCCATTGTTGACTTGCCCCTTGTCAGGAAGGCTGAAGTGATTCAAACCTGCTCCAAATCCCAAAGACGCCCCGGCGGAGCATCTGCCGCGAACCAGCCGGGTCAGTCCGCTGCGCCGTCGGCAACCTTGGCGGCGGCTTTCTGTTCGGCCTCCTTGGCCGCCATGTGCGCCTTCAACTGTTCCGGGCTGAGACGCACGATATCCTCGTTCTGGTGGCTGTAGAGGTCATAGGGCTGGGTATCGAGAGCCTCCAGATCGATGCTGCCGTCCAACACCTTTGCCTTCCAGGCCTCGTGTTCCGGCTGACGTTCGTGGAATTCCGGCATCACCTCTTCGGCGAAGAGTTTCAGGCTGTCGCAAATATCCTGATGCGAGGTTTTGCCGGCCTGATTTAACAGGATCACCTGATCAACATGGGCTGCCTCGAACTGGCGCAGCTTGTCACGGATGGTCGCGGGCGAGCCAATCAGCCCCGCCTTCAAGGCCGCCTGGGCTTTCTCCGAGCCGCGCCAGTCCTGGTACAACTTCCACAGATCACCCTTTCCCGGGGCATCAATGCCGGCCCGGCCGTAGTGAGACAAGGCGAAAATGAAAAAGGTCCATCCCGCCGCCTTCTCGATCGCTTCCTGGTCCGTATCGGCACACATAAAACCGGAAACCATGGCGACATTGGGGTTGATCGGATAGTCGGTCAGCAGCGCTCGATGGTGCAACAGGTTGTCGTAGTAATGGTGTACCCAGGCCTTGGCCGCATCCGGTGATATGAAGGTAAAGCCCAGGGCGCCCATGCCCCATTGCCCGGCCAGGGTAATGGTCTGAATGTTGGAACAAGCGACCCACAATGGCGGGTGCGGTTTCTGAAATGGCTTTGGCAACACGCTACGGGCCGGAAAATCGTAATACTCACCGTGGAATTTCCAATCTTCCTTGGTGAACATGGGGATCGTGGCCTTCACGCCCTCTTCCCAGCGTTCCCGTTTGTCACGCACCCGGGTGCCAAAGGGATGCAATTCAGCCGGGCCCGCACCCTCTCCCATACCAAATTCCACCCGACCGCTCGAAAGCAGATCCAGGGTCGAGACTTTCTCCGCCACCCGGTGGGGCTGGTTGGTGGTCAATTGAATGATGCCAAAGCCCAGACGAATGTTATGTGTGCGCTGACTGGCGGCGCCCAGGAAGGTTTCGGGCGAGGAGGCGTGGGAGTATTCTTCCAGGAAGTGGTGTTCCACCATCCAGGCGTAGTCATAGCCCAGACGGTCGGCCAGTTCGATCTGAGTTAGTGAGTTTTGCAGCAGATTAAATTCGCCGTCTTCCTGCCAGGGACGCGGCAACTGGTGCTCGTAAAAAATACCGAATTTCATCTCTGCGCTTCCTCATTATTCTTGCTTTTCCCAGAATGCCCCATGTTGGTCCATCCAATCGAGAAAATTCGTAAATGCGGCGGCCGGGTCATCTGGCAAGGTATGACCGATATCCGCCGTCAGGCGGGCGCCGGACAGGGGCCGGCGGTCCGTATCGCCATGCAGGTTGATACTCGCCTGCGCCTTGCCCGCCGCCAGGGCGTAACGAAAATCAGGATATTGCCCGGCCAATGCGGCGCACCAGTCCATCACGCCGCACGGGGTGGCGGAGGCGATATGATAAAGATCATGCGCCGGCGCGGGAGCCTGCATTAACGCCACAAGAGCGGCCGCCACATCGCGGGAATAGACCCAGTCCTGGCTGTCCCGGCGCGCCAAGACAACCGCATCACCGTGCAGGGCGGCCAACGCCGCCTGCATGAGTGGGCTAAGGGTATCGCGGGCGCCGCTATCAACCTCCCATGGCCCGTAGACCGCGGCCAGACGGACGGAACGTACATCGAGTTCGAGTAAATCCCCCAACCGCCGGCCTACTGCCTCGGATGCATGTTTGGTTATGCCATAGAGACTTTCAGGCGCCGACGGGGTCAGGTCTTCCTGCAACGGTCCCTGCCCCACCACACGATGGCGGCCATAGGCGGATCCGGATCCGATGTTGATTACCCGGCGTACCGTTCCTCTTTCCGCCGCCGCCGTCAGGACATTGACAAAGCCCAACAGATTAACCTGCAGCACTTGCGCTGGCGCCTCTCTCTCCCGTTCCGGCCCGGATGTCAGGGCCGCACCATGGAACACTGCGTCTGGGGCGTACCGGGAAAATGCCTCGCCAATTGAATTTGCGTCCCGGACGTCCCCTTGCAGCACCGCCAGTTCGCCTGGCAAAGCATCAAATGCCGCGGCGGCGGCAGTGTGCAGTGGGTTCGCATCGAATAACACGGCGCTGTCCCCGCCACGCAGAATGGCCTCGGCGATATTCAGACCGACGAAACCGCAGCCGCCAACAATCAATGCTTTCATGGCCAGACTTCCTACACGACCGCGTTGCCGCCATCCACGTTCAACACTTGTCCGGTCAGAAAAGCTGCTGCCTGACTGGCAAGGAAAACGGCGGTGCCCGCGATTTCATCGGGCTCGCCAATGCGGCGCAGTGGCAAGAGGTTTTCCACCCGCGCCAAACGATCCGGATTGGTCCATAGGGTCTTGGCGAAATCGGTCTTGATCAAGCCCGGCGCTATGGCATTGACGCGCACACCATCGGGTCCGTATTCCACGGCCAGATTGCGCGCGATCTGATGTTCCGCCACCTTCGAAATAGCATATCCCGATAGCTGCGGAGAACCTTTCAGACCTGAATTCGAGGCGATGATGATGATCGAACCGCCACCCGCCGCCACCATGCCCGGCAGGACCATGTGGCACAACTTGAAGACGCTTTTGACATTGACTTCCCAAATCTTGTCAAAGGCCGAATCTGGCATCTCGGCGGAAGGGCCGTAGTAGGGATTGGCGGCAGCGTTGGGGACCAGTGTGGTAATCTTGCCCCACTTATCCAATGTTCGGTCAACCAGGTTACGCAGGTCATCAACTACGCCCACGTGGGCTGGAATGGCTATGGCCTCGCCGCCATTATCGGCATAATCGCGGTTGATCTCTTCCATGACGGCCTGACAGGCATCAGCCTTGCGGGAAGAGATTACGACTTTGGCGCCATGCTGGCACATTCGCGCGGCGATGGCCTTGCCGATGCCCTTGCTGGACCCCGTGACGATGGCGACCCGGTCGCTTAAATCAAACAATTCCACGCTGTCGTCTCCGCCTGTCGTTGCTGTTCGTGAGCAACAGCTTATACCACAGCGCCTGACGAAGGCAGGAAGTTTTGCTTTGTGTGAATTCTCAGCCCATAACAGCCCGGATCAGATCGGGGTCAACGTCGCTGATCTTGTTACTGACCTTGGCCTCTTCCCTGCCGATGGCGGCATTGTCAGCGTCCTTGCTGACGGACTGATCATGTTCCAGTTTGGAGGCAACGCGAAGGGCCAGCGCGTTCTGCTCCAGCAGTTCCAGGCCTCGTCGGGCGGGCCTTTTGCCAATTTGTTTTTTCACCACTGCTGCCAGAGCGTCGCAAAGGCTTCTCATATCAGAGGATTCATCCGCCGCCAGTGTCTTGCGATAGACATGGATGGATTTGCCCAACTTTTTCAATTCGCTGTCGTAGCGATCGGGCAGCGTCGGATCAAGCAGCGCATCTTTCAGGCTATTGGCAATGTGCCAAATACGGCGCGAAAGATTGCGCAGTTTGAACCGCCGCAATTCCAAAAAGGTTTCCTCGATCCGTTCCGGCGTCGGGCCCAATTCGCTTTGGCCCAGAACCCGGGCTTGCAAGGCATTGGGAACCATGATTGGCGGCGCACCCGCCAGACGGGCCACTGTCGTCCGGCGGTCAGGGCCGAAGTAATCCTCGGAGACGACAAAGGGCTTGCGGCAACGCACCAATGCATCGATCCGCTCTCCCATTTGCGCGGTCGAGAATGGATGCAACAACACGTCATCCGCCCCGGAGTCAACGACCGGACGCAAAGCGTTTAAGTTGCTGTTCCAGGCAGTCAGCAGAATAGGCATGAAGGGATCCTGGCCGCAGCGCTGCCGGCGAATATCATCAACCAGACGCAATGCCCCGTTATCCGTCTTGTCCACTGCCAGGATCACCAGGTCCACACGTTGATTAGAGAGCGCGGTACGGATATCGGCCAGTCCTTGAAACTCCACAAAATTCTTGAAGCCAAGAACGGTTAAAATGGATCTGGTCTGGCTGCGCACAGCGAGTTTTGGGTCGAACAACAGGATTGTCGCTTCGGCATATTGAACCGTCTGCATTATGGTATAACCCCGTGACTCTCCTCACGCCTTCTGACGGCGCGGGTGTTAACGATACATTTTCATCAATCTCTGGATATTCCATGAGTTGTCTTAAGTCTTCCTGAGCAAACGTGGTTAAAATGCTGCCGCTCCACGCGCAAAGCGCCAAACCACAGAAAATCAGCATCCACGGTCTGACAAGATGAAGTATGAAATATGCTTGGTGAACTACCCATGACGACGGCAACTAATTTGTGCGCCCTGGCCTGCGCAGTTTTGCAGGAAGCTGATCCGACGGCCAAGATCGCGGCGGGCGCCGCGGTCGCCGAGGCTTGGCGCGCTGGCACAATCTGCCACATTGGTGTCTGCCAGCCGCCGTTGCGCCCGGCACGGCCCGCGTACCCGGAACTACGCTGGCCGCGGGATATGCCGCGGCGTTCCACCTCTGGCCAGCGGGGCCGCACGGCATTATTGCATGCCATTGCCCACATCGAATTGAACGCGGTGGACCTGGCCTGGGATTTAATCGCGCGCTTTGCGAGCCCCGATTTGCCGCGCACCTTCTATGACGACTGGATCAGTGTCGCGGCGGATGAGGGCCGGCATTTCACTTTGCTTGCGGCGCGTCTGGCCGAGTTGCAGGCCGCGTATGGTGATTTGCCCGCTCATGACGGTTTGTGGCGGGCCGCGGAAAATACCACGGGTGATTTGACCGCCCGTCTTGCCGTTGTCCCTATGCTGCTGGAAGCCCGCGGCCTGGACGTAACCCCTGCCATGGTAGACAAACTAAGCAATGCCGGTGACCTGCGATCGGCCAATATATTGCAATTGATTTATGAAGAAGAAATCAACCATGTTGCCCTGGGGCGCCGCTGGTTCGAATGGTCCTGCCGACGGCTGGGTGTGAACCCGGTTGACCATTGGCGCGATCTCGTGGGCAAACATTGCAAAGGCGTTCTGAAACCACCTTTCAATCACGCGGCCAGAAGCCAGGCCGGCATGACAACGATTTATTATCAATCTGATGCTTGAATGATGTGAATGGACCGGAGACCTATTTGCCGTGAAGGTAAGACGTGAACGGTTTTTCCGGCCGGGACCGGGTCATTTTAGGGTGTTTTTCATTGCATTGCCTGTTTGGATCGGATGCAATGGCAAAAATTTTCGGGTCCCGCGTAGGTAATTGTATTGGAGAAAGATCGACGCATGAGTGAGGGCCTTACTATCGTCGGCAAGCGGCTGTTGGATCGATGCTATCCGGAACGGCAGATAATTCTCCGTAGCCGTGGCAATATCAGCTTTGTCACGCTTGGGCAGCGAAGCCAAATTAGCCTCAGCCTGGCCTGTCTTATGTTAGCGGGTTGGCTGACCTACGCCAGCGCCGGCCTGTATCGCCATGAGGGTATCCTAGCCGATAAAGATGATCATATCGCCCACATGGTCGGGGCGCAGGAACTTTTGAACGCGGATTTGCGCGCCGTCGAAAACCGATACCGGAAAATTACCGTAAATCTGGAATACAATCAGAAAATTCTGGGCGACGTCCTGCGACAACGCGCCAATCTGGATCGGGTACGGACGGAGCTGCTGCGCGAATTGCGCCAGACCCGTGACCAGCGTGATTTGGCCCTGAACCAAAGCGCGAAACTACAAACGCAGCTTGCCGCGTTGGAAAACAACCTGCGCCGAAGCGTGGACCAGTCCAATGATCTTCAATCGAATTTAAGCCAGATTACAAATCAACTGTCCACAACGGAAATGCGCCGCGTCCAGATGCAACAGGAGCGCAAGGCCCTGGCCAATAATTTGGGCATGATGAAGAATAACGTATTGGGTCTGGAAAGGGCCCAGCATCATTTACAGTCCAACCTGAATAATAGTGAAACCATGGTGGCGCGGCTTACCGACCAGCGCGATCGTGCCTTTTCCGCCAACCAGACCTTGAATGATCGAATTGCCAACCTGGAAAGCCGCCTGAAAACGTTACAAACAGCGCAAAGTGATCTGGTCCGTAATATCCACTATCGCACCGATGCCAACATTTTAGAACTGGAAACGGTTGTTCAACTCACTGGCCTGAACTTGGAAAAATTGCTGGATCGGGTAGATTACAAGCAAATTGGGGTTGGCGGACCCTTGCTTGCCTCGGAGGACGAAAAGGTCCACGCGGGTGAATGGACGCTTTTACAATCCTCGCCCTTACACGCCTCTTTGGGCCAACTGGAAATCCGTCTGTCGCGCTGGACCGCCCTAAACGCCGTACTGGAACGGTTGCCGATCGCACCGCCCGTGGACAATTTTTCCGTCTCTTCCAGATTTGGCAAACGCCGAGATCCCTTCACGCGAAAGATGGCCTATCATGCCGGCATAGATCTCGCCGGGGTGAAGCGCACCAGCATTTATGCCACATCGCCAGGCGTGGTGACCTACGTCGGCTGGAAAGGCCCCTATGGCCGTCTGGTGGAAATCGACCATGGCCTGGGTCTGCGTACACGATATGGCCATCTGCATAAAATTCTGGTCAAACGCGGTCAGAAGGTGGACTTTCGCCATAAAATCGGATTGATGGGCAGCAGTGGCCGTAGTACCGGTACCCATGTTCACTACGAGGTTGTGTATGACGGCAAACCGCTGAATCCGAAATTGTTTCTGAAAGCGGGGAAATATGTTTTCAAAGGCTGATAAGACCAAGGCAGCAGCGGCGACAACCCGTGCCGCGCCGTCGTTAATCTCCTCGGATCTGGAGCTTACAGGTAATATAAAAACTTCCGGTGAGGTGCAATTGGACGGAGCCGTGGAAGGTGATGTCATTTGCGGCAAGTTGATGATTGGTGAAAAAGCCGTCGTCATTGGCCAAATCGAAGCAGACGAAGTCGTGATCAAGGGCCGAATAACCGGCCGGATTAAGGGCGGAAGTGTGCATCTGACCAAAACGGCCCAGGTAAGTGGTGATATTCTGCACAATACCCTGACAGTGGAAGCCGGCGCCTTCCTGGAAGGCCATTGCCGGCGAAACGAAACTGTCCCGGCCAGCGCACAGACGCCACAGACTAAGGCCGCAACAGCACCTACGGCTTCAGTTGTGGTTACGGCGTCAACCGCAAAGGTAGAGGCGGCACAGTCCCGCAATCCCGACGCCGCCCGGACCAGCCCCGTGCAAGATGGCGCCGGTAAGACAATCGCCAAAACTGCGTCTGGAAACTGATACACATTCCAGCCGGTTAGAGCCCCAACGCGCTTAAGCAATCGGCACCATGTCTTCGTTTCAAAGGCCTCGGCCGCATTTGAACTTTATCTGTTTTAGGGGAAAGTACCCGGCACCCGGGGTGCCGTCAGTTCAATTAGAGGATGTCGGGAATTGTCTAGAGCATTTCCGGGCTATTCTGGGGCATCTGACCGTCCGCCAAGGCCCCGTGGGTAGGCGCGGTTTGCCGGTCGATGTGGGGGACATCGACCAAGAACCGCAACGCCGCCACGGGGCCTTGGTGGGCGGCCTTCGGTGGCGATCCTAAGTCATTCGGATGCCCAAGGCTCTGGGCGCCGCTTGCCCGATGAACCACATCGCGCTACGCGACGCGCCTACCCGAATGGCTTAGGGTCACCATCAAATGACTCACAATAGCCCGGAATTGCTCTAGCCCTCGCCTTTGACATTCGGATCATCGCCGCCTAACCGGGCCGCCAGCGAGGCTTCCATGAAGCGGTCCAGATCGCCATCCAACACCCGCTGGGCGTCACCCCGTTCCAAGCCGGTACGCAGATCCTTGACCATTTGATAGGGTTGCAAAACGTAACTGCGGATTTGGTGGCCCCAACCGATGTCCGTTTTTTGATCCTCGATGGCCTGTTTTTCGGCCTCTCGCTTCTGTAATTCAGATTCATACAGGCGCGCTTTCAACATCTTCATAGCCGCAGCGCGATTCTTATGCTGGGAGCGTTCGGCCTGGCATTGCACGACGATCCCGGTCGGCTCGTGGGTAATTCGGACGGCACTGTCCGTCCGGTTCACATGCTGGCCGCCGGCGCCCGAGGCGCGGTATGTATCGACCCGCAAATCACCGTCATTGATCTCGATCTCGATATCGTCATCGATTTCCGGGTAGATCCAGACAGAGGCGAAGGAGGTATGTCGCCGCGACGCGGAATCAAACGGCGAGATGCGAACCAAACGGTGCACCCCGCTTTCTGTTTTCATCCAGCCATAGGCATCCGAGCCACGCACATGCAGCGTAGCCGACTTCAGCCCCGCCTCTTCGCCGGCGCTGGCCTCGACCAATTCGCTTTTAAACTTCCGCTGGTCGCTCCAGCGGCTGTACATGCGCAACAACATTTCGGCCCAGTCCTGGGATTCGGTGCCACCGGCGCCAGCATGTATTTCCACATAGCAATTGTTGCCATCCGCCTCGCCCGACAGCATGGATTCCAAGCGCAGCCGCCTGGCTCGGTCGCATAGCTCGCTCAGTTGTGCCTCGGCCTCGGTTACGATCTCTGTGTCGCCTTCAAGCTCCCCCAGGTCTATCAACTCGATCGCGTCGGATAACTCCCCTTGCAATGCACGCAAGCCGGTTATGCCATTGTCCAGGTTGGTCCGTTCGCGCATCAGTTTTTGCGCCCGCCCGGCATCATCCCAAAGACTGGGATCTTCGATCAACTTGTTGAGTTCATCCAGACGTTTCAGGGAGGCATCCCAGTCAAAGATGCCTCCTTAGAAGGGCCAGATTCTGGCCGATCTCGTCGATATTGGCTTGGTTCTCGGCGCGCATGAAATTTCTCCGGTACTGACAAGACGCAAAAGGTGGGACTGTAGGGGTCCAGTAGTTCTAGTAGAGGCCGCCCGTGCCGGCCCGCTTGCCCCCGCTAATTGCCGCCTTGGCCTGGGTGCCGTCAAGCACTGGTCCTGATCTTTTTGGTATGGTGCCGGGTTTGAAGGCTTCCAGCACCACCTGCTGGTCGTCGGGCCCGGCCGGCAGACCGGTATTGCCCGCAATCCGGACCAATTGAATGCCGGGCGGTATTCGAAAGGGAATGGCGGGTTGATTGGCCAACGCCTGGGCCATGAAGTCACGAAACACCGGCACTGCGACCGAGCTGCCGGTCTCGCGCCGGCCCAAACTGCGCGGATTGTCAAAACCAACATAGACGCCAACCGCCAGGTCCGTGGAGAAACCGATGAACCAGGTATCACGGCTTTTATTGGTTGTTCCGGTTTTGCCCGCCAA
Source organism: Alphaproteobacteria bacterium (assembly GCA_021776235.1). GTDB lineage: Bacteria > Pseudomonadota > Alphaproteobacteria. The sequence continues at coordinate 53,671 of JAJFGG010000161.1, read as the reverse complement.
GGGTTTTCCGACCGCCCTGATGCGCCGCCCCGTGCCCCGCTGCACCACCCCTTCCAACATCGAAGTCACCTGATAGGCGGTGCCCTTCTGGATGATCTGGGCCCTTGGATCGGGAATGACCGGCACTGTTTGATCGCGCCAGCCACTGCTCAGACAGCCCGGGCAGTCCCGTTTATCATGACGAAAAACCGTCTGCCCCCGGCGATCCTGAATGCGGTCAATCAACGCCGGGACGACCCTCTTGCCGCCATTGACCAGCATCGCGTAGGCCGTGGTCAATCGTAGCAGGGTGGTTTCGCCCGCCCCAAGAGACATGGGCAAAAGGGCGGGCATATCGGACATTACGCCAAACCGACTGGCGTAATCCACCACCACCTTCATGCCAATATAGTTGGCCAGGCGGACGGTCATCAGGTTACGCGACTTCTCGATACCCAGACGCAAGGTCGAAGGCCCGTAGAAGCGTTTGGTATAGTTCGCCGGCTTCCATTTACCCTGGCCGGGACCGGCGTCGACCACAAAAGGGGCGTCCAGCACCATGGATGACGGCGTGAAACCGTTCTCCAGGGCGGCCGCATAGACAATTGGCTTGAAGGCGGATCCAGGCTGGCGCAGCGCCTGGGTGGCGCGGTTAAATTGCGAGGCCCGATAGGCATACCCCCCGGACATTGCCAGGACCCGGCCGGTATGAGGATCCATGGCTACCAAGGCGCCGTTGATAGCCGGGATTTGTTGCAGATCGTAGCTGCCAGGTTGATAGTCGGCGGCGTCTTTCGGCACTGCGGTGACCGCGACCACATCGCCTACTGACAGCACATCTGCTGGCCGGCGAACCCGTGGGCCCAAGGTTTCGCCCTTGCGCCATCGCCGGGCCCAAGAAAGGTGCGGCAAAAATATCTGTCCTTCCACTCCATTGGAAAAACCGATCTGGGCCCGATCATTGTCCAGCGCCAGCACCACGGCCATGTACCAGGTGCCAATGGCCGGCGGGATCGGCACGTTGGCCAGGGCGGCCATCCAGTTTTCCAGGCCGATGGTCCGACTAGCCTTTATCCGGTCCAATGGCCCGCGCCACCCGTGGCGGCGGTCATAGGCCAGCAGACCGGCACGCAGGCTGGCGTCGGCAACAGCCTGCAGAGCCGGCTCCAACGTGGTGCGGACCGACAAACCGCCCTCATACAAGTGGTCTTCACCATAGCGTTGCAACAAGTCCCGGCGCACTTCCTCGGCAAAATAGCCCGCCTCCAGAATCCTTGTCGCATTCGGCCGCCGCATCAACAGGGGATAGGCTGATGCCCGTTCCGCTTCCAACGCGCTGATAACCCCGTTGTCCTGCATGCGGCTCAAGATCAAATTCCGCCGCGACTGGGCCGCTTTGCGGTGGCGAATGGGATGATAATTATTCGGACCTTTGGGCAACGCCGCCAAGTAGGCGGTTTCTTCCAGGCTGAGCTCATCCAAGGACTTATCGAAATAGTTCAGGGCGGCGGCGGCCACGCCATAACTGCCCAGGCCAAGATAAATTTCGTTCAGATACAATTCCAGTATCCGGTCCTTGGAAAAAGCATGTTCGATGCGAAAAGCCAGAATCATTTCCTTGATTTTGCGGGCCAGGGAAACTTCGTTGGTTAAGAGGAAGTTTTTCGCCACCTGCTGCGTTATTGTTGAGGCACCCACCGGACGGCGATTTGCGCCAAAATTGCGGATATTGCGGATTAGCGCAGAGGCAATGCCGGCAAAGTCGATGCCTGGATGGCTATAGAAAGTCTTGTCCTCAGCTGAGAGGAAGGCCTGGATAACCCGGCGCGGCATTGCGGCAATAGGCACGAACAGCCGGCGCTGATGGGCGAATTCGGCAATCAAGGTACCATCGCCCGCATGAACACGGCTCATCACCGGCGGGCGGTAGTCGGCCAGTTGGCTGTAATCCGGCAAATCCCGGCCATAACGCCACAGCACGTACAAGCCGCCGCCGCCCGCCACCACCACCAGCAAGAGGACAAAAGAGAAAAATAGCGCCAAAAACCGTATCATTCTGCTGTCGAAACGCCTCTCTGAGGTCGCAAATCAAGCCTCTTTGTCGATCGTCCTGCCTGATCCTCACATGTTTCCAGAAACGCCGTACTGGCCCTCCTTAAAATTCAAGATCACTGCCTTTAGGGGCATAATGTGTCAGCTTCGTGGCATCGTGTCACGGCACAATCCGGATCGACCATGATGGTTTCTCAACCGCAAGGTGCGGCGCGGTGCGCCTGATCCAGAGCCACGGCGCGCGCAGCCCATTAATCCGCGTCGGTCGGCCCGGCTTTCTCAACGCGGCCATCAGGGTATTTGGCGAACCGCCCGGTCTCTCGCGTATGCACGGGTCCGTGGGCGGGCCATTGCCAGCCGCCAAATCCGGTGCGCTGGAAATCCGCGAAGGCTTGTTGCAATTCCTCCCGGCTGTTCATCACGAAAGGTCCGTGTTGCGCCACCGGCTCGCCAATGGGCCGTCCCTGCAAAAGCAAAATTTCGGCGTTCTGCGGTCCATTCTGAATTTCCACCTTAGCGTCCGCCGCCCAGGTGACACCATGCCCCACCGCGACTTGGTGACGGCCCATTCGCAGGCTGCCACCGTGGAAAAAGAACAATCGTCGGTTACATCGCGGATCCACCCCCGGCAGTGTCCAACTGGCCCCGGCCGCCATTTTGACGATCCAGATTGTAACGCCATTGTCCTTGTCCGCGGCCCATGAATAGGGCGGAGGCGAAGGTGGCAGGCGGCCATCGTCCAGGGCGCCGCAATAGCTGACCACTGTGGTTTCCCGGCCGGCGGCATCAGCGGTGGTCAAACTTGGGATGCTGTCCTGCCAGAACATCGAAAAATGAGATTCCACCATCTTGTCCTTGGCCGGCAGATTGAGCCATATTTGAAACAACTCCGTTTGGTTTCCCCGATCCTGTTGCCGCAAGGGAAACATTTCCGAATGCACAATGCCGCGGCCGGCCGTCATCCATTGCAGATCGCCTTCGCCAAACCGGGCACAAGCGCCCATGGAATCGGCGTGATCAATATATCCTCGGCGGGCCAGGGTCACGGTTTCGAACCCGCGATGGGGATGTTGTGGAAAACCGGGTACTTTATCGCCATGATACATACTCCAGCCATTCTTGCCGCTGAAGTCCTGGCCGATTGAGCGCCCCGCCAGAGAGGTGGCCGGGGCCATATGCTCGTCGCCGGGCGGATAGGCATCGTTGTGATGGGCACAAAACAAAAACGGATCCTGGCAGGGCCAATGCATGCCTAGTGGCGAAATCTCCAACAGATCTTTGTCGCTCATGCGTGACGCCCTATCCTTGGTTTGGGTTTATCCCCGGGCAAAATGCCAGAAACTATACGCTTCGGCTATGATTTCTGGGCCTTGAAGTAGTTATCCACCGCCCGCGCGATGGCTTTGGCAATGGCGGCCCGGGAGGTGGCGTTGGTCAGCATCCTTTCGTCCCGGCGGTTCGAAAGATATCCCAGTTCGATCAGCACCGACGGCACATCCGGCGCTTTTAGAACCCGGAACCCGGCGAAACGGTGAGGTTTGCGCCGCATATGGATAAGTTGTTTCAGTTCCGGCACCAGGGCAGTTGCAAACTGGGCTGAATAATTCATCGTCTCGCGCTGGGTCAGATCGATCAAGATCGAGGCAACCTGATCATCATGGCCGGTCAAGTTCACGCCGGCGATCACATCGGCGCGGTTCTCCTTGGCCGCCAACGCAGCGGATTCCCTGTCGGACGATTTTTCCGACAATGTATAGATACCGCCGCCGCGGACCCTTTTGTTGGCTATCGAATCCGCGTGGATGGAAACAAACAAATCCGCCCCCGCGGCCCGGGCCACGGCCACCCGCCGGCGCAGAGAAATGAACACATCCCTGTCACGGGTCAGACGAACCCGCTGCCGGCCAAGGGCAGAAATCGCTTTGCGGATCTGCCGCGCCATGCGCAGGGTTACGCCTTTTTCAAAAGTACCACTGATACCGATGGCCCCTGGATCCACGCCGCCATGGCCGGGATCAATCATGACCAAAGGCATTTGTGTTGGTTGCCGTTTCCGTTTCGGCGTTGGCGCCCTATCGCTCCGACCTGTGTCCCATACGGGAGGCGGCTTACGAGACGCCATAAAGGCCTGGCGCGAGGCCGGTTTAATGTCGATAACGAGGCGTGGGCCATATCCTTTCGCTGCCGGCAACAGGAACGACTTGCCGACCACACCTGGGCCGTTCAAATCCAACACAACGCGCGCGTTGCCCCGTCGAAAATGGCCATAGCGCAGGCCCGCGATCAGGCCGCCCTTGCGCCGAGCGGTACCGGCGGGAACCTGCCAGCCGATATCGGGTAAATCCAAAACGATGCGGTAAGGATCGGCCAACGCGAATACCTGAAAGCTGACAGGCGCGGACAGATCAAGCACGAACCGGGTCCTGCCTTCGTGCACGCCGATTCTGATGTCGCGGGCAATAGTTTCCGCCCAGGCGCTTTGCGACAGCGCGCAGCACAGGCCTGCAAGCAAAATCAAGTAAGAGCGTATATTACCAAACATCCAATATTTAGTAGCTGCGAATCGCTGAACCACAATATCTAATGTCACCATGAATTGCTATCTGCGGCCAGGGAGGAAGGTGAATTTATTGAAGTAATTGTCGCTTGGCCGTATTTCTCTTTGAGAAAACCAAGATTAAGCGTATATCATGGTGATTGTGTATAAGTTCCGTCACCGTTTCGCTGGATGTTCATAGCCAGCGAAAGCGTGGCAGCGAAAGGCTGAGTTGTTCCGGCGCCAAAATTTTATCGGTCGCCGCAGGTTCCAGACCAACGCTGTTACGCGGTTGGATAGACGGATTGGATAGGTGAATTCGAAGCCAGATTCGGCGGTATGCCGATCGGGTGATGGTAGAAGGATCCCCGTCCTGGTCGGCCCATGGTGTCAATGCGGCATACTTGTTCTGCGTTGAAAATCAAGGCAAGAATGTTGAGACCGCAATCTTGGGCCGCGCCGTTTGACGGGTTGAAATCCCCATTACCGGCTTCGCTATAATTAGGGACCGCGGTATCTGGCATGGCTATGTCGGCTGGCTGCGGGCATGGCAAATATGACGACGCGTATGTTGGTTGACGCGACGCATGCGGAAGAAACCCGCATCGTCGTTGTTGATGGAAAGCGGTTGGCAGATTTCGATTTTGAAACCGCCACCAAACGACAACTTAAAGGCAATATTTATCTGGCCAAGGTGACCAGGGTCGAACCCTCGTTGCAGGCGGCCTTCGTGGATTATGGCGGTAATCGCCATGGATTTCTGTCTTTCAACGAAATTCACCCGGATTATTACCAAATCCCGGTGGCTGACCGCGAGGCGCTACTGCTTGACGAAGCCGAACAGGCTGCCCGTCAGGCGGAGTTGGAGGATCGCGTAGACGACAACGGCGACGATGCTGACGATGTCGATGTCGACGATGTCGATGTCGATGCTGTTGTCGATAATGCGGCGGATGGCATGCCTGACGGGGAATTCAACGGCGATGCCGAAGCAGCGCTTGTTGACGACGATCAAAATGATGACGGCGACGGCGGTCGTCCCGAGGAAAGCCAGGAAACCGGAACAGTCGACGCCATGGACGAGGTGCCTCGGCCCCGCGGCCGCAGCCGGCGCAGCTATAAGATTCAAGAGGTAATTAAGCGTCGGCAAATTTTGCTGATCCAGGTCGTCAAGGAAGAACGTGGCAACAAAGGCGCTGCGTTGACCACCTATCTGTCCCTGGCCGGCCGTTATTGCGTTCTGATGCCCAATACGGCGCGGGGCGGTGGCATAAGCCGTAAGATCGCCAACCAGACCTCGCGGCGCAAATTAAAAAGCATAGTCAGCGACCTGGACGTGCCCGAGGGCATGGGCGTTATCGTCCGGACCGCAGGTCAGAACCGCACAAAGGCGGAAATCCGCCGTGATTTTGAGTATTTGCTGCGGCTTTGGAACAGTGTGCGGGATCTGACCCTGGATTCGACCGCGCCGACTGTGGTCTATGAAGAGGCTGACCTGATAAAGCGCGCGATCCGCGATATGTATGCCAAGGACATTGACGAAATCCTGGTCGATGGAGAAGACGGCTATCGAGTCGCCAAGGATTTCATGCGCATGCTGATGCCCTCGCATGCAAAAAAGGTTCAGCCCTATCGCGACCGCATCCCGTTGTTCCACCGTTATCAGGTGGAACAGCAATTGGACAGCATGCATTCCAACGTGGTGCAGCTGAAATCCGGTGGTTATCTGGTATTGGCCCAGACCGAAGCCTTGGTCGCCGTCGACGTGAACTCAGGCCGGTCCACTAAGGAGCGGAATATCGAAGAAACCGCCCTAAAGACCAATCTGGAGGCGTCGGAGGAAATAGGCCGGCAATTGCGTCTGCGGGATCTGGCCGGTCTGGTCGTAATAGATTTCATCGATATGGACGAGAATCGCAACAACCGTGCGGTTGAGCGTCGCATGAAAGAAGCTTTAAAGGATGATCGGGCGCGAATTCAGGTCGGCCGTATATCGTCATTTGGGCTGATGGAATTGTCACGCCAACGGTTGCGCCCCAGCCTGTTCGAAGCCTCCACGAAGGCCTGCGAAATTTGTGGCGGTACAGGCTTTGTGCGCACCACGGAATCAACGTCTCTGCATGTCCTGCGGTCGATTGAGGAAGAGGGCATCAGGGGCCGCGCCGCCCAACTGACAGTGCACGCCCCGGCGGAAGTGGCGCTGTATCTGTTGAACCAGAAGCGTGACCATCTGGCGGAGATCCAACAACGGTACGGCATGCAGGTCTATATTTTAGGTGACGAGACCTTGGTGGCACCTGAATGCCGCGTGACCATTGATCAAACCCGCACGGCGGAAGAGGTCGAAGAAATAGAATCTGAACGGCGGCGAACAGCGGCCCTGCAGGTGGCGTCGGTCGACGACGATGATGACGATGACGCGGCCAATACAATTGCCGAGACGGCAGCCGACGATGAAGAGAGCGGCGAGAAAACCCGGGAAAGGCGCCCGCGACGGCGCCGCCGGTCTCGGAACCGTGGCGAGGAGAGGAAGAGCGGGGAAAACGGCGATAGCATCGAACCCAGCACGACCACCGCCGATGTCGATGCTGATGCCGATGCCGATGCCGGTGCCGATGTCGAGGCTAACGGCAGGCAGGGCAGCCGGCAAACCGGCGAAAATGGATCCGACGACGCCGGAGGCGACGGCGAAGAGAAGACGCGGCGGCGTCGGCGTGGCCGCCGTGGCGGGCGTCGGCGTCGGAGCAATGGTGAACCAACCGATCAAGCTGCGGATAAAGGCAACATCGAAACAAACGGCGATGCGAACAACGAGGCTGCGGAAATACGCGAACCGGCGGCTCCAATTGGCTTCGCGGCATCGGGGGTGTTAATGAACGAGCCTCCCGCCGGGCCGGAAACCGATGGCGACGCCTCAAACGATGCGCCTGCCAACGATGCGGCCCAATCGGGAAGTGAACGCCCGGCGCCCGAACCTGTACCGGCGGAACCAATGATGCAGGAGCCGATTGTACCGGACCCGGTCATTGTTGCAGAGGTTATAGAGGTGACGCCGGTTGAAAATGCAGGCGACGCCGTTGTTCAGGTGGATACCGAAGAACCCGAAACGGTGACCGTCGAAACCGACGCAATAGACGCCGATAGCGACGTCAAACCAAAGCGGCGCGGCTGGTGGCAAAAGGGCCGGCTGTTCTAGTATTTTTCCGGTTTGACCGGCATTACCGGGCCAGCCACTTGTTCAGACGTCGGCAGGCTTCGGCCATTTCCTCGGTCGAACCGGCGAAAGAAAAGCGGATATAGGATGCCCCGTCAACGGGATCAAAATCATTACCCGGTGTTGCTGCCACACCCGTTTGTTCCAATAATTCGGCGCAGAAGGCAACCGCATCGTTGGTGAATTTGCGAACGTCGGCATAGATGTAAAAGGCACCGTCAGCAGGGGCCAATTGGTCCAGGCCGGCCTTGGGCAATTCTGCCAGCAATAGTTCCCGGTTGCGGGCATAACGCGCCACATTGGCGTCCAGTTCCTGACCGCAATCAAAGGCGGCGGTGGCGGCATGCTGGGCTAGACTGGGGGCGGAAATAAAAAGGTTCTGGGCCAACCGCTCAACCGGACGGATCATCTCCTCGGGCAGGACCATCCAGCCCAACCGCCAACCGGTCATGGAAAAATATTTTGAGAACGAATTGATGACCACGGCATTGGAATCGAGGGCAGCCGCGGTTGCCGCCGGCTCGCCATAGGTGATCCCGTGATAGATCTCGTCCGAAATATAGCGAATTTCATTGGCACGGCAATAATCCAGGATTTGCCGCAGCTCGTCCCCGCGCAACATGGACCCGGTTGGATTGGCCGGCGAGGCAATCAGCAAACCGTCCAAGGCGCGGCCTCCCGCCGCCTCCAACGCCTCCAGCGTGGGCTGAAAGCGGTTCTCCGGCCCGACCGGCACTTCCACCGGCTGAATATCCAGGGCGCCGAGAATATTTCGGTAACAGGGATAGCCCGGACGCAGGATGGCGACTTTGTCGCCTGGATCAAAAGCTGCCAGGAATGTCAGCAGGAACGCGCCCGACGACCCGGTCGTGACGCAAATTCGTTCGCTCGGCACCGCGACGCCGTAAAAATCCTGGTAGTGCTGGCTGATGCGCGCGCGCAACGGCTCTATCCCCATGGCCAGGGTATAGCCTAAAACATTGTCGTCCAGGGCCTGTTTCGCCGCCGCCACCACGCCCCTTGGCGCCGGTGTTGACGGCTGGCCGACTTCCATGTGCAATACCCGGTCACCCGCGTTTTCGTGATCGGCCGCGGCTTTCATCACATCCATCACGATAAAGGCCGGAATGGCGCCGCGTTGAGAGATTTTCATGACAGCCTCAAAATTTATCGAATGCGGCCAAGCCAAAGCCCCTAGCATCAGAGGCGAACTGACAGCTTTCCGGGCCATCGCGACTGCCCTTTGGGCACCACAACGCCTGTACCCGGCCCGTACTTTTGCCCGGTGCTGGAAGCCTAGGCGCGGCCATGGCCTGGGCCAGGCTGCTGCCGTTCACCATCACCGCAACGCTAACCGCCGCCGCCGCCATCCCGCCAGCCGGTCCCCCGGCGCCGGCCGCAGCCATCACTGTCTGGTGTACATGTTCATTGACCCCCAGCAAGGGCAAGGGATAACCGCGCCAGCGGTCGGCGGGGCTGGACGCCAGGAAGATACCCAGGTCACGCACCATGACACCGCTGCCGAAGGCGCCGTTCATATAGTAGACGCAGGCGACAGCCGAGCCAAAGCTGTCGCCGACCACAATGGCCGCCTCGCCCCTGTCGAGGTCTAGTGCCACATCGCCCTGCTCGAAGGTCTGGGTGGCGGCTTCGGTCATGGATTCTTCTTGCAGCAGGGAGGTCAACTCGAACGCCGGATTATCTCCCGAATCAAGTATTGGATGATGCAGCACATTATTGCCAATGGGCCTTCGGGCCGTTTCTCGCCAAACTGCGCGATAACCGCGCAAGTCGGCGATCGTGACCTTGCCGCCGTGCGCGGTACTGGCCCGCAGCAACTGCCGGCCCGACTCGCCGCCGTATAAATCGCCGACCCCACGGGTCCGTATTCGGGTCAGGATCGAGGCCAATTCGACTTGGAGCAGATTTTCCGCCTCGGCCGGCGCCGTGCCGTCAGCATGCAGAAACAGCGCCGCAGCCGTCGTGTCGCGCCGCAGCCGTTCCGCCTGCGGCCCTAGTCGCGTCGCCAGGGCGCGGCTGATTTGATGGCCAAAGCGGGCCATGGTTTCCGCGGGCGCCACCAATTTCGTCCACGGCAAACGGCCATAGCGGCTGTGCAACAGGGCCATCCCCCGCAGCGTCCCCGGCACCGCAATAGTACCGCCGGCCGGCGCCGCCGCCGCCCTAAAATCCAGAGTCTCTGTCTTGTTGCTGCGATGATCGTAATGTAGGCAGATCCCGCCGCCACCCAATCCGACAGCAACAGGATAGGTCACGGTCATGGTAAAAAAGGCTGCTGTTGCCGCATCGGCGGCAGTACCGCCTGCCGATAGAACGTCCCGGGCCATCAGGGCGGCCCGCGGTTCTTCAACTACGGCGGCACCCAGGAATCCCTCAATTGCGCCAATTTCCCCAACCTTTGGCGCCGGTCCGCCACACGCTCCAAGGACCAAGAGCGAGGCCAGCATAGCCTTGCGTTGACGGCACCGTATGCCGAACCTAGTTTGATCGTGGTTAGAATATGAGGCCGTGCGCTTGCGATACATAATCGGAATTTTGTTACTTCCTATCTTGACGCTTTTGGTCCTGCGCGAGCCTGCCCAGGCGCGGACGTTCAGCTTTATCCGCGATGCGGAAATCGAGGATACCATTCGTCTGTTCGGCAAACCACTATTCGCCGCAGCAGGATTAGAACCATCCGCGGTGCAGGTATACTTGATCAACGATCCGGCGCTCAACGCATTTGTCGCCGGTGGCCAAAAGATATTCCTCAATACCGGCCTGCTGATCGCCTCGGACAACGCCAATCAAGTGATCGGTGTAATCGCCCATGAAACCGGCCACATAACCGGCGGCCACCTGGCCCGTTCCCAGGACGCCCTGCGCAACGCGTCCGCACAATCGATCGTATCATTTGTCTTGGGCGCCGCCGCCGCGGTCGCCGGCCAGGGCGGGGCGGGGCAAGCTATCATCGCGGGTGGGGCCCAGGTAGCGCAGCGTTCCTTTCTGAAGTACAGCCGTGTCCAGGAAAGTTCGGCGGATCAGGCGGCGCTGACCATGCTGGATCAGACCGGGCAGTCCGCCGGCGGTATGCTCGCGTTCTTTGACAAGCTGGGCGACCAGGAAGCCCTGCTGAGCGCCAGCCAGGATCCCTATGTCCGGACTCATCCTCTGACCCGCGATCGGATCGACACGATCCGGGCCCATGTGGCGCGTTCGGCCAATTCCAACGCGGCGGAAAGGCCGGAATTTGTCGAACGGCATAGTCGGATGCGGGCCAAGCTGATCGCTTTCCTGCGTTCGCCGACAATCACCTTCCGCAAGTATCCACTTGACGACGATAGCCTGGCGAGCCGTTACGCACGGTCTATCGCCAGGCACAAAAAGCGGGAAACCGATAGAGCGCTGGCCCTGATTGAGGGGCTGTTGGCGGAACACCCCCAGGACCCCTATTTTCACGAATTTCACGGCCAGATCCTGTTTGAAAGCGGCAATCCGGAAGCAGCCATTGCGCCTTATCAACGGTCGGTGGACTTGCGGCCCAATGAAGCTTTATTGCGAATAGGCTTGGGCCAGGCCCAGATTTCCGTCGAGCATGATCGCTATGTCGAAGCGGCGATTACCAATATGCGTCGCGCCGTGCAACTGGCGCCCGGCAATCCATCCGCCTGGCGCTGGTTGGGCATGGCACATGGCCGCCTTGGGAAAATCGGCCTGGCGGCACTGGCAACCGCGGAACGTTACATGTTGCTGGGCAAGTTTCGCGACGCCGCAGGTCAGGCGGCGCGGGCAGAACGGTCCCTGGCCAAGGGTACGCCGGGCTGGCTGCGGGCCCAGGATCTGAAGATAGCCGCGGAACAAGCGCTGAAACGACGGAAACAGGGCAAATGAGCAAGGACCACTACATTCTCGCCTTGGATCAAGGCACCACTTCCAGCCGGGCAATTTTGTTCGATGGCGACGGGGTCGCGCGGGCCAGCGCACAGCGGGAACTGCCGCAGATTTTTCCGGGACCTGGCTTGGTCGAACATGACGCCCGACGCATTTGGCGCGATACCCTTGCCACCGCCCAGGCGGCCCTGGCCGATGGCGGGGTCGGCGCGGGGCAAATCACCGGCGTCGGCATTGCCAATCAACGGGAAACCACTGTGATTTGGCGCCGGGATACTTCGCTTCCGATCCACAATGCGATCGTCTGGCAGGACCGGCGCACCGCCGCCCATTGCGAGCGTCTGCGGCGAAGCGGAGATGACCAGTTGATCCAGGCTCGGACCGGCCTGATCGTCGACCCCTATTTTTCAGCCACCAAGATCGCCTGGCTGCTGGATAATATTGATGGGGCCCGGGCCGCAGCCGAGGCAGGGGAACTAGCGTTTGGCACCATCGACACCTGGTTGCTGTGGAACCTGACCGGCGGCGCCAGCCACGCCACCGACGCCACCAACGCATCCCGCACAATGCTGTTCGATATTCATCGGCAATGCTGGGACGAAGAACTGTGCCAACTGTTCAATATTCCCATGAACCTGTTGCCCGCGGTGTACGATTGTGCCGCCGATTTCGGACATACCGCGAAGGATTTGTTCGAGTCACCCATCGCCATCACCGGCATGGCCGGGGACCAACAGGCGGCCGCGATCGGACAAGCCTGCTTCGCGCCAGGTATGATCAAATCAACCTATGGCACCGGTTGCTTCGTCATGCTGAACACCGGCGCGCAGGCCGTCACCTCGCAGAACCGTATGTTGACCACCGTGGCCTATCGCCTGGGTGACCAGACGACCTATGCCTTGGAAGGCAGTATTTTCGTCGCCGGGGCCGCCTTGCAATGGCTGCGCGACGGCCTGCAACTCATCGACGCGGCGCCCGAATCCGAGGCCCTGGCCAAAAGCCTGGACTCCACCAGTGGGGTCATCATGGTGCCGGCCTTCACCGGCCTTGGCGCGCCGTATTGGGATGCCGAGGCCAAAGGCGCCATACTGGGCCTGACCCGCGATAGCGGCATAGCCCAAATCGTTCGTGCTGGACTGGAAGCGGTCTGCTTTCAGTCGCGTGATTTATTGCTGGCTATGCACGCGGACGCACTATCCACCACGGCTTTTGCGGATAGCGGCAAACTGTCCCTTGACGTTTTGCGGGTCGACGGCGGCATGGCCGAAAACGATTGGCTGATGCAGTTCCTGTCGGACATTCTGGACGTCGCAGTCGACCGGCCCGTCACCACCGAGACGACAGCCCTGGGCGCGGCTTACCTTGCCGGTCTGCAAACAGGCGTCTTCGCCTCATTGGACGCCATCACCGCCCAGTGGCGCAAACAGTCGAGCTTCGTTCCCAATATGGCGGTGGAAACGCGGGATCGTCTGTACACGGCCTGGCAACAGGCGGTGGCACGGGTGCGCACGGTTCCGTGATCACCCCTTGCGCCGCAATGCATCCAGCCGCATGATTCCCTGGTACCCTCGGCTTGAATCTGCCGATAACCCGCACGGAGACAGCATGATCCAAACAGTTATTCAACGCATCGGCCTGGCATTGACGCTTTTGCTCATGGCCGCGCTGTTGCCCACCGCAGCCTTGCAAGCGGCCGATGACAAAGAGCTGCAACAATCCACCGACCCGGAACGCGGCCGCATCGAACAGATTATTCGCAACTATCTGCTGGCCAATCCGGAATTGCTGGTCGAAGTGATGCGGAAGTTGGAGGCCCGGCAAAAGGCAGAAGAAGCGGCCGGCCTGGTTGGCAAAATCATGGCCAACCGCACTGCCCTGTTTGCGTCCGCTGATGATTTCATCGTCAACCCGGCAGGGAAAATTCCAGTTGTTGAGTTTTTCGATTACCAGTGCGGCTACTGCAAACGTTTCCTGCCGACCGTTACACGCCTGTTAAAAACGGATAAGTCCGTACGCTTTGTCTTCAAGGAGTTCCCCATTCTTGGCGAAGTATCGGTGGTGGCCAGCCGGGCAGCCCTGGCCGCCAAAATGCAGGGCAAGTACCAGGCCTTTCATGATGCGATGATGGGCCAGCGCCGGAGCTTGACCGAAGCATTGATATATCAAACCGCCACGGATGTGGGCATCGACATGGCCCGCCTGAAAACGGACATGGCCCGGCCAGAAATTGCCCGGATCATCAAGGCCAACAGGGATTTGGCCGAAGCCCTGGGCATTCGCGGCACGCCCAGCATCGTGATCGGCGAACAACTGGCGCCCGGCGCCATCAGCTACGAACAGCTGACCCAATTGATCGACGAGGCGCGGGTGAACTGCTCAGTCTGCTAGGGCCGAACCTAGTGTCCTGGGTCATTTGACCGTCCGCCATGGGCCCGTGGGTAGGCGCGGTTCGGGTGCAAATGTTACCTGTGCGAATTAGGCTTTGCCTCGCCGCCGCCATGGGGTAGGCATCGAGCAATCGGGTTTCCATCAAGATGAGGCAAAGCAGTGCAGGATTTTCAGGACCGAACAGCCTTTGTGACCGGTGCGGCAAGCGGCATTGGCCTGTCGCTGGCCCGGGCCTTTCTGGCCGAGGGCGCCAATGTGATGTTGGCCGATATCGAAACAGAAGCGCTGGAACGCGCCGTGGCCGGCCTGGAAGGCACTGGCGGCCAGGTTGACAATCTGATCTGTGATGTCGCGGATGCTGACGCGGTTCAGGATGCGGCGCAACGGACCATCGCGAGGTTCGGTAATGTCCATGTCCTTTGCAACAACGCCGGGGTGGGCGCCGGCGGCCCAATAGAAGAAGTGACCGCGGAAAGTTGGCAATGGATTATTGGTGTCAACCTGATGGGCGTGGTGCACGGTCTGCAAGCTTTCATGCCGCACATGAAGGCGCATGGCGAAGCGGCCCATATTGTCAACACCGCCTCCATCGCCGGGATGCTTTGCCTACCCAATATGGGGCCCTATTGTGCGACCAAGTTTGCCGTCGTCGCTATGACCGAGACCCTGGCGGCAGAGCTGGCAGAGAGCAACATCGGCGCCTCGGTGCTTTGTCCCATGTGGGTACGCACCCGAATTCACGAAAGCGACCGCAATCGCCCGGCCGCTCTGCGCGGCACGCAGGCCATGAAGGTGGACCCCGCGCGCCGGTCGGAAATCGCACAGATTATCGCTGCCGGCTTGGACCCCGACGCGGTGGCCGCGACCGTGTTGTCTGGGGTCCGCGCCAATCGCCTGCATATATTCACCCATCCTGAGAACGAGGCGATGTTGAGCGAACGTTTCAATGGCATTCTTGCCGCCTTTACCAGCGTCACGAGCTAAGCCATGACGGTGCCCGAAAAATTGCGTGTTGCGGTTGTCGGGGTTGGCCATTTTGGCCGCCTGCACGGTGAAAAATATGCCGCCATGGAGGACGTTGAACTAGTTGCGGTGGTCGATCAGGACCTGGCCCGCGGCAAAGAGGTCGCCGCGGCCTTGGGTTGCCCTGCCCTGCAAGATTACCGGCAATTGGCCGGCCAGATCGATGCGGCATCCCTGACTGTACCCACCAATCTGCACCATCAGGTAGGCCATGAGTTGCTGGAAATGGGCATTCATTTACTGGTCGAAAAACCAATCACCGAAACCGTCGAGAGTGCCAACAACCTGATTGCGGCGGCCGAGGCGCGGGGCTTGACCCTGCAGGTGGGGCACCTGGAACGCTTCTCGCCAGCCTACTTCGCATTGGCCGAGCGGGTGAGCAAACCTCTATTTATCGAGGCCAACCGTATCGCCGCCTTCCGGCCCCGGGCGACGGACGTGAATGTGGTACTGGATCTGATGATCCATGACATCGACCTGATTATGGCGCTGGTCCAGTCTCCGCTTATCTCGGTCGATGCCGTGGGCGCGGCGGTGGTTTCGGAAAGGGAGGATATCGTCTCGGCCCGGCTTGGCTTCGCCTCGGGTTGCGCCGCCAATTTGACCGCCAGCAGGGTTTCCCTGAAAACCGAACGCAGCATGCGGATTTTTCAGCCCGACGCCTATCTGGTGGCCGATCTGGCCCAGCGCAAGGTGACCTTCCGGCGCAAAGGGGATGGCGAGATGTTTCCCGGCATCCCGAATATCGAAACCGAGGAGTTCAGTTTCGAGGAGGCGGACGCTCTGGCGAACGAGATCGCGGCCTTTATCGGCTGCGTGCGCCGACGCGAAACCCCGGCCGTCACTGGGGAAGCCGGCCGGGATGCCGTACAGGCGGCGCTGAAAATCACCGACAGCCTGCAAGCCCATCGCCGCCTGTTGGAACAAAGCGGCGTCATTTAGGTCGGATAATCCGCAACGCGGTTCAGCTTCAAGCCAAATCCGGTTAGTTTCGATACTCCGGCTCTTCCTGGTCCAGCATGCGCCGCAGGGCGGCAAAGTGCCGATCCGCCACCATGACCCGCTCCGTGCCCATTTGCTGGCGCACCCGGTCGCGTACGTCTTGGGAGATCGTGCGTAATTTTCCGCCCGTGGAGCGGGCCAATATCTGAAACCGCGCTGCCCGTTCCAGATAATAGAGATCGTTGAAACATTCGGCCACACTGGGCCCGACCGCCATGACACCGTGACTGGCCATCATCAACAGGCTGCGATTGCCCATTTTATGCGCCAGGCGGTCGCCTTCTTCCGCATCCAGGGCCAAACCATCGTATTCGTCGTCATAGGCAATACGTTCGTCAAACATCAGTGCATTTTGTTCGCACATTTCCAGCCGGCCACCCTCTAAAAGGGTCAAGGCCGTGGCGTGGGGCATATGCGTGTGCATGGCTACCGTTGCGGACGGACAGGCCAGGTGGACCCGGCTATGAATATAAAAGGCCGTGTCTTCGACCTGGTTATTCCCTTCCAACACGTTGCCTTCCACATCGCACAAGACCAGGGATGACGCGGTGATTTCAGACCAATGCCAGCCGATGGGATTAATCAGGAAGCGGTCACCACGCACCACACCGTCGTCTCCTGGCACGGCCATGGAAAAATGATTGTCCACACCTTCGTTGAGGCCAAGTCGGGCCGCCCAACGCAGCGACGCCGCTAAATCGATCCGCATCTGGCCGGTATCCGCTCGTATTTGCAAGGCTTCCTCCATCACATAAACCGCTATTTCTGCGCAATGTGCCGCCCCGGCGACAAAATCGCAATGGCCAAAATTGAGTCCCAATACGAGATGGCTTTGCTGCTATTAGCGCTGGCGCTTGATAAGGGCCTTTCCCGAGCCGCAATTGAGAAATCTTACGTGCAAAACGGATGGCAAAACCGATGGCCTCTGGATATGCTGCGGTCAACCAGTTCGGAGCATGCAAGACCATGAAAATTTCAAGCACCATCCGCCGAAATATGCAGATAAACGGCAACGGCACCGCGACGGTCTTCCAGGACCGGCGGCACAATTGGCTTCAATTCGGCGAGCGCATTGCCAGGCAGGCGGCCGGTTTGGCAAATCTGGGTTTGCAACGCGGTGACCGCGTTGCGGTTTTGTCCCTCAACAATGACCGTTATATGGAAAGTTATTTTGGCGTGCCGTGGGGCGGCTATGTCCTGGTCCCGATCAATACTCGTCTGGCGCCGCCTGAAATAGTCTTCTGGCTGAACGATGCCGGTGCAAAGGTCCTGATGGTGGATGAAAGTTTCGCCGCCATGCTGCCAAAAATCCAGGATCAATTGGAAACCGTAAAACATGTGGTCTATCTGGGCGACGGCTCGCCACCACAGGGTATGCTGTCGTTTGAGGGCTTGCTGGACGGCGTGTCTGCCGGGCCGGCAGTTGAGAGCCAAAGCGAAGACCTGGCCATGCTTTACTATACGGGCGGCACCACAGGGCGTTCAAAAGGCGTGATGTTGAGCCAGCACAATGTGCTTTACAACGCCCTGCAATTCGCGCCGAAGGTGGGTTATCGTAGCCATTCCGTCTATTTGCACGCCGCGCCAATGTTCCATATCGCGGACGGAACCTGCACCTATGCCATCGCCACGTCTGCCGGGTCATCGGTCATTATTCCGGGCTTTGAGCCGGAACTGGCCTTGCGCGCCATTCAGGAACACAAAATCACCATAACCCTCTGGGTGCCGACCATGGTCAACATGGCGGTGCATTTTCCGGGCGTCGAAGCGTTCGATCTATCGAGTCTGGCCGACATGATGTATGGCGCGTCGCCCATGCCCGAGGCCGTGGTACGCAGGGCCATGGAGGTGATGCCTCATACCCGCTTTCACCACGCCTACGGACAAACGGAATCCGCACCCATTCTGACCATGTTGGAACCTGATCGCCACGTGCTCGATCCCGGCCTAAGCAAATTGGGTTCATGCGGCCAGGCCATCATGGGAGTGGAACTGCGGATCGTCGATGAAGACGATATGGAGGTTCCCGCCGGTACGGTTGGCGAAATCTGCGCCCGTGGCGACAACGTCATGCTGGGATATTGGCAGCAGCCGGAGTTGACCGCGCAAGCTCTGCGCGATGGCTGGTTGCATACCGGCGATGGCGCCCGCATGGATGAGGACGGTTTCGTCTATATCGTCGACCGGGTCAAGGACATGATCATATCGGGCGGTGAAAATGTCTATTCGGCGGAGGTAGAGGATGCAATCTATCAACATGCGGCGGTAGCAGAATGCGCCGTAATCGGCATACCCGATGAAAAATGGGGCGAGCAAGTACATGCCATCATCCGCCGGCATGACGGCCAAGATGCGGATGAACAAGCGATCATAGACCATTGCCACGCCCTCATCGCGGCTTTTAAATGTCCCAGATCCGTTGAATTCCGCACCGATCCCCTGCCGCTTTCGGGTGCCGGGAAAATTCTGAAGACTTCGTTACGCGAACCATACTGGGCCGGTCAGGACAAGGCCGTGCATTAGCGTATTTCCGGGTAATTCTGGGTCATTATTTGCCAGTCCACCAAGGCCCCGTTGGCAGGCATGCGTTCGCGGCGGCTCGGGGTCTCGTCGAAGCGTCAGCTCCAGCCTGGGGCGTCCGGCGCCGCACACCACGACTTCCCAGGAACACGCCTTAATTTACATGTTGTTTTCCGCCGGTTTCGCGACCTTCCGCATGGAAAATTAAGAGAGAATTAACCAAATCAAGCCAGCATAAGTCACGAATGAGGCAAGTCTCGACGATGACAAGGCTGAAAAACCGAATGTCGCGATTGATGGGGCAGGAGAGAGCAGGTGCTCAAGGGTTCCAATATCGCATTCGATGACGCGGGACGGGTTGGATCCGGCTTGATGCCGCGCGGCCATGGTGCCGGCGGCAAGGAAAACCTATCGGCCACGGATACAAAGGCGCAACGAAAGCGTTTAATTATTCTTGCCGCAATAATGGTGACGGTCATCGCGTCAGCCATCGCCATGTCATTATCCCTGCTATATGGCTCCGAACTAGACCGGCAATCCAGGCTGTTGCAGGAATTAGCCATGGGCGAAGCACGGCTGATCGAAACATTGATTGCGGCCAGGCCGGAACCGCAAAGGCCCAATGCCCGGCTTACCTCCGGCCTGGGCAAACTGATCGAAAGTCTGACCCACCGTCTGCCGAAGGCTAAATTCGGTGAAAGCGGTGAATTTATTCTGGCTTTCCGCCGAGACGATCAGATTATCCTATCCCGCCGTGGTGACCCATTTGTGCCGGGCCCGACACGAGCTGTACCCATGCATTCGGATCTGGCGGCCCCTGCCCGCTTTGGGCTGATGGGTAGATCAGGCATCGTAACTGTCCTGGATTATGCTGGCGTCCGGGTCCTGGCCGCGCACGAGCCCATACCAGGCTATGAGTTGGCAGTGGTGGCGAAAATTGACCTGTCGGAAGTGCGGCGTCCGTTTGTGCTGGCTGGCGCAATAAGTTCCGGCGGCCTGATCGTATCCCTGATCCTGGTATTGGGTGGTTGGCATCGCGTCAGCAAGAGCATGATGCAGCGCGATCGAGCCATGGCGCAGCTGCATCAAAGCGAGGCGCACTTATCCGATGCGCAACGGATCGCTAAACTGGGCGGTTGGCATTATAACTTTCAGAATCGGAAACTCGATGCCACGGACGAAACCTATCGGCTTTTTGGGGTGCGGGCCGGCGAGGTAGAGAATGTCTCCAAGGCGTTATTCAGCGCAATTCACCCCGAGGACCGCTTAGCGGCGCGCAAAGCCAGGCGCTTCGCGCTGATTAACGGCCAAGATTATGGTGTGGATTATCGCATCACGCGCCCGGATGGCGTGGAAAGCTATATTCACGAACAGGGCACCTTTGAATTCGACGGCAATGGTATCCGTCTGCACCTGTCCGGCACTGTGCATGATGTGACCGAGCGACGGCAGGCCGAAGAACGGCTGCGCCAGCAGGCCCAAATATTCGACCAGATTCATGACGCCGTAATCTATACCGATACCAAAGGCAATGTCTTGAGCTGGAACCACGGCGCCGAGCAGCAATCGGGCTACCCTGCCGAACAAGCCATTGGCCGCAATATTGAGTTCTTTATCGCGCCTCAAGACAGGCAGCGGTTTTGGAGCGAGATGGCGCCGGTTGCCAACAGGGAAGGAAGCGCGCAATTCGATATTTGGCTGCGCCATCGCACCGGCACACTATTTCGCGGTCACAGCTCGGCAGCGGTGGTGCGCGATCCCCAGGGCCGCATTGTTGGCTCCATCTCCTGCATCCTGGATGTAACCGACAAATTCCACATAGAAGAAGCGTTGCGGACCTCGGAAGAGCGCCTGGCGGGCATTTTGCGCATGGCGCCGGAAGCCGTCATCACCATCGACACCGCGCAACGCATTACGCTGTTTTCCAATAGCGCTTCGCGGATATTCGGCTATGAAGATTCGGAGGTGCTGGGGCAACCACTGGAGATCCTCATTCCCGAAGCTCTACGGGAGCGTGACGACACCCACGTTCGGGCCTTCGCCGACGGCGCCAGCGACCTCTTGGACCTAAACAAACAACGCGATATCTTCGGGCGACGAAAAGACGGCAGCATATTCCCGGCCCTGGCCAGCATATCCAAATTGCGCCTGGCGAATGAAACCGTGTTTACCGTCCTCCTGCACGACATCAGTGAACGCAAGCGGGCGGAGCAGGCTCTGATTGAAGCAAAGCAGCAGGCGGAAGTTGCAAATCGCACCAAGTCAGATTTTCTGGCCCATATGAGTCACGAATTGCGCACACCGTTGAATGCCATCCTGGGCTTTTCGCAAATGATGATGGCGGGCCTGCTGCCTACGGACCAGATTGATCGGGTACATGAATACGCTACCGACATATTTGATAGCGGTACCCATCTGCTTGAAGTGATCAACGATCTATTGGATCTAGCCAAGATCGAAGCGGGTCATACGGATCTGGAGGAAGGCGGTGTGGATCTCGGCGAAGTCATTGCGACCAGCCTGCGTCAGGTGGATGGCCGCGCCCGGGACGCCGGCCTGCGGATATCGAACAATGTGGATGGCGATATGCCGCTTTTGTGGGCGGATGAACGAAAACTAAAGCAGGTCATGTTGAATCTATTATCGAACGCCGTCAAATTCACCCCCAGGAATGGCGCCATCGTCGTCTCGGCGGGAGTCCACGAAAATGGCAGCATAGAGCTGTCCGTGCGCGACACGGGTACCGGCATGACAGAGGCTGAAGTGGAACTGTCTCTGCAACCGTTTAGCCAAATTGATGACGTCATGACCCGCGATCATGAGGGCACTGGTCTAGGCTTGCCCCTGTCTCGATCGCTATGCCGGCTGCATGGCGGTGACCTGGAAATCGCCAGCGCGAAAGGCGTTGGCACCACGGTATCGGTCTATTTGCCCCCTGAGCGCGTTTTATCCGACCAGGACCCGCGAATAGCGCCGAACCGCACAATTGCGGCCGATTGAGCGGCAATGGTCAGCGACTTGGATCATCGCCAATCCAAATCGTGAAGATGGAAACCGGCTTCTTGTAAAGACGCCAAATCCGCTCGAAACTCCAGGCATTACGGGTTTGTTGGCGGCCGCCGGGTAGGCGATCGGTTCTCGCGGCGACGATTGATTGCGCGAGTCGAAATCATGCCTTCCTGGCCGCCAGGTGTTAGGATCGACCGACGCGACACGACTACACCATGCACGCGGGGAAACAAGGGCGCTTGTCGCCCGCCGGATATGCCAATTTCGTTGCATAGCAATCTCACGATTCGCGCCGCCAGGCCGGAGGACGATATCCGTAGCGGTCAGATCATGGCGGCGGCTTGGATGGCTTCTGAAGTACCCAACCAATTGCCGCACGCATTGGATATGTTTGATGACGGCGCACCCATGCCGGCTGGAGGCCGCCATCGGCTGATCGCCGAGATGCCGAATTTTGTTGCCGGGTTCGCTGATTTTAATTCGACGCAACGGCATGTCTGGTACCTATTTGTCGAACCCGATCTCCAGGGCAATGGGATTGGCGGCAGCCTCCTGAACGGGGCGCAGGAGATGATGGGCGGCGCAATGACACTGCAATGTCTGGCGGCGGCCCGGCGTTCGCTTGCATGGTATCGCATTCAGGGGTTCCAAACAGTTGGCGTATTTCAGCGGCCCTTATGTGGTCGTGACGTTGGATGGGTCCGCTTGCGCCGCCCGTATGGCCGTCGCAAGGAGTTATAATGACTGCTTTCCCGGCCCGATAAATTGAAACTACTCGATGGTGTGCAATGAGTGCCGATAAAGCGCAAGACCGAACCGTCCCGGTTGCAACACTGACGCGCCGCGCCCTGGTTCTTACGGTGCCATCGCTTCTCGTGCCGGGGCTGGCAATGGCAGCACTGGCGCCAACTACCGGCAGCACCGAGGGGCCGTTCTATCCGGTAGAAAGGCCCCGCGACGATGACGCCGACCTGGTCCGCGTCGAAGGTGCCGTACGAGACGCGGGTGGAGATATTCTGCATCTCACCGGACGCGTCCTGGACGCCAATGCCCAAGCTATCGCAGGCGCCCGGATTGAGATATGGCAATGCGATGCCAACGGCGTCTACTTGCATCCTGGCGAGCGCCGGATAAATTTCCGCGACGCCGGCTTTCAGGGCTTTGGTCACGCTCCGGTTGACCCGGCCGGGCGTTTCGCTTTCCGCACCATTGTGCCGGTTCCGTATCCTGGCCGGGCACCGCATATTCACGTCAAGGTACGGCATGATGGGCGCACTCTACTTACTACCCAGATCTACCGTTTAGGCCATCATCAAAACCCTGGCGACTTACTGTTCCGCCGCCTTACACCGGAAGAGCAAGACCGCGTCTTGATGGCCATCAGACCGCGGGTCGCATCATCCCACGGCGCGTTCGAAACCGATATCGACCTGGTGATTGCGACGTAGAGAACCCGGGCGGCATCAAGCTGAAATTCGTGCCGCGGACTAATCGACGGTGCGACATGCGGCCGTTGACTGTTGATGCACCATACGACCGCCTTGCCGGCCAGGGCCGATCTGATTACGCTCATTGCGACTGTGGGAAAGGACAAAAAATGCTCAAGATCTGGGGCCGGAATGACGGCTCGAATGTCATCAAGGCGATGTGGTGTGTCGGGGAACTCGGGATCGAGTTTGAACGCATAGATTGGGGCGGGCCGTTCGGAGGCAACGATGATCCGGAGTACCGGCGGAAGAATCCCAACGGGCGGCTGCCGACACTCGAAGAAGACGACGGCTTCACACTGTGGGAGTCCGGTGCCGTCGTGCGCTATCTTTGCGCCAAACACAGCCCGGGGAACCTCTATCCGGAAGACCTTCGAGAGCGGGCCTCGGCCGACAAGTGGATGGATTGGAGTTCGCTCAATCTAGCCAACTTCAACGTTGCCTACCTGGATCACTATTTTCGTCTGCCGGAAGCGGACCGGCGCAAAACGGCGATAGAGGAGGCAGCGGCGCAAGCCAGCCTCTGGTTTGATATTCTCGACCAGCATCTGGCCGACAATGCCTATATCGGCGGTGAGCGGCTGACGATGGCCGACTTCCCGGCCGGGTCGATTACGCATCGCTGGATGCAATGGACGCCGAACCGGCCCTCGCACCCAAACGTAGAGGCGTATTATGAACGGTTGCTCGCTCGTTCGGCCTACCAGGAACACGTCGTCGAGGCGAATGCACCGCGAACCCAGCAGATTCAGGGCAGCTAGCGGCATTTTGCCCTGTACGAAATGAGAACGGATCAAAAAGTATTGCGCACACGCATTTCGCCACGCCGAATTGGAGAAGAGCAATATGGGACCAAAGATCGTCGACTATCTGCTTTATGAGAAAGAGGATAACGGCCTCCTCTGGATCAAGTTCAATCGGCCGGAGAAGATGAACGCGCTCTACGGCACGGCGGAACAGCTGGGCACGGTGGCCAAGGTCGGCGAATACATGCGCGCAGGTGATGACGACCCGGATGTGCGCGTCATCGTTCTCACCGGCGTGGGCCGGGGCTTTTGTTCAGGCGCCGACCTCAAAAGCCGGCCGTCGGAGGACGAGATCGGCCCCAATGTGGACGGCGCCCGCGGCGGCCACGAAGGGCCGGACGCCATGCGCCAGCACTTCTATCACGGCTTTACCAAACTGCACCGTGACATCTCGCTCATCCGCAAACCCACCATCGCCATGATAAATGGCGCCGCCGTCGGCTCCGGCATGGATATGGCACTGCATTGCGATATCCGCATCGGCTGCGAGAAAACCCGGTTTATCGGCTATCAGCAGGCCGGCCAAATCATCGAGAATGGCGGTTCCTACTATCTACCGAAAATGGTCGGGCTGGGCCGGGCGCTGGAATTTGCCTATACTGGTTCGTTGTCAGCAGATCGCGCCTACGAGTGGGGTATGCTCAATCATCTGGTCTCTTCGGAGGAGCTCGAGGCGACAACAAGGGAACTTTGCGACCGGATCATCGCCCAACCGCCGCTGGTGCAATGGACCTCCAAGCGTATCATGCGCGCCGCTGTCGACAGCACGCTCGAGACCACAATGGTGCTGACCTCGAACGCCGGCGGCATTCTACAGAGCTCGGAGGATGCCAAGGAAGCCCGCCTTGCCTTCATCGAGAAGCGCAAACCAAAGTTCCGGGGCGTCTAGAACAGAACATTTGGCGGTCCGAAAGGACAAGAGCGAAAATGACGGCGTTCGTTTTCCACGGCGGCATTGCCGGTTACCTGTGAACCAGCCTGGCCAAAGGACATTGCATGAAACCCCTAGACGACATTCGCGTTCTCTCTGTCACGGTTTTCCTCGCCGGTCCCTTCCTTGGCATGACGCTGGCGCGCTTCGGGGCCGAAGTCATCAAAATCGAGATGCCGGGTATTGGCGATCCCATTCGCAATATTGGCCCCTTTACGGGCCCCAAGGGCATGAGCGCCGACAGAGAGACAGAGGAAGACCTCTCAATCCGCTTCCTCAAGCGCTCGGAAGGCGTGAAGAGCGTCACCTTGAATTTAAAGGACCCAGAGGGCAAACGCATGTTTCTGGAGCTGGCGAAGAAAGCCGACGTGGTGATCGAAAATCTGTCGCCAGGCTCCATGACGCGCCTTGGCCTTGGATATCCGGATGTCGCCGAGGTCAACCCGGGCATCGTCTATTGCTCCATCGCGGGCTACGGCCAGAGCGGTCCCTACAAGGACCTGCCAGCCCACGACCATCAAATCCAGGCGATGTCCGGCATCATGGATATGAACGGTACGCCCGACGGACCGCCAACACGGATCGGCGTATTCGTCGGTGATCTGGTAACACCGCTTTACGCCGCCTATTCAATTCTCGGCGCACTGCGGCACAAGGAGAAAACCGGAAAGGGTCAATATCTCGATGCTTCGATGATCGATACCCTGGCCACGTTGATGTTCATGGAACCCATGGAACAAGTCCTGCACGATGGCCTGCCGGTCCGGGCCGGCAACGACAGCCGCAACGGGATCACCGGGCTTTACCGTCTCAAGGATGGCGATGTGATCATTACGGTCGGGGGCCTGGCGCGCTGGCAAAGATTATGCAAGGCATTGGGCGCTGGTGAATTGCTGGAAAATCCCCGTTACGCCACGGTCCAGGACCGAGAGACGCATGTCGAGGAATTGCGGCGGGAGATCCAGGATCGGTTGGGCAGGTTCGATTGCGAAGATGGGATTGCGCTGCTGCAGAGCGCCGGCATTCCCATCGCCCGGGTCCGGACCCTGCCCGAGATCATGGAAGACGACCACTTCCGTGACCGCGGCACCCTGAAACCGATGTACCGTCAGGGGTCGGAAGAGCCTGTGGAACGCGGCATTGTCGCAGGCTTTCCCGTGACCTTCTCCGGTGGAGCGCTGCCGCGGCTCGAAGGTGGGGCCATGCTTGGCCATCACAACGAGGACGTATACGGCCGGCTACTCCATTTGGATCCAACTGAACTTGCCGATTTGAAGAAACGCGGCATACTTTAGAGCGCCTATTATGTCAGGCGCAAAGGCATGGGCACCGGCATTGAGCCGGCGCGTGGGTTGTGATGAGACCAGGGTTAAAAGTGATGACCATGACAAGAGCAGTTAAATCAGGGTGTTTTTTGGCGGCTCTGGCCTTGGCCGCCTCGAGCCATGCAATGGCACAGGACGTCAATCCCGGCAGGGTACTCGAACGGCCAAAGATTTACTCTCCCTAGGTGGAGAGGACCGCCAGCGACGCCAACCTTGCGGAAGGTGTCTATTGGGGCGACACCCATCTACACACTTCTTATTCCACCGATTCCGGCATGCTCGGCAATACCCTCGGCCCGGAAGAGGCCTATCGATTTGCCAGGGGTGAGGAGGTCAGGTCCGCTGCGGGACTCCGGGCCCGTCTGATCCGACCCCTGGACTTCCTCGTGGTCGCCGATCACGCCGAGAACTTGGGACTCTCCGTCATGATCGCAGAGTCCAACCCGGAACTCCTCAAAAACAAGTGGGGCCGGAAGGTCCACGACCTGGTGAAGGCCGGCAAAGGCCGGGAGGCGTTCCAGCAATGGCTGAAAGACGCCGTTACCGTAAACAAGGACCCGATCGACAACCGGAAGATGACCCGCACAGTCTGGGACCGGCAAATCGCCTTCGCCGAGAAATACAACGAGCCTGGCCGGTTCACCGCCTTGGTCGGCTTCGAATGGAGCTCGATTGCCACCTCCAAAAGACCGGGCAATCTGCATCGCGTCGTCATCTTCAAGGACGGCAAGGACAAAGCCGGACAGGTCCTGCCTTTCAGCACGGTGCACTCGAATGATCCCGAGAAGTTGTGGGAATACCTTGCAAACTACGAAGAGAAGACTGGCGGCAGCGTGCTCGCCATCGCCCACAACGGCAATGTCTCGAATGGGCAGATGTTCCCTCTCGAGCGTCTGAACGGCGAGCCAATTGACCGGGAATATGCCGCGGCGCGGATCCGTTCGGAACCGCTCTACGAAGTCACCCAGATGAAAGGCGACGGCGAAGCGCATCCTTTCCTCTCGCCCAATGACGAGTTTGCCGATTACGGCACCTGGGACAAGGGCGACATCGCCGGCCTCAAGCCCAAAGAGGACTGGATGCTGCAGTACGAATATGCCCGCACCGCGCTTCAACTGGGCCAGCAGCTGGAGCAGAAGTTTGGCGTCAACCCTTACAAGTTTGGCATGATCGGGAGCACCGACGCACATACCTCGCTGGCCACGACCCGGGACGAAAACAACTGGAGCAAAACGCCGACCATGGAGCCGTCGGCCGATCGCTGGGAACATGTGGTAATTGGCTCCGTCGCCGGGAACGAAGCGCTGACGACATACTCGTGGGAAACGCTTGCCTCCGGGCTGGCCGGCGTCTGGGCCCGTGAAAATACCCGCGAGGCGCTCTTCGAAGCAATGCAGAAAAAAGAGACTTACGCCACCACCGGGACACGGATCACGGTGCGTTTCTTTGGTGGCTGGGACTACGGTGCGGATGAGGTCTTTCGCCCGGACGCGTTAGCGATTGGTTACCGCAAGGGGGTGCCCATGGGGAGTGATCTACCCAGCCCACCTGCGGGAAAGAAAGCGCCGGTGTTCATGGTTGGCGCGCTCAAGGACGCCTGGTCCGGGAATCTCGATCGTATTCAGATTGTCAAAGGTTGGGTCGACGAGAATGGCAAAAGGCATGAAAGGGTATATGACGTGGCCGTTTCCGATGGCCGAAAAATCGACGCTGACGGACGCTGCAAGACCCCCGTGGGCAGCACCGTGGATGAGGCAAATGCCACTTACCTCAACAATATTGGCGATGCCGAGTTACGTAGTGTTTGGATAGACCCTGACTTCAACCCGGCGCATCGATCCGTCTATTACGCCCGGGTGCTTGAAATCCCAACACCGACCTGGCAGGCCTATGATGCCAAATTCTTCCGCATCAAGATGCCTGAACAGGTTCCCTTGAGCCACCAGGAACGTGCCTACACGTCGCCTATCTGGTACACGCCGTCGGGATAGATAACCGCCGCCACTAATTTTCTATCATTGATCAGTGATCCATAGGGATGATGCCCAGGTTATGCATCAGACGCGCTTGTCGAGAAACCGTTGCGCCTTGACGTCTTGCTCAAACTCACGGGCCAAGGTGCCCCGATCCAGGACTTCGATACGGGCCGTTACCTCGAAGGTATTTCGGATGCTTTCCCGAAGCGCGCTGCACACCGCCGCAGCATCTTCATGCGCCGGTAGTTCGACGAAAACGTCAAGATCCTCCAGATCGCCGCGGGTAACCAGTTCCACCTTGAAGTCGGCGATATTATCGTGGCCGAACATGAAGTCTTCAAACTCCGTATGGTTCATGTTGACGCCACGCAATTTGAAGAACCCGGCGGTGCGATGGGTATGCTTGATCAAGGGAAAGACCGAGAAAGGCCCGGCGCTGTCCCCGTGTTCACGGTAAACGACGATATCGCCGGACACCCATCGGATAAACGGCGTGGCGTTGTTGGTCCACAAGGGCGTAACAACCAGGGTGCCCGGTTCGCCTTCGGCCACGGGCATTAATGTGTCAGGGTCCAGCACCTCGATAAAATACATATCCGTCCAGATGTGGAAGCCATCGTGGGCGCTGCCTTCACAGCCCATCATGCCGGCCTCTGTCATGCCGAAGCTATCGTACAGCTCGGCGCCCCAGATACGTTCTATCTTGCAGCGCTTGGCTTCGGTGACCTGTTCGGCGGAACAGATCAGGGTGTTTACAGAACCGTTGGCCAGATCAATACCGTCTGCTTCGGCCAAGTTCGCCAGATGCAGGCCGTAACTGCTCATACCCAGCCAGATGGTTGGAGCCAACATGTTTATCAGATCGATTTGCGCCGCCGACGGCGTCGAATTACCGGCACCGGCCCAGTTGACGCCGATGCCGATGGACTGCGCCGCCCGCGCCATCAGGTGGCCCACCGGATGGATCCCCAATGGGAAAGAGACATGAGCCGTATCCGCCGCCGTCGCGCCGGCGCATTGAAAAACCCGGACGAAGGACAAGCGGCCATAATCCATATCGCGAAAGGTTCTGGGATAAAACAGGGGCAGCCCCGTGGACCCGCCGGAGCGCCACAATTCGGCGATGTCCGTACGCTGGGCCGTGCAAAAGGTGCTCAGAAAATCCTGCGCTGGGATCGCTCGCAGCATCTCTTTGTCGAAGACCGGAATACGGTGCCATTCCTCCGGATCGTCCAAGCGGTCGAGATCGATGTCATGGGGAATGCGCGCCCGGTGAAACGGCGACGCCAAAGCCCGCTCCACGGCGACACGTTTGCGCGCGGATTGCAGGCGCCTGATGTCTTCGCGGCTTTCCGGCAGCTTCAAGGGCATGCCGCCGCCTTCGATTTGCCTTCGGTCATGATCGATCCCCAATCCAGCGCAGTTGCCGCAAATACGCGTCCGGCATTTGGCCCTTGGTTTCCGCATCGATCATATCGGCCAAGCGTGACTGTTTACCGGCATTGTCCTCGGCGATGTCATCAAGGGCATCTTCCAGCATAACGGCATAGTCTGCGCCCACCGGGCAGACGTCCTGGCAGCGCCGGCAGCCGGTTACCACGCCCGCGCCCCGCAAGGTGCTTTGCCAGATGTTGAAGCTTTCTTCCGAACGCACCAAATTCATCTGCGCATCGCTGTCGGGCGCTTCCAGTACTTTTTGCAGGAAGTCCGAGACCTCCTTGAAACCATGCGGGGAGCGGTATCGATCGCAGCCCTGCCAGTCGCGGTCCCAGTGCCCGATGACGTCGCCGGGACAGGCCTTGAGACAGCGCCCGCAATCGGGTCCGTGGCACAAGGGTTCTGTCATCCGGCTATCGGGTGCCACATCAATTGAACAGAGGATTATGGTCACCATCAGGCGCGGGCCGAATTCGGGCGTCAGCAGCTGGCCGTTCAAGCCCAGTGTGCCCAGGCCCGCTTCCACTGCTGCATGAGAGGCTGACAAGAGGGGCGAGAGATGCGCCGCCGGTTCGCCGAAATAGAGCCAGGGGTCAACATGAGTTGGTGGAATGATCAGAGCCGGATAGCCCTGTTTCTCCAACCAAAGGACCATTTCCAATGCAATTTCTTCCAGCATGGTCAGGGTCAGTTCGTCGTTGTAATACTTGTGCCGTTCGTTCCAGCGAGGCAACCGCGTGGGCCCGGACAACAGGCGCTTGCCCAAGACGATCGCCCGACCGCCGTCGTAGTCAGTCACATCCAGCGGCCGTCGTGGATTTGCCGGATCAGGCGGGTATTCGTCCATCACCTTGCCGTCGGCAATACCGGCGACATCGGCGCCAAAGCTTTTCGCCTGATCCTTGATCCGATCAGACGTGAGGGGGGCGCCGTATACCTTGTCCATCTTGATGCGATCCCGAGAGTATTATTCGCCGTCGGCGGATTCGGCCGCCTGGATTAAACGTTTTTGCTCGTCCCTGAAGTTTTGCCGAACCGTCTTCGCCGCCTGACCGGTATAGCCTGCGGGCCCGACCCAGCGAATGTTCCAATCGTTCAGGCCAGGAATTTCTTCATTATTCTTGCGGGATTGTTTGAATTTTTGCCCCAGGGCCACCTTTTCCGGGGTCTTTTCCGGAATGTGCTTTTGATCATCGGCCAGAAATGCATGGTAATCGACGCCGACGGGACAAACGGCCAGGCAGCGGGGGCAATCGCCAAACGAGCCGACCACGCGCAAAATGCCCTGCCAAAAGCCGAACAAATCCCGCGACGTCAGCATTTGCATTTTCCCGGCCTTATCGGCCTTGGCGAATTTCTGCAACATTGCCGTCACGGTCATATAGCCGAATTCCTGGGCAAATTCGGCACAGGCCGGCTTATCGATATCAAAATGGCCAACCGCATCGCCGGGACAGGAATACAGGCACCGGGAACAACCTTCACCGATGCAGACCTGCTCCTGCATGGGGCCGTCGGCCTCCAATTCCACCTCGGTCAGTATACCTGTGAGGTAGACCCGGGGGCCAAATTCAGGCGTCAGAATATTGACCTCCAGACCAAAACTGCCAAGGCCTGCCTCTATGCCCAGATGCCGGGTACTGAGGTAGCCATAGCTGGCCCGTTTCATGTTCCAATCGGTTTCCTGGGCGGCGGTAACAAAGCTGGGGTGGCCCCGTTCCTCCATCCACATGGCCAAGCGTCCAGCGACCTTGTCCATGCGGCGCAGTACGATCATGTCCAGGTATTGTACCGGTACCATCTGTTTACAACGGAACGCGGCGACAGGAATGTGCTGCACGATCACCACGACACTTTTCACCCGAGGCGAAATGCGCTCCGGCGTTTGCGGATACCTGGGATCGGGCGGAAATGCGTTTAGTACCTTGGCCGAGGCGATACCCACCAGATCGGCGCCCAATTCCAGGGCCTTGGCCTTAACATCAGATGCTGTCAGAGCGGATTTGGCTTCGCGCGGCATAGGGCAGTGTAACACATTCAACTAGGTAAAGGATTGCCCGTGGCAAAATGGGCCCAGCCAGTCTTCATTGATAAAACCCGGACCGACGCCAAAAATCTATCGCCGAATTCCAACCAAGCGTAAGATCGGCGGAGCCTCTGCGAACCGGAAGAGAGAGACAGTTATGGCGGATATTATCATTATCGGCGGCAGCATCATGGGTTCGAGTATCGCCTACCATCTGGCGATGACCGGCCGCGCCGGCAATATTTGTGTTATCGAGCCGGATCCGAGCTATGAGTGGGCGGCGGCGCCACGCTCGTCTGGCGGCGTCAGGTTGATGCATGGATTGCCGGAAAATATCGAAATGTCGCGTTACGGACGCGAAGTCTATAAGGACTTCGCACGCCTGATGGACGTCGATGGCCAGCCCGGCAGCTTCGATTTTCTCGAACAAGGCTATCTTTATCTTGTCGCCGGTGCGGAGGAAGTCGCAAGTGCCGAGGAAAGCTGGCGCACCCAGACCAGTTTTGGCGTACCCAATGATTTTCTGGACCGGGATGAACTGGCGGCGCGCTTCCCGTCGATGAACGTGGCCGGTATCGATGCGGCCATACACGCGCCCCATGATGGCTTCATCGATCCCAATGCCGCCGTACTGGGATTTCGGCGCAAGGCGATCAGCCTGGGGGTCGAGTACATTCAGGACAAGGTGGTCGATATTTCGGTCAGCGGCGGCCTGGCCCGGCAGGTCGTGCTGGCATCGGGAGACCGCGTCGCGGGCGATATTATCGTCAACGTTGCCGGGGCCTGGGGGCCGGAAATCTGTGCCATGGTCGGGATGACCGTGCCGGTGGAACCCCTGAGCCGCAATACCTTCTATTTCGAGATCCGCGGCAAGATCGAGACCATGCCGCTGACCAAGGACCCGAGCGGGGTTGCCTTCCGCCAGGAAGGCGCCGGTTTTACCGTTGGGCAGACCGACACAGATGTGCCCTTTGGCTTCGATTGGGACGTCTATCACGATTTGTTCGAGACAAAATTCTGGCCGGCTTTGGCCCATCGTGTGCCCGCCTTCGAGGCCCTGCAGGTCAAGCGGGGCTGGGCCGGGCACTACGCCTATAACCGGATGGACGGCAACACGATCATCGGCAAGTGGATCGGCGGCTTGGACAACTTCTATGTCGCAACGGGCTTTACCGGTGCCGGCTTGCAAAAGGGCCCCGCAATTGGCCGGGCCATGACGGAACTGCTGCTCGACGGCGGTTATGGGACAATTGATTTATCGCGCATGTCGTATCAGCGGGTGATCGACGATGAACCGTTGCTGGAAGTCGGGTTTTCGGCGTAAAGATTAACCCCGGTTCTTCGCCGTCGCCGGCGAATTGACCTGCCCGTTTTCCCCTACAACGACGCCATAATCACGCGCCGCTGCCTCGGCGCTGACAAGGCCAAGACGCACGTCAGTCGCTACGGCCTCCGGATCGCGGGCCTTAGGGTCGCCAAAGCCGCCACCGCCGGGCATTTCAATAATCAGCCGCTCCCGCGCCGGAATTGTTTGAAAACCCTTGTTTCTGAGGTTTTCACCTGAGCCAAGGCGCAATTGCCCGGTCGCGCCGGCGCCCGCACCATCGCGACCACGGGCCGGAAACAGCACACGCTCGAAACTCGCGAAGATACCAAACGGTGCGTCCTCGCGGCTGGTTATCTCCATGGTCTGCCCCAAGCCACCACGTTGTGACCCGATGCCACCGGAATCAATGCGCAATTCCTTTCGCCACACGACAATCGGCGTAATCGCCTCGCTGATTTCGACAGGTACATTGCGAACGCCGCTTGGATAGGGCGTCGCCGACAAACCATCCAGTTTTGGTCGCGCACCGGCGCCGCCGCTGTGAAAGCTCATCAACATAAATGCCGTGGCATCATGCTCGGTCCGTTTGGTAATACCATGGCCGGCGCCGAGTTTGACGTTCCAAAGGTTCGAGGTGCCTTCCGCCGGGACTCGGTCCGGCAATGCCTGATGCAGACAACCGAATATGACGTCGGGCAGCATATGGCCGATGGTCGAGCGTGCAACCACGGCGCAGGGATGCGGGGCATTGACGATGGTATGGTCGGGCGCGGACACGGTTATGGCATCCAATGTCCCCGCATTGTTGGGGATCTCTGGCGCAACAACGCATTTCACGCCGAATGCGGTATAGGCTTCCGTGTAGCACATGGGGCAGTTAATCCCGAAGTCCGAGGTGCCCGAGGAGCCATCATAATCCACGTGAATGATGCCATTTGATATGGTCAAATTCGCAACCAGATCGATCGGCTGTTCGAAGCCGTCGATGCGCATGGAATGCTTCCAGCTGCCCTGCGGCAGAGCATTGATCGCGGCCGTGATCGCGGTTTGGCTTTGCTCGATAATATGCGCGCCCAGCGCGTCGAGATTTTCAAGATCATATTCATCCATCATCGCGAACAGCCGGCGCGCGCCCGTGTCATTGCACGCGGCAAGGGCATAGATATCGCCCTCGACCTGAACCGGCTCGCGGACATTGGCGCGGACCAGGTTCAACAGCCATTCGTTCATCTCGCCGGCCACGGCCAGCGGCATGATCGGTACGGACAATCCTTCATGATAGATCTGCCGGCCATCGGGCGACATGCCGACACCGCCGATATCGACGACATGGCTGGTACAGGCAAACAGCGCAACCATCACGCCGTTCCGAAAGGTGGGGGTCACAACCGTGAAATCATGCAGATGACCCGTTCCCTTCCAGGGATCATTGGTGATGTAGATGTCGCCATCCTTCATAATGTCCGCAGGGAAGACGTCGAGGAAATGCACGACCGCCCGGGCCATGGAATTGATATGCCCAGGCGTACCCGTGACCGCCTGCGCCAGCATTTGGCCCTTGAGATCGAAAACGCCGGCGGAAATATCGCCGGCTTCGCGGCTCGACGTGCTGAATGCCGTACGCATGAGCGTCTGCGCCTGTTCCTCCACGACAGAGAGCAACCTGTCCCACATGACCTGATATCTGATCCGGTCCATATTCGTATCTCTCATGCCCGGTTCCTCTCCTCGCCCCTGGTCATCACGACCTGACCCAGCGCATTGATGGTCGCGCCGAAACCGTTTGTCACCAGCGTCGTGGTTTCATCCTCGACGATAATCGCTGGCCCCTGGATCTCCGCACCGGGTCGCAGTTCCGCCCGTGAATAAACGTCCGCCCCGATCCAGGCACCGCTGGCCGGATCAAACAACCTGCGTTGGGACTGCGGTTCCGGGTGATGGCGCACCTTTTGCAGTGGCGCGGGTTCCGCCCCGGGCCTGTCAGTCGCCAAGGATAGCGTCCAGGTCAGAACCTCGACACCGAGGTTGGGAATGGTGCGGCTGAACAGCTGTTTATAGGCATCGGCAAACCAGCCTGCCATTGCCACGCCATCCTCCGGTGCCAATGCCCTGACCGGCATTGACACCATGATCTCGTGGCCTTGTCCGCGGTAGCGCATGAAAGCGCCCCGGGTCTCGAGCAAGGGCTCGTCCGGCGCACCAAGCCGGACGACGGAAGCCGCCTCGGCCCGCATCCCGGCATAGATATCGTTGACCGTATCCGGGTTGAATTCACGTAGATCCAAATACCGTGTCCGCACCACTTCGTAGGAAATTTGCGCCCGCAGAAAGCCGATTGCCGAACCGACACCGGCACCCTGTGGCACCACAATAGTGTCGATCCCCAGCTTGTCCGCAAGCCGCGCCGCATGCAGCGGCGCCGCGCCGCCAAAGGCAACCATCGAACGCCCGACCATGTCCTTGCCATTCTCAATCGCATGGATTCTCGCGGCATTGGCCATATGCTCATCGACGATTTCCGTAACGCCCGCGGCGGCAACATTCGTTTCCACGCCCAAGGCGCCGCTGATTTCGCGTTCGACCGCCGCCGCCGCGCGTTCCGGCTGCAACGTCACTTGGCCACCCGCGAAGCGTGACGGATCGATCCGGCCCAGAACCGTATCGGCGTCTGTCACCGTCGGTGCAGTGCCACCATTGCCATAACAGGCGGGTCCAGGTGCCGCCCCGGCGCTTTTCGGGCCGACCTGTATGCGTTGCATCGTATCAACCGCGGCAATAGAGCCGCCGCCGGCACCGATTTCGACCATGTCGATAACCGGGATCCGCAATGGTAACCCACTGCCTTTCAGGAAGCGGTGCATTCGTGCGACTTCGAACGAGCGCGCAATATGGGGCTGAAAGTTGTCAATCAAAGTGATCTTCGCGGTAGTGCCCCCCATGTCAAACGAGAGAATTCTACTTAGATCATTTTCCTGGGCGATGTTGCGGGCCAGGATCGCGCCACCGGCAGGGCCGGACTCGACGAGACGGATCGGCAACGCAACGGCTGTTTCCACTGTGGTGACCCCACCGCTCGACATCATCAGCAGCAACGGACAATCGAGGCCGCGGGCCCGCAGACCGGTTTCCAGCCGGATGAGGTATCCCGCCATCATCGGCTGCACATAGGCATTCGCACAGGCCGTCGACATGCGGTCGTACTCACGGATCTCCGGGCAGACATCGGCTGACAGGGTAATCGAAACATGCGGCAGGGCCGCTGCCAGGATGGCGCCGGCCCGCCGTTCATGGTCCGGATTCACGTAGCTGTGCAAAAAACAGACAGCCACCGCCTCGACGCCGGCTTTGCCCAAAACGCCGGCCAATGCGTGGACGGCCTGTTCGTCAAGTTCCAGCAGCACTGATCCATCCGCTGCGATCCTCTCGGGAACGGAAAAACGCCAATTCCGTTCAATCAGCGGCTGCGGCCGCTCCATGTACAGATCGTATTGTTCGAACCGGTGTTCGTAGGCGATTTCAATGGAGTCGCGAAAACCATCCGTCGTAATCAGCGCGGTGCGCGCGCCCTTGCGTTCAATCAAGGCATTTGTCGCGAGCGTTGTTCCGTGAATGACCAACCCGACATCCGAGGCATTGATGCCTGTCCGCTGCAGGATTTCGTTGATGCCTTCGAGAACCGCGCTTTCCGGTGCCTCCGGTGTTGTCAATATTTTCAGGCTTTCCTGAACACCGCCCTGTTCCATAACCACGTCGGTGAAAGTGCCGCCGATATCGACAGCCAGCCTCGCCCCATCACTCATAAACACGCTACCATTTTGCCCAAATCCTTAAAATCGCCATCGTTCAAGCGGCCTTACCAGACCGGCGGTACTATGAGGTCTCCGCTCTGGAGCGTCAACGAAGCCAGGATATGCAATGTCGTGATGGACGCAGTGGGCCTGCCCCGTCCGAACTGCGGGAATAGCAGGCTTCCTTGGCGCGGCGCACCACGTGGTCGACTATTGCCGGCAGATGGGTGAGTATCCGCTGCGGATCATGTCGTGCGACAATCGCCAAAGAATGACTAGCCACTGGAGGAGGGATAAGCATGAAGATTGCCAAAGTTGAGACACGGCATTGTGATGCGGGCTGGCGAAACTATCACTTCGTCAAGGTAACGACAGAATCCGGCATCGTCGGTTGGAGCGAATTTGACGAAGGGTTTGGCTCGCCCGGTGTCGCACAGGTGATCGATAGCATGGGATCAAAGATCATCGGCCAATCAGCCAATGATCACGAACCGCTTTATGCGCTGATGTATGCCATGACCCGTCCCGCCGCCGGCGGCGTTGTGGCCGAGGGCCTCGGGGCGATCGAGAACGCGCTGCTCGATGCCAAAGCCAAAGGCCTAGGCGTGCCTTGTTATCAATTGCTTGGCGGCAAAATGCGGGATCGGGTTCGTGTTTACTGGTCCCACTGTGGTACTTGGCGGATCAATCACCCAAAATATTACCCACCGCAGATCACCGATTTGGACGGGGTTAAGGCGATGGGCGCCGAAGTGCGGGAAAAGGGCTTTGGCGCCTTGAAGACCAATATTTTCATGCACGACGACGGCGATGCGCGTGGCTGGCGCCCCGGCTTTGGCTCGCCCTTCTATCCGGAACTGAATGTCGACAAAAAGGTGTTGCGCAATTTGCGTACCCATCTTGAGGCCTTTCGCGAGGGGGCGGGGCCCGAGATGGAAATTCTGCTGGATTTGAATTTCAACGCCAAAACGGAAGGCTATGTAAAGATCCTGCGGGAAATAGCCGATCTGGATATGTTCTGGATCGAGATCGACAGCTACAATGCCGATGCCCTGGCTTATATCCGTCAACAAAGCCCGCACCCTATCAGCTCGTGTGAAACCTTGTTGGGGCTGCGGGATTTTCTGCCATACTTCGCGGCTCGATCCATGGATGTCGCCATCATCGACGCGGTCTGGAACGGCGTCTGGCAGTCAATGAAAATCGCCAATTTGGCCGAAGCGTATGAAGTCAATGTCGCACCACATAATTTTTACGGTCATTTATGCTCGTTTATGAATTTACATTTCGCAGCCGCCGTGCCGAATTTGCGAATTATGGAGATCGACGTCGACCGGCTGGCCTGGGACGACGAGCTATTCACTCACAAGCCTGAATTCGAGGATGGCCACATCGTGGTTCCTGACCGGCCAGGATGGGGTACCGACCCAGTTGAGGACGCATTGGAGGCCCACCCTCCGACCGGCACCACCGGCAATGCGGATTGGGCGATGCGGAAGAACGAATAGGCTGCCAGTAAACCGTCGCCAGGCAGCGCCTTTGTTGAGTGTATTGTTATCGTCCGGCGTCTTTGGAGATCGCAAAAAGAATTTGGGTAAACGCGGCGGCAAGGCTTGCCGACAGCGGCGACAATTTGACCACATCTCCGTTAAATCCGAATAAACTAAGACCTATTGGAGGAGTCGATACTCGTGGAAAAAAACCGACATCTTTTTATCGCGCTCAGCAACCCGGTCGAAGGGCAGGAGGATGACTATAATGCGTGGTACGACAGCAAACATGTACCCGAATGCCTGCGCGTCCCAGGTTTCAAGAGCGGTCAACGTTTCAAGCTAAGCGCCAGCCTGCACGGCGAGCCCAGCCAGCGCTACCTCGCCGTCTATGAACTGGAAGGCGATGATCCGCAAGCAATCCTGAATGCGCTCGACGCGACCCGGGCCGAACGCACACCAAGCGACGCCTTCGACCGGAAGAGCCTTTCCATGTGGGTGTTTTCGCCGATCGGCGAAAAGCAGTTTGCATCGGACGAAGAGAATTGATCCCCCATCCCAGCCCGAACAGATGATGGCCATACATAAACGGGGGAGACAACAGCATGACCGGCAAAACCGAAGTCAGCATCCATGGCGTGCAATTTTTCATCAATGGCGAGGTCACCTATCCGGGTGTCACCTGGCAGGGCCGGCGGATCGAGGGGCTGCTTCTCAACAGCCGCATGGTGCAGGGCATCTTCGACGACCTGAACCCGGAAACCCGCGGCCTATGGGCCTACCCCGACACAGGTGAGTGGGATGCGGAGCGGAATACCCGTGAATTCATCGCCGCCATGCCGGCTTGGCGGGCGCACGGTATCCTGGCCTTCACGGTGAACCTGCAGGGCGGCAGTCCCTATGGCTATTCCAAGGAACAGCCCTGGATCAATTCCGCCATCGCCCCTGACGGCAGCCTGCGCGAAGACTATCTGGCGCGGCTTAGCCAGATCCTCGATCGTGCCGACGGTCTTGGCATGGTGGTGATCCTGGGTCTGTTCTATTTTGGCCAGGAAGCAAACATGCAGGACGAAGCCGCGATCATCGCCGGTGTCGACAATGCCACTGACTGGGTCCTCGAACATGGCTATCGCAATGTGCTGATCGAGATCAATAACGAATGCAACGTCCGCTACCGCCAGCCGCTGCTGATGCCCGATGGCGTGCACAATTTGATTGCACGGGCCAAAAGCCGCAGCCGTGACGGCAACCGTCTGCTGGTCGGAACCA
This sequence comes from Alphaproteobacteria bacterium, assembly GCA_021776235.1. Classification (GTDB taxonomy): domain Bacteria; phylum Pseudomonadota; class Alphaproteobacteria. The sequence continues at coordinate 14,195 of JAJFGG010000161.1, read as the reverse complement.
GCTACGGCGGTGGGGTGGTGCCGCAGGAAAATGTAGTGAAGGAGAGCGATTTCCTTCTGCTGCATGGCAACCGCGTGGACGATCCCGCCCGCATCCGCGAGATGGTGCGGCAGACCCGTCAGGTCAGCGGCTACACGGCAAAACCGATCCTGTTCAACGAGGACGACCATTTTGATTTTGACCGGCCGGACAATAATTTTATTGCCGCCGTCGATGAATACGCATCCTGGGGTTACTTCGACTACCGCTTCGAGGGCGAGGCTTATGATGACGGGTATCAGAATGTACCCGTCAACTGGGAGATCAGTTCCGAACGCAAATCCGGGTTTTTCGGGCTCGCCAGGCAGATCGCGGATTTCAAGGAACCGAATAATGGAGATTGATGCAACCGTCGCCGCCACGGCCTATGACGTGGTGGACCGCTATATCGCCGCCATCAATGCCGGCGATGGCGAAGCTGTGCAGGACAGCCTCAATTTCCCTCATTTCCGTATCGGTTCCCGAGGCAATGTCATCTACTATGCCGACGCCAGCGCCGATCATCTGGGGAATTTTCGCAACCGCACCAGCGCCGATGGCTGGCACCGCAGCGTTGTCGATGACATGCAGGCTATTTTCACCATCCCCACAAAGGCCCATGTTAGCGTCAATTTCCGCCGTCTGCGGGCCGATGGCTCTGAGATCGGCAGCTATCATTCCCTGTATATCATTACAGAAATCGACGGTCATTGGGGCCTGCAGGGCGGTTCCGGCACCGGGTCTTAGGATACATTTACCGGTATGTGCCGTTCTCCGCTAAACGATGCACCCACGTGCGGAATGCCCGATCAGGCAACATTCCAGGTGCGGCCGCCAAGCTCAATTCGGGTTTAGCTACCGTGCAGGATGAGAAGCGTGCCAGCCGTAGGTGAGGTATTCCCATTCTATGCGGTCGGGATGCAGCGTAATGTCACAAAACCCCTCTGGCGTGCCGAAACGGGATCCGCGCCACCATTTGCCACAGATGGCGCCGCCGGTGATAAAGGTGATCCCACGCCAGCGCAGCAACTCGCTCACATGCAGATGGCCCTGCAGTACCAGGACCAAATTGTGCTCGGCGAACAGGTCCAGCACCTCGGTGTTGTTGACCACGACCCGGTTTGGTTTTGCTTGAAAAGTCATACCCCTGGTGACGCCGAAGAAGGCCGTCGCCAGAGGCAGATGAAGGGCCAGGACAATGGGCTTCCCACGGGGAAGGCGCGAAAGTTCGGCCTTGATCCATTCCTGTTGCTCGGTCGATATGCGACCGTGGTATTTATACTTGTCGCCCGAGATGTGCACCGAATCCAGCAACATTATATGATAGCCCAGGGCGTCAAAAGCCTGATATGTGCGCCTAAGTCCGAGGCGCTGCTTGAAAATCAGCCGCGGGTCCTCGACAGGCGGCGTTCCATCCTCGGGCAGCACGCCCGCGAGATCTCGATTGCCGATGGCGACATGGTGTTCGCCCTTGATCGCCCTGTGCATGGCCATATAGGCGTCCCAACAGGGCGCGACGTCCGCCGCGCTGGAGCTGAATTTACCGTCAACCAGATCGCCGCCACCCAGGACCAGATCCGGCTTCAATGCATTGATCCTGTTGGCAGCCATCGTCAGGGCGGCGGGAGTGTCACCTTCCCGCCTGGCATGAACATCGGAATAGAAGGCAATTCGCAATGGGCCGCGCCCAGAGCCCTGCATGGGCCATGTGCTCAGTCCCAGGGCCGGCGAGGCCACAGCCATGGCGCTGCCCGCAGCTAACGCGTGAAGAAGGCGGCGGCGGGGGATTTGTTCAGGCATCTTGCTGCTCGTTGTCCCTGTGCATCGTCTGGGCGGAAGCGGATTTGCTCCAGCCAGGCACCCAACTACCGAAAAATCGAGCCAACAACAATAGGCCAACAACGGCGCAGACGAAGAACCAAAGGGCTTGCTGACGGGTAAAAGCTGTAATCAAGTGGCGGCTGACCCAGCTTTCGAATTCTCCCTCGGTGTCAATCTTTTCCGTAATCTCCACCTCCAATGCGTTTGGCCAACGGGCGCTCGACGCGCGCAGCAATCCACCGAAGTAGCTTTCGAGTATACGGTTCTCCCAATAGGCGCTGGTGAATTGCCGGTGCCGCCAGTCATCGTCGGTAGCATCCCGCGCGCGCTGCAGATAAATGTCTCGGCTGTAAAGACGAACCCCGGCTTCATGCAAAAAGGGGTCATTCATCGGCGTGTAGGCTTCCAGGAAGTCGCTGAACCGCTCCGGGGGCCGGTACAGATCCAGGACTCGGGCTCCCTCAAGGGCCCTGTCCCGGGCGAGACGGCGCAATGCCTCGATCGTCAGGCGGGAACGGAATAGCACCCGTGGGGCGGCGTCATGCAGATAGCCATACTCGACCATGACATTGTGATTATTGGCAACGAATTCCGGCAGGGGCATACGAGCCGAAAACCAGGCGATGCGATCAGGTGTGTTGAGATAACATAAGCCAAGGAACGCGGTAGCCACGGCAGCCAGTCGGCACAACCGCCGTAAGCTCAGGCCGTCGGGCCAGCCGGATATGCGCCGCGGCCTGATACCTGCCGCCAAGGCGATCTGGACCAAGGCGACCGCCGTGAAGTTCAGCCGGATATCTGCAAGATCAAACACGCGCCCCGGCGTTAGCCATTGAACGGTCTCATCCAGCATGCCGACGAAACTTCCGGTGATCGCGGCCGCGGCATAGACACTGTTGTCGCGAACCCGATGGGCGAATGCGCGAAACAGCAATAGGGAAAGCATGCCGTACTGCAGGAAGTGGACTGCCTCTACCGGGCTGCCGGCCTGGAGGTCAAATATCTGGTAGATGACGACGCCGAAAATTGCAGCGAGCCAGACATGGCCCGCGAGTGAATTTTGGCGCCGTTTCAGCAACAATACCACGGTCGCCGCCAAAACCAGGATTACGCAGGCGGCGACCAAATAGGTGAAAACCGCCGCACCCCAATGCTGCCGCACATAATCCACAGCTGCGCGGACGTATGGAACGCTCACAAAAATAACAGCTGACCAGAAGATCACGAGGAACCAGGACAGGCATTCCCGTCTATCTAGTCGCCACTCGGCCACTCTGCCGTCCTCCCCCACCCCCAGATCATGCAAACCCTCCCTGCCCCTTTATGCAAATAAGGACCTTGAACGGCCCCTACGCGTGTTTCAATTGCGGAATCTATGCGCAAAGAATTCATGGCGTTTGCAGCAACAGTATAACCCGGCAATGCAGATCCGGACGATTGGATACGCAGCAAAAAAGTATAAGTTGGCAAATTCAAACTACTTGATAAGTCTGGGAATATCACGCAATCAAACGGATGCCCGTCCGTTGCCGTTAACTTAGAGCTGCTCATGCCAAGTCCAGACCTTCATTTCAGCCGCGCGGAATACGACGCCCGCATTGCAAAGGTCCGCCGCGCCATGGGTGCCGCAGGCGTCGACCTGCTGATCGTAACCGACCCCTCGAACATGGCCTGGCTGACCGGCTATGATGGCTGGTCATTTTACGTGCATCAATGCGTCCTGTTGGCATTGGATGGAGCACCGCTATGGTATGGTCGGCAGCAGGACGCCAACGGCGCCGTCCGCACGGTTTTTATGGATGACGAAAGCATCCTTTCCTATCCGGATCATTATGTGCAGTCCTTCGAACGCCATCCCATGGACCATCTGAGCGAGATTCTCACGAACAGAGGCTGGGGCAAACACAACATTGGCGTCGAGATGGACAATTATTATTTCTCGGCTGCCGCATATCGTTCACTGCTTCAGCATCTGCCGAATGCGGCGTTCCACGACGCTACGGCAATGGTCAATTGGTGCCGCGCCGTAAAGTCCGAACGGGAACTGGTCTACATGCGCCGCGCCGGCCGCATTGTGACGGCAATGCATAAACGGATCGCCGAGGTGATCGAACCCGGCATGCGCAAGAACGATCTTGTTGCCGAAATTTATGCCACGGGCATCAGAGGCGTTGATGGTCATGGCGGTGACTACCCAGCCATCGTGCCGTTGTTGCCATCCGGACAGGACGCGGCGGCGCCACATTTGACCTGGGACGATAAACCGCTGAAGAAGGGCGAGGGAACATTCTTTGAGATCGCCGGCTGCCATCGCCGATACCATGTGCCACTGTCGCGAACAGTCTTTCTCGGCCGTCCGCCGCAGACCTTCCTGGATGCGGACAAGGCCGTTCAGGAAGGCTTGGATGCCGGCCTCGAGAGGGCCCGCGCCGGCATGCGCTGCGAGGACATTGCCAAAGCGTTCTTCAAGGTATTGGACAAATACGGCATCAAGAAGGACAACCGCGCCGGCTACCCCATCGGGATAAGTTATCCTCCGGACTGGGGCGAACGTACCATGAGCCTGCGGCCAGGCGATCGCAATCTGCTGGAAACCGGCATGACATTTCATTTCATGACGGGTTTGTGGATGCAGGATTGGGGCCTGGAAACAACTGAAAGCATCGTCATTACCGATGGCGCGCCCGAACGTCTTGCCGATGTGCCGAGAAAACTTTTAGTGAAAGCTTAGAGCACTTCCGGGTTATTCTGGTTCATCTGATGGCGTCCCTAAGCCATTCGGGTAGGCGCGACGCGCAGCGCGATGTGGTACATCGGGCAAGCGGCGCAACACATCCGAATGGCTTAGGGGCGCCACCGAAGGCCGCCTCCCAAGGCCCCGTGGCGGCGTTGCGGTTTTTGGACGATGTCCCACAAAAACCTGCAAACCGCGCCTACCCACGGGGCCTTGGGAGGCGGTCATATGATCCAGAATAGCCCGGAAGTGCTCTAGATCCGTGCGCGACAGCCCCATCACCGCGACCACCGATTTCGACAGGGACGGCGTGCAGCACGGCTTTCTGAAGCTGCCGCACTCGACCGATGCCTCGGCCTGGGGCTCTATCATGATCCCGATCACAGTGGCCAGGAACGGCGTCGGGCCCACCGTTTTGATTACCGGCGGCAATCACGGCGACGAGTATGAAGGCCCCATCGCATTGTTCGATCTGGCCGCCCGGATCAAGGCGGATGAACTCACCGGCCGGGTCATCATCGTACCGGCAATGAATTATCCGGCCTTCCGAACAGGCAGCCGTACCTCGCCAGTTGATAGCGGCAATCTTAACCGCACATTTCCAGGCCATCCGGGCGGCAGCATAACGGAAAAGATCGCCGACTATTTCCAGCGCCGTCTGTTACCCCTGGCTGACTGGGTGATCGATCTGCATTCCGGCGGCAAGTCGCTGGATTTCATCCCGTTTTGCGCCGCGCACGTCCTGGACGACAAGGCCCAGCAAGCGCGCTGTGTCGATGCCATGACGGCCTTCAATGCGCCTTACTCGGTCATGATGCGCGAGCCCGATGCCATGGGCATGTACGACAGCGCGGCGGAGGAAATGGGAAAAACCTTCATCACCACAGAGCTGGGCGGCGGCGGCACCGCGCGGCCAGCCACGGTGGCCCTGGCGAAAAGGGGCATCAGCAACGTCCTCAGACACGCCGGCGTCATGCCGGGCGCGCCGGAGCATTCCCAGACCATACGCCTGGAAATGCCGGATCACCGATGTTTCGTTCTGAGTGAAACCACCGGCCTGCTGGAAGTCTGCCTGGAATTGGGAGATGTGGTTAGCAAAGGACAGACAGTTGCGCGCATCTACGACACCGAACGGACTGGTCTCAGCCCGACAGCCTATCATAGTCCCATCGACGGTATCTTCACCGGGCGACACGTCCCAGGTTTGATTTCAGTGGGCGACATGGTCGCCGTCATCGCGGTGGAAATATGATCGTGGGCCGGGGCCATGACGGCACCGCAGTCTGCCGCTGCACTCGCATCATGGCCCTATGTTTTGGATGACCTCCCGCATTAGCGGAAAACCGCGGCAGCAGCATATCGAAAGATAAGATCATGGCACTTCATTTTGACCTATCAGAATATCAGCAACGTATATCGGCGACGGTTTCGATGCTGCAGGACCGCGGTCTCGACGGCCTTTTGATGTTCCGCCAGGAAAGCATGTACTATCTGACTGGCTATGACACATTTGGATTTTGTTTTTTTCAGTGTCTTTTTCTTGGCGCCGACGGGCGATTGACGCTGCTCACCCGCGCGCCGGATTTACGCCAGGCGCAGAATACCAGCATTATCGACGATATCCGGATCTGGATCGACGGAGACGCCGCCAAGCCGTGCGATGACCTGAAATCCGTTCTGCGTGACCGCGGATGCGCCGGCCACCACCTAGGGGTCGAATATGACGCCTATGGTCTAAACGCCAAGAACGGCATGATATTGAATGCCACCCTGGATGGGTTTTGCTCTCTCGAGGACGCATCCGACCTGGTCAGTATGCAGCGCCTGATAAAAAGCCCGCGCGAACTGGACTATGTACGGCGTGCGGGTGAACTTGCCGATGACGCCTGGCGCGAAGCGCTCGACACCACAGCCGCCGGCGCCGATGAGGGCGATATCCTGGCCGCGATGCAGGGTGCGGTGTTTCGAGGCGGTGGTGACTATGCCGGCAATGAATTCATTGTCGGTTCGGGCGCGGACGCATTGTTATGCCGCTATTTTAGCGGGCGGAAAGTCTTGCAGCCCCGGGATCAATTGACCTTGGAGTTCGCAGGCGCCTACCGGCACTATCACGCTTGCATGATGCGCACCATTGTTGTTGGTGAGGCGTCACCGCATCAATGGCATATGTATGGCGCCTGTGTTGAGGCATTGGCATCCTGCAAGGCCGCTCTCACCGCGGGCCGACCGATCGGCGAGGTCTTTGATGCCCATGCAAAAGTCATGGATGATGCGGGCCTGAAGCAAGCCCGCCTGAACGCCTGCGGCTATTCCCTGGGTGCTGTTTTTGCGCCAATCTGGGTGGATAGACCCATGTTCTATCATGGCAACCCCGTCCTGGCCGCGCCAGGAATGGTATTTTTCCTGCATATGATATTGATGGACAGCGCCGCGGGCCTCGCCATGACATTGGGCGAGACGGTGATCGTCACCGACAATGGCAACGAAAGACTGTCCTCAGCGTCGCTTGATCTGGCTGTGCGGTAGCTTCCGAAGAGCGAAAAATGGCCGGCCCAACGGACCGGCCGTCATCAACAGACTCAAGGAAAAGACCTTTAACGGTGGGTGAACGGACCCGTCACAAAGTTACCGGGCACCATAACCATGGCAACATGGGGCGCGTGAATTCCGACCGGCTTCGCAGGCCCAGATTGACCGAGCCTTTTGGCCCGCGAAAATGCAGCAACGATGGCCGTGGACATTGCAATCGCAATGGGCGCGATGATGTCGCTAAGGCTGGAAACGAGCACCGAATGGGGCGCCAGCGATACTGTGTTTGGTTGAACGTTCATGGCAAATCTCCCTAAGGGCGCATGCGTTAATTGATCGTCGGTGGCGCACATATAGGTCCGAATATTACGCGAGGAATGCGGTATGTTTGCAATGCTGATATGCAAAAATTGCATAGGTCAGGCGGTCGCCAAACTGTTGCCAGACGCCCCCGGTTCCGCCGCGGCAGAGTGCCACGCCATGAACCCTTTCATACCCCGGTTTAATGCGAATAATTCTGAACTGTCACTAAGACAATTTTATGTTACAGTCGGGTCTATAAGGGTCTCGTGACAACTTAATGGTCTCGACCCAGTAAGAATGAACAGGGGCGGTGATTTTACATGTCTGAAGCGTCGGATACGCTTGTCAAATTCGATTCCGTGCAAAAAAGCTACGATGGCGAAACGCTGGTCGTTAAGGATTTCAACCTTGATGTTGCCCGTGGCGAATTCGTCACCATGTTGGGGCCCTCGGGTTCCGGCAAGACGACCTGTCTGATGATGCTGGCGGGCTTCGAGCCTGCAACCCATGGCGAGATCTATCTGGACGGCGTCCCCATTAACAACGTACCGCCGCACAAGCGCGGCTTCGGCATGGTATTCCAGAATTACGCCCTATTCCCACACATGACGGTGGCGGAGAACCTGGCGTTTCCACTGCAGGTGCGGGGCATGGGCAAATCGGAAACCTCCGAGAAGGTGAATGGCGCCCTGGAAATGGTGCGCCTGGGCGGTTTCGGCGACCGCCGTCCCGCGCAGCTTTCCGGCGGACAGCAGCAACGTGTGGCGGTGGCCCGCGCCCTGGTATTCAGGCCGCAACTGGTCCTGATGGACGAGCCGCTGGGCGCCCTGGACAAGAATTTGCGCGAAGAGATGCAGTATGAAATCAAGCATATTCATGAGGAACTGCAAGTGACCATGGTCTATGTCACCCATGATCAGTCCGAAGCATTGACCATGTCGAACCGCATTGCCGTATTTGATGACGGTATCGTGCAGCAACTGGCCCCGCCCGACGAACTTTATGAAAAACCCATGAATGCCTTCGTCGCCGGTTTCATTGGCGAGAACAATCGGCTGTTCGGCGAAATCAAGGCCATCGACGGCGATTTCTGCCAGGTGGAGCTGGAAGGCGGCGGCGGCATGGTGAAGGCGTTGAGCGTCAATGTGGATGGCGTCGGCTCGCGCACCACTTTATCGCTTCGACCGGAGCGGGTGACCATCGGTGCGGCGCCGGGACAATCGGCGAATTCCCTGGAAGCCAAGGTCGTGGAATTAATTTATCTGGGCGATCACATCCGCAGCCGGGTGAGCCTTTCGGGCAACGATGAGTTCATCGTCAAGGTGCCCAATTCGCACGGCCATGTGCATCTCAAGGAAGGCGAAGTGACCCAGATCGGCTGGGAAGCGGAGGATTGCCGGGCCTTGGATGCGTAAGAGGGTGGAAGACAACGGAAATGCGTCCGGATAATCGGGGCGGATTAAAAACTGTGAAACATGAACAAGGGAGAACTCTAGCAATGAAAAAAATCTTGAAATCTTCGGCAATCGCCATCACGAGCGTTGCCGTTGCCACCATGGCATGGTCGGCTCATGCCGTCGACCTTAACGTGGTGTCATGGGGCGGGGCCTATACCGCCAGTCAGATAAATGCCTATCACAAGCCCTACACCAAGAAGACCGGTGTGAAGATCAACTCTATCGATTACAGCGGCGGTCTGGCCGAAATGCGGGCACAGACCGAAGCCGGCAATGTGACCTGGGATCTGGTTGATGTCGTTCTGTCCGACGCCATTACCGGCTGTGACGAGGGTATGTTCCGTCCCATCAACATCGATAAGGAAATGGCCGCGGCGCCGGACGGCACACCCGCCTCGAAGGATTTCCTTGACGGTACTCTGCAGTCGGAGTGTTTTGTTCCGCTGATTATCTATTCCACGGTCTTCGCCTATCGCGCGGACGCCTGGAGTGGCAAGAAACCGACCTCCATCAAGGACGTGTTCGACACCAAGAACTTCCCCGGCAAACGCACGCTGCAGAAAAGTCCGGTGAATAATCTGGAATGGGCCCTGCTGGCGGATGGTGTGCCCCTGGCCAAGGTCTATGACGTTCTCGATACCGATGAAGGCAAGGACCGCGCATTCGCCAAACTCGCCACCATCAAGAAGGATGTGATCTGGTGGACGGTCGGCGCGGTACCGCCGCAACTGCTGGCCGACGGCGAGGCGGTTTTCGGCACCGGCTACAATGGCCGCTGGTTCTCGGCCATCGCGGAGGAGAAACAGCCGTTCGCGATGTTGTGGGACGGTCAGGTCCTGGACATTGACGGCTTTGCCGTTCCTGCCAAGGGCAAGAATGTCGATGAGGTGATGAAGTTCCTGAAATTTTCCACCGACACCCAACGGCTGGCGGATCAGGCGAAATACATCTCCTACGGTCCGGCCCGGAAGTCATCCGGCCCGATGGTCTCAAAACACGCCACGCTGGGCATAGACATGGGCCCGCATATGCCGACCAAGTATGCCGACCAGGGCTTCCTCACCAATTTCAAATGGTGGGCCGATAATTCCGATGAAATGAAGGAACGTTTCGCGGCCTGGCTTCTGCAATAAGGCCAACATTACGGTGCGCGGGGCAGGACAGCCTGCCCCGCCGCCGGCTTATTCGAAATTTTATGCTATAATGATTTTGCCGGGGCAAAAGGATGACTGACCAGACTGCGGGCAATGGGGTTGTTCTTGCCGCTGACGGCACACCTCTGAAGGCCAGCCTGAACCGGGCTCTGCGCAAGAACCGCATGCGGGCCCTCTTGCTGGTGGCGCCGCTTATGTTGTTTGTCCTGTTCTCCTTCCTGATCCCCATATTCGATATGACATTCCGCAGTGTCGACAACTGGCACGTGGGAACCCTGATGCCGAAGACCACCGTTGCTCTGGCGGATTGGGATGGCAAGGATCTTCCCGAAGAGCCGGTTTTCGCCGCTCTGGTCGCAGATTTGCGGGCCGGCGCGAAATCACGGCAAATCGGTAAAGTAGGTACCCGCCTGAACTACGAGAAATCCGGCATGCGTGGCCTGATCACCGGTTCGGCGCGTAAATCGAAAAAGCTCAAAGACGGTCCATACAAGGCCAAAGTCTTGAAGCTGCACAAAAAATGGGGACAGTTGGAAACCTGGACGGTGATCAAACGCAATACCACGCCCTATACCATCGGCTATTACTTGAACGCCGTTGACATGAAATACGACAAGAACGGCGAGATTGTCATGCAGCCCGAAAACCGGCGCATCTATGGTAAATTGTTCATGCGAACGTTTGCCATCAGTCTGGCGATCACGATAATCTGCGTCATTCTGGCCTATCCAATCGCTTTCCTGCTGGCAACCCTGCCGCTGCGTTATTCCAACCTGCTGATGATTTTTGTCCTGTTGCCGTTCTGGACATCTTTGCTGGTTCGCACTACCGCCTGGATTGCCATGTTGCAAAGCCAGGGCGTTCTGAACGATCTGTTTGTCTTTTTCGGCATGGTGGATGACGACAACAGATTGCAGCTCATTCATAATCTGACCGGCACCATCATCGCCATGACGCACATTTTGCTGCCCTTCATGGTGCTGCCGCTATACAGCGTCATGAAGACCATACCGCCGACCTATATGCGGGCGGCCCTGTCGCTTGGGGCCAATCCGGTCGTGGCGTTCGTGCGGGTCTATATGCCGCAAACCCTGTCGGGGATCGGTGCGGGCAGTGTCCTCGTCTTCATTCTGTCCATCGGCTACTACATCACCCCGGCCCTGGTGGGCGGCACGGACGGTACATTAATATCGAACCAGATCGCCTATCACATGCAATCATCATTGAACTGGGGCTTGGCCGGTGCGTTGGGCGCTTTATTGTTGGCTTCGGTGCTGGCGCTGTATCTGTTGTACAACAGAATTGTCGGCATCGATAACATGAGGCTGGGATAGAACCATGGCCCTACCTTCCTATGCCGGACCCCTGGAGACGAGCTGGTATTACGCCTTCCGTCTCATCTGCGCCTGCATCTTCATCTTCCTAATCACGCCCATCCTGGTGATCATCCCCCTGAGCTTCAATGTGGAGCCCTACTTCACCTTCACCCAGGGCATGCTGACCTTCGATCCGGACGCCTATTCGATGCGCTGGTATGAGGATTTCATTTCCAACACCCAATGGACCCATTCCGTTAAGAACAGCTTTATCATCGCCATCGCCTCAACCATTCTAGCGACCATCCTTGGTACTCTCGCGGCCTTGGGTTTGAGCAATGCCAATATGCCCTACCGCTCCCTCACCATGGGCCTGCTGATTTCGCCGATGATCGTCCCGCTGATTATTTCCGCCGCGGGCATGTATTTCTTCTATTCCAATATCGGCCTGGATCAGACCTTCCTGGGCATCATTCTTGCCCATACGACCCTGGGCACACCCTTTGTGGTCATTACCGTTACTGCCACGCTGGTCGGTTTTGATCATTCCCTGACTCGGGCCTCGGCCAACCTGGGCGCCGGGCCGACAACGACATTCTTCAAGGTCATCATGCCCTTGATTTTGCCCGGCGTGATTTCGGGCGCCCTTTTCGCCTTCATCACTTCGTTTGATGAAGTCGTGGTCGTGCTGTTCCTGGCCGGGTTCGACCAACGCACCATACCGCGTCAAATGTGGTCCGGCATTCGCGAACAGATCAGCCCGACCATTTTGGCCGTAGCGACAATTCTGGTGATGATTTCGATTGCTTTGCTGGCGACGTTGGAATTATTGCGTCGAAGAGGCGAGCGTCTGCGCGGCATAAGTCCCGGTTAGAGTATTTCCGGGCAGCGCTGCGATGCCTGGCCCCAAAATCTCCTGGCGCAGCTTCCGCAAAATGGCCTCGTCGAACTGCTCGTAGCCATTCGCCTTTATGACAAAATGTCCAGGCCCGCCGACAATGTTGCGCCGGAAGTAAATGTCCAGTGTTTGAATTTCGTTCAGGATCGTTAGGCCGTTGATGGTAATGCCCTGGGATCTGAGCAGATCACGGGCGGCGCGGGGATCGCCGCCGTTGTTGTTGCGGCCATCGGCAACGATGTCAATCGCCATGCGGTGGGCAGCGAACGGCAGGCGGCCCAACAACCGGTAGCCATAGGCAATAATCCCGGTAATCGAAGTACCCCCACCGCTCACCATACGGGGCGTACGCGCAATTTCGTCTGCCAACTGCTGGGCGCTTCGTACGCCGCCAACAACACGCCAGGGGATCACCGTGACCTGGCTGAGGCTATCGGCCCATTGCACCAGGGAAACGCCTATGCGTCTGTTGCGGCCGGCAGCGATGGCGGCAATAACTTCGGAATTTCGGAAGGCACTGGCCAAACCGTCGACCTGCAAATCGTATTCCGTTTGATCGACACTGTAGGAACAGTCGATCCCCAGCACCAAAGCCAGATCAACGGTTTCCGCGGCCGCCGTGCGCAGGGCGCTGACCGCGACGAAGCCGATCGACAAAATGATCGTTAGGGCGACGTACCCACACTTTGGAAAACCGATAGAGATTCTGAAGGCGCCATACACGGTCAAATTCCAGCCGATCCCCAACCCGCTGCACATACCAGCGCCGAGCTAACCTAGCGCGCCTCTGTCCAACTCTCACAAAACGCCAGCGCGGAGGTACTGAAGGGCCGTCCGTCGCGCTCCCGTTGCCATGACCGGCCGCCGGCTTGGGCGCCGTCCAGGACCAGACGTGTCCCCGACGCCGGGATGAGGACCGTGTTGACGCCATAGGGCCGTTCTCCGGCCCCTGTCCCGGGCTGGGTATGGATCATCAGAGGATCGCCAAGATTGAACCACGTTAGCGAGAGGCTCGTCTCCTCGGCTGTCACATACTCGGTATAGAAACGATGCGGATCGCCATCCTTTTCAAAAGCCGCCTCCTCCACCGGAATATCCAGGTCGGTCAACTCCGGGATCAACACGCCCTGGATCGTCTCTTGCAGCCAACGCGCCATAGCAATGTTGTCGGACCAAATTCGCCAACTGTCGTCCGTTAATTCGCTCTTCAGATAAAGCACATGGCCTGGTCCGGCAGGGGACATGACATTTCGCCAAAAACTGGCGACCGTTGTTTCCGGCCCGCCGTCCGTATCCGAAAGACGAATAAATGGATTCTCACCGCAGCAGAGCACAAGATTTGAATCTGCAGACATGGTCTCACTTCCCTTCGTGCCAATAAACCCATCTTAGTTCAGTCAGGATTGAAGAACCAAAAATTGAGCTCTAGTTGTAATACCATTCTCGGATAATGCGCCAACATTTCCATACGCAAAAGCCGAAATGTGGTCGTGTAGGCAGCACCCACCGATGCCCGCCCTGGGCCGTGCCCGGGTGCCAGGGTGGTACCGGTTTGGCGCAGCGTTTACTCTGAAACCATGGGCGTATGTGACTTAACGTGATCGGCTATCGAGCGGCAACAACTGCTCCGCAACCGCCGACAAACGCGAAGTATGTCGTGAATCGTACAGTCTTGGTCTCGCCAGCGATAGTAGGATGGCGGGATCAGTCCAAAATACGCCTTGCTCGCAATGGTAGGTAATAATTGCGCAGTCTATGTTGGCACCGTTCGGAGTTGGGGATATGGCGGCGGAAACGACCCAGGCCCAGGATGATATTGATCTGGCCGCATTGAGTGATGAAGACCTGGTCGCGCAGATGCACGATGACATCTACGACGGCTTGGCCGATGAAATCGCCGAAGGTACACAAATCCTTCTGGACCGTGGCTGGGATGCGCAGACGGCTTTGAACACCGCGCTGGTC
>JAJFGG010000017.1 GCA_021776235.1 Alphaproteobacteria bacterium | reverse complement strand
GGCAGTCCGGGTCGCAACCACCGCACCCGTGGCAATCGTTAGCTCGCTCTCGGTAAATGCCAGAGAGCCCGCCACAGCGTTGTTTTCGTCGGCATCGGTATTGATGACCTTGGCGAATGCTGCCGTGACATTGGTGTTTGTATCGTCAATGTAGGTCTTGAGTGGGTCTGCGTGCTTTGTTTTGTGCGCCGCCCAGGTGATCTCGTTCGCGGCCGTTTGCGACCCATCGTCTGGCGGCGGAGACGCATTGAACCCTGAGATCGAAGCAGCGCTGTATGGGTTTGTGGGCACGATTATTGACTCCTAACTAGGCGTTCAAAACCAACACCAAGGTCCTGTTGGGACTCGGCACTGGTGCTTATGTCAGCAGCTATGGCGCCAAATGCGCGATAGAATCGAGTATCCGCAGGGCCCAGCCCCTTGCCGATTAAAACGCGCCGGCCAAGCTCGGATGTAACAAACCGCCCGGTAGTGTAATTCTCGAAAAACGTGGAAATCGCCGTCCACTTACCCACGCGAATATCAGCAGCCGCCGACGCTGACTGCATCGATGTTCCAGCGTCCGCGCTTGCACGGGAAAAATCCTGAACAATCTGAGCGTCCCGAAGGACCCGCAATTCTTTTGGATCGAGAAGATCAAGGGCGCCAAGCCTGTCGAATTCGTCGAGCGCGCGAGTCAACTTGTTAAAATCGATACGTTCGATGCCCTTTTCGAGAACCTTGCCTCTGTCCCATATTTCGTCAATCAACGCCGACCTGACAGTTTTCCCTAGCTCTGAGTCATTCCCACCGGATTTCTTGACAAGATCGCCAAGGGCGGTAAACCGGGCGGAATCTTGGTTTACGAACAGCCCCTGAATAAATGAACGGGCTGTCGTCTGACGCTCAAATAGTTCCTGCACCTTGGGTGCTTTTAGTCCGTTTATCTGGGTTGCGGCCTTACGCATGACCGTGCGATCAGTCTCATTGAGAATCAGATTCAGCGTTGGCTCGTCAAAACTATCGAGTGCGGCCTTCATATTTTGCGGATCACGCAAGAGGCTGGTCTTGAAGAAATCCCCGAATTGATCCCATTCTTCTTTAGGAATAATGTCTTTCAGCACCTCAAGATTGTCTATCTGCCCCGGCTTTGCCAGTCGCTCTGCCAGTTGTGCCGGGCGCTGTGTTCTCGCGAGATCCACAACCGCAACGTGTTCCCGCGTCGTAAACCGCTTTGAGGCTGCTCCTGTAGCTGTTTTCCATGCTGCAACGAATTCTGGATTTGTATTGCGCGTGCTCTCTAAGACATTTTTGATTGTTGCCGAAATCTGTCCGGCCAGTAGTTGGGATTGATCCTGACGCTGCCCAGCAGGGGCGATGGATATATCGCTTGCTCTCTTTCGCAATTCTCGCAACTGATCGGTAGGACTAATCCCGTTCACAATTTTCATGTCGGGAGACATTTCGCGGATATCCCCAAGAAGATTAGCCAGCTTTGGGTCAAGATCGCGAAGCTGGACGGGTATTGGAGAAGAACTTTCTTTGGTAACCCGAGTTCCAGCCGCCTGGACTCCCTCCATTATCGTGGTAGCGGCGACTTGCAATTGCGTGATATCGAAATCCGGCGCCTCAACAGCCCGAGCAAGGTTGTATAGGTTGTCTACATCTGAGCCTGATGTCTTCCACCATCTGTTGAATCCCTCCTTTAGCCCCTGCCCGGCTTTTTGGGCCTCGGTTCCTCTTACCCTGCCTAGAGATTTTGCGAGCGCGATGAAATCATTATTAGATCTCTCAAACGCATTGGATATGACGGTCCGTGCACTGGCGGATTGCTCCGGATCTATCATCGACCTTACGGCAAGAGCCGTGCGGCGCTCTTGTTCAGTCAGATATCGTTGGATTCTCGGCAAAAGAGTCTGGGCCTGTCTCGACAACAGTCGGACGAATGGCAAATCACTTACCTGTTGGGGAAGGATCGGCTTGGTGTCGATCCGTTCCGCGGCTCGAATGGCCTCTGCGCCTTCTCTCGTAACACCGCCAAGACTCCGGCCGCGGACGACATTAACCCCAGCGCCCAAACCAGCGCCGATAGTGCCGCCTATAACGGACTCGAAGACCGATCCCGAGATCATTCCCCGCTGCTCTTGGCCTGTTTGTTTTTGGGTACCGGTGGCTGTCTGTAGTCCCTGTTGGAACGCCTCCCCTATGGCCGCGCCAACGCCCATTCTCGTTAGGTCGCCGAAGAACTGGCCGGCACCGGGGCGCCTGGCTATGAGCAAGCCTGCGGTCTCTCCTAATATTTCCGGTGTATCCCCGGCAATGTCCGCGATATCGGCGCCGGCCTCTTTCATAAAAGCGCCAAAGCCCTTGTCAAACATCTCAAAGAAACCAGGGTCTACCTTGCGGAACTGCTCATCAGGCGCCCGCCTGTAAAGCAACTCTCCCGATACAGGGACTTTGACTAAATCCCCCGCGGGAACAAACATGTCAAACGCAGCCTGTTTTTCCTCAAATGTGTCCCCAAAAACTGACATTAGCGCTCGCAGTCCAGCAGGGCTATCTGAAGCATCTATGTTCTCTTGGCCGACCGTTTCTGCCGCGAGTTCGTCCATCGTTGTGCCGTTGAGAAGGGCTCGCGCCTGGGCCAACCTACTCGCACGATCTGCGTCTAGCTGACCTTGAGACGGTTGCGGCGCTTGAAGAAACGACCGCGCCTCATCAAGCTGCCGCTGTCGACCCTCATCAGGGGGCTGATCAACCACCAGGCAGGAACTCGGGCGATATTCCAAGCCCTAGAGGATTGGTCTTGATCAGGCCTTGCATTCTAATAATGGCTGTTGTTAGGTCTGCCGCTTGTTGTGGAGACAAACCAGAATCAAGAAAATCGATCAGCGCATCATCCTGCCCCTGCGGCGTGGACGTATCATAATCAAGCGGCTGTCCTGATAGGAATAACTCCTTTTGGCGAGAAATAATCTTCAATTTCGTCAGCGCGCCGACTGCGGCCTTGATCTGAGCAAAGTTTGCGTCTGTCTTTAACAGGCGCGTGGCCTCTTTAGCTAACTCCCGCTCGGCCTCCGTAAATCGACCAGACTCCTCACCAGTAGTTTCGGGGATGAAACTGGACATGGTAGTGATCATTTCGGTGCGAAGACCCTGGATGTCTTCTTCAGAAGCGCCAGCAACGGCCCTGGTGAAATTCTCGCCCAGCCCTTTGTTAAGCTGGCCCAATATGCCGCCGCCCTTCTCCGCGAGAAGGCCACGAATACCCACCCCGCCCGCGCCGACCCGAGATAATTGATCGGTCAAACCGCGAAGCTGGGTTAACTCCGTTCCAAGCTCAACTGCCTCAACTGCCGCGCCAGTCACTGCCGTGCCCGCTGCCGATCCCGCTGCCTTGGTAGCTCTATCTCCAAAAACGCTCGCAATACCCTCCGCGTCACTGGGCTGTACGTTGATTCCAACCTCAAGGAATCCAGCCTCACCAAGCCGTCTAACCCGCTCACCAGCATCGGGGGCGTTCAGGTCCACAAGAGCGCGCTCGCCATTAGGCCCTATGAAGTTTTGAGTATTAACGGCTGGCCCTTCAACGCCGGCATCTCGTTCAACTTCTAATTGAGTTGGTTCGCGGCCTAGTCGAGCAGTAAGTCCCGCACGGGCTTCCTCGCCGGCCCGAATGCCCTTGTCCGCCGCGCTCGGCTGGGTGTCCGCCAGGCGCGTCATTTGCGCAATCACCTCCTCAGCATTAGCCGATGCCCCGCCCGAGAAACCTAATTGCGACATAAATGCGTTGCGCACTTCTACCGCTTGAGCAATCTGCGCCTGAAACCGGGGGTCGCTGAGGAATTGTTTCGCTCGTTCAGGACCGACATTCTTCGCCGCTTCCGTTACCGTCGACCGAAACGCGTCCAAAGTCTGGTTTACGACATCCAACTGGCCCTGAAGCTGATCGCGCCGGGCCTGTTGCTGCGCCTGCTCTAGTTGTCTGTCCTGCTGCCCCAACTGCCGGTTGCGCTGGACAACCCCCGCACCAGTCCCAAACCCCTGAACGAGCCCTTCTCCGAAATTTGCCATTATCTGAATGCCCCCGCCGCGCCCGTGCCGGAATTAAATGGCGTTGGCCGTCCGCCGAAGAACCCACCTATTGCGCTAACGCCCTTGCCAATCAGGGTGTTCCCCAGTCCTCCGCCGAATGGCGTCAGACCAACACCAAGTCCGAGCCCGACGAGGTTGCCCAAACTGCTCGAACGATTCGAGTTTTCCTGTGCTCTCAACTGCGCCGCGAATTGCGATACTTGGGAGTTCAACGAGGCAAGTTGTGCGGACTGCCCAGAGGCAATTCCCAACTCATTCAATTCCCTGTTCAGAGCGTCGTTGATCTGTGCGCTTTCAAACGCGAGAATTCGCTGATTGGCGTCTAGCTCTTCAAGGAAGCTCTGCGCCTCGCTCGCGGCCTGGGCATCGGCAAATTCCCGCTCGGCAGAAATAAGGGCTTGTTCACCGAATGAACTACCCAGCACCCTACGTTGAGACAGCGACTGTCTGAGGTTGCCAATGGCGCGATTCCGGGCGCCGCCAATCTGTGCGCTTCTTGCTGCCCTGAGATCGGAGAACCCCGGTGTCAGCGTCCCGCGTAGTGTGTCGAGATCACTCAGAACTCTGGGAAACCGCGTATTCTCCGCGGTTTGAGCCGCCGAGCCTTCATTGATCAGTTGGGTGACGAACTTGCCCGGACTGGTGGCGTTGG
>JAJFGG010000160.1 GCA_021776235.1 Alphaproteobacteria bacterium | reverse complement strand
CTCCCGACCACCCACAGGATTATGATCAATGGGTGGTCGGGAGGGGGAGCGGGTGGGTAAGTCAATCTCGAAAATGCTCTAGTGTTCCCGCTGTTCGAAAGCAGCGAATTCGCTCATGAAGGGGGCGGCGATGTCGGCGTTGATCTTGCAGTCCAGGAAAACCGGCCCCTGCGGGTCTTTCAGCAGGGGCGCGGCCGCCGCCAGGTCATCCAGCGACCGTATGGTCGCGGTCTCGAAGCCGAAAGCTGCCGCGATGGGGGCGAAATCCACATCCGGAAATAACGACTTGGCGACCGGCTGCTGATGCGCCCGCAGCAGATGCAATTCCGCCCCATAGGCACAGTCGTTCATCAAAATCACCACCAGGGGCAAATCCTCCCGCGCCGCCGTGTCCAACTCGCTCATGGTCATGACAAAGCCGCCATCTCCCATGATCAGAACAGTGGTATTTTCTGGCCGTGCCTTGGCCACGCCCAGGGCGGCACCAAAGCCGAGGCCGATGGAAGCAAATTCGTTGGTTAGTTTGAAATGTCCCGGCCCCGGCGTCGAAAGATAGGGCACCACGCCAAGAAAATTGCCCGCGTCATAAACCAGGTTGCGGTCACTGGGCAACAGCCGGTCCAGGGCCATGCCCAAGGCACGGGGATCGACCGTATGGGCCGTATGGGCTGCTTGAAAATCCATGCCGATATCAAAAGCTGCAATATCCGCGCGCGTTTCGGCGCGGTGAAAGGGCTTTTCCGCCGGCGCCCGTGCCGGGGCCGCCGCCAATAGCTGTTCGGCGACCTCTCCGGCATCGCCCACCACCGCCACGTCCGCCTCGGTCCAGCGCCCGATGTTGGCGCGCGCCCGATCCACCTGGATCAGGGGGACGGGGGGCAGGGAGGCGCCAAAACTCATGGTCAGAAAATTCAATCCGGCGCCAAACACCAGCACACAGTCCGCCTGCTCCACATAGCGCCGGCCCATGGAATGGGAAAAGGAGCCAACGATGCCCAGATTGTTGGGATTGCCCCTGAACATATCCTTGCCCCGGGCCGAGGTGATCAACAGTGCGCCGATCTTATCAGCCAGCTTTTCCAGGATCGGCGCCGCGCCCGCGCGATGGGCGCCCATGCCGGCAACGATCAGCGGGCGTTGACTATTGGCCAGCAGTCCAACCACCGTGTCGATGGTCTGACTCCGGGCCGGCGCCGGAGGCGGCGCCGCCGGTGGGGCAATTCCCGAATCGTCATCCCGCACCTCCAGATCGGCGAGTTGGACATCGGTGGGCAGATGCAGGGTCGCCACGTTGCCCCGCATCGCCACCGCGACGGCATCGGCCAGGGCGGTTCGCGCCGCCGGTGGCGAGGTCGGGAAGAAACTCTGCAGTCCGGCGGCGGCAAAGACCGCCCGGGAATTGAAGGCCTTGTAATCTGGTCCGATGCTGTTCACGGCACCGCCACCCACCGGGGCCTCACCGTAAATGATCAACACCCTGGACCCGGTGCGGGAAGCATAGACAGCGGCGTGCAGGCCGTTTGCCGCGGCCGGCCCACGGCCGATGATGGCAATACCAAGACGCCCCGAGGCGGTGGCATAGCCTTCAGCCATGGCAATGGCGTTGTTCTCGTGCCGGGCGCCGTGAAAGGTAATGCCGATGGTATCGATCTCGGTCGCCAGCATGGCGGTGTCATCGCTCATCAGGCCGAACACCGCCTCGACACCAAGCTTCTTGATGTCGTGGGCCAGGGCCTCGTATGCGGGAATAACACGCCCGGTCCGGCTGCCGCCGCCTTGATCTGTCATTGATTTGTTCATCGTCCCCTCCTGGCTGATTCTTCTGCCGCGACAATTATAGATCGGCATACGGCTGGCGCAAACTCAGACCGGTGCGTAACCCATCCGGCATCGCCCGATCAACACTTCACAATGCCGCCCGTTTCGGCTATAAACTGCCTCAATCGGCTGGCAATGCTTGGCGAAAGGTTGTTTGCGCCTTGCATTCCAGTTAGTGAAGCTGTCATTTAATCATAGACTATTCGCCGGATATTGGCGGATTTTGAAGGAGAAGACCACTGGTACAGGTCAGTGTTCGCGACAACAATGTCGATCAGGCGCTTCGCGCTCTGAAGAAGAAGTTGCAGCGTGAAGGCGTCTTCCGCGAAATGAAAATGCGGAAGTATTTCGAAAAGCCGTCGGAGCGCCGGGCCCGTGAAAAGGCCGAGGCAGTGCGGCGTGCGCGCAAATTGGCGCGCAAAAGGGCGCAGAAGGAAGGCTTGCTTTAGTGCGACCTGCGTTCATTCGAACGCAGCCAAGCTGCTCTGCCTCATTGCAATTGATCAGGATGCAAGCCGAGAAATGGTTCAATTCTCGGGCTGTTTGATCTGACGCAAAGCCTACCCCCGGGCTGACCCGCCCGGCCGCGAAAACGGCGACGGCTCTGCAATACCTGTTGGCGGCTTGCCGTATGTGATCGCCGCACAGGTGCCGTTCGGCACGCAGCCGTGCCGGCGAAGGCGAAACCATTTGCTTCTGCCGCCGATCCTTCTACCTTTTAACCAGCGAATTTTCTCCGGCGAATATTTCTGGCGGCGGTCCGGCACGTTGACGGCAATAAACAGTAGATTGTTACGCCCCTGCGGGCGGCGGACCTGGGTGACCGCCTTGTCGGGTCAGCCAGGTTCCGACGCGGCCGTTGCGCCGTCATGACAGTCGCCGTGCAGGATATAGATGCCGTACCGGCTTTTCGCCGCTGGGCCATTTTATTCAGCGTGACCCTGGCCACCATGCAATATGCCATGGCAATTCTGGTGGTCTCCGTGCTGTTGCCGCAGATGCAGGGGTCGCTGTCGGCGACCCAGGACGAAATTGCCTGGGTGATGATTTTCAATATTCTGGCGACGGCGGTAATCACCCCCATGACCGGTTGGCTGGAGGCGCAATTTGGCCGGCGCCGGGTCATGTTGGGCAGCATGGCCGGTTTTTCCCTGGCCACCGTGGCCTGTGGCCTGTCACCCAATCTGGCCATTCTGGTCCTGTTTCGCATTGGCCAGGGAACCTTTGGCGCGCCCCTGATCCCATTGGGCCAGGCGATTATCCTGGATACCTTTCCCAAACATCAACACGGCCTGGCGACGGGGGTTTTCGGCATGGCGGTGGTGGTGGGCCCGGTGATCGGGCCCATGCTGGGTGGCATACTGGCCGAGTCATATGGCTGGCCGGCGGCCTTTTACATGTTCATTCCGTTCGGCATCATCGCCTTGATCGGAATGTTTCTGTTTTTGACCGACAAAGGCGGGCGGCAACGGTCCGGATTGGACTGGACCGGGTTCTTGACCCTTTCGGCGGCGGTCATCGGGCTGCAATTGCTGCTGTCGCGCGGACAGCGCCAGGATTGGTTCGAAAGCCCGGAGATCATTATCGAGGCGGCCCTGGCGCTGGTCGCCCTGCATCTGTTCGTCGTGCACACCCTGACGGCGGAGCGGCCGTTCCTGAACCCGCGGCTGTTCTTGAACCGCAACTTTGTCCTGGGTCTGGTGATTGTCGGCATTTACGGCATGCTGAACTTCACACCCATGGTTCTGTTGCCGCCCATGTTGCAGGGCATACTGGGTTTTCCCGATTCGATCATCGGCGTACTGCTGGGCTTGCGTGGGGCCGGCGCCATTCTTGGTTTTTTCATGGCCATTTTCATCTCGCGCATGGACCCCAGAATCGGCATGGCGTTCGGATTTCTGATCCAGGTCATCTCTGGTTTCTACATGGCCAGCTTTGACGTCAACGTGACGATTACGGATGTGGGTATCAACAGTATTCTGCAGGGCATGGCGGTGGGGATCATATGGGTGCCCTTGACCATGGCGACGTTTGCCACCCTGGATTCGCGCTATCTGGCCGAGGGCTCGGCGATTTATCACCTGCTGCGCAATCTCGGCAGCTCCATCTTTATCTCTTTGTCGGTAACCCTGGTGATCGTTTCGACGGCGACCAACTATGCTGGCATGACCGAACTGATCTCGGACTACAACAAAGCCCTGACATTGCCATGGTTGCTGGGCGCGTGGAATGCGGATAGCGCTGGCGGGCTGGCTGCCTTGAGCGGCGAAATCGGCCGTCAGGCCGCCATGATCGGTTATATCAATGCCTTTAAGGCCTACGCCATAGCCTCCGCCGCGGTCTTGCCGCTTATTCTTCTGGTCCGGGTGCCCAAGGGATAGGGTCTATCGCATAGCCGACAGCAATCGCCGAAGATAATTTGCATTTGCCCCGTGACGCAGGCGCAGCAAATGCTAATATACAATGGTGGCATCGCCCATCATACCCCTGAGCCAGAAAATGGAGTGTAATATGTCCGTCGAAAGAACTGCGCCGCGGCGCCAGTCCGAGCGTCGGGGCGAAGACCGGCGGCAACACAACGGTGGCGCACCAGGCGGTATAGAGCGTCGGCAATTTACCCGACGGGTCGGCAACCGCCGCGCAGCCGCGGATCGGCGCGGGCAATAAACCTGCGCCCCTAGTGTCCTGGGTCAGAAGTACGTCGCGTTTAGGACGGCCATACAGGTCCCTCGGCTAGGAGCGTGGTCCGCCGTGATGTGGGGCATCATTAGGGCCGCGCGACGACGTCCGAGGGACCTGTATGGCCGCCAACTTGGTCGCTTTTCCGGGTCTCCGGATGGCGTCGGCGCCCCTTGACGATGTCCCGCATCGCCGGCGCGGCGCCTCCTACCCGGAGGCCCGCAAAAGCGAACCTAAACATGACGTATTTCTGACCCAGGACACTAGAGCATTTCCGGGCTGGGCCATTGAACATGGCCTGATTGAAAGGCCCAGTCGAAATGATTGACGGGACGCCAAGGTGCCGTGGCCGGCAGCCGGCGCCCCGTCAGAAATTCAGGCGACTTCGAACAGCCCCGCAGCGCCCATGCCGCCGCCGATGCACATGGTGCAGACAACGAATTTAGCGCCTCGGCGCTTACCCTCGATCAGCGCGTGGCCGACCATACGGGCACCACTCATGCCGTAGGGATGGCCGATCGAGACCGCGCCGCCATTGACATTCAGATTTTCGTCCGCGATGCCAAGGCGGTCCCGGCAATACAGCACCTGTACGGCAAAGGCCTCGTTCAATTCCCAGAGTCCGATGTCATCCACCTTCAGGCCGTTGCGTTCCAGCAGTTTCGGCACCGCGAAAACCGGCCCGATGCCCATTTCATCAGGCTCGCAACCGGCGACGGCCAGGCCGCGGTAAATGCCCAAGGGCTGAATGTTACGCTGTTCGGCCAGCTTGGCGTCCATGACCACGGCGGCCGAGGCGCCGTCCGAAAGCTGCGAGGCATTGCCGGCGGTGATATTGCCGCCTTCGTACACCGGTTTCAGGCCGACTAACCCTTCCAAATTGGTTGAGGGACGGTTGCCCTCGTCCTGAACCAGGAACACCTCTTCGTCACTGACCTCGCCGGTTTCCCGGTCGGCGACCTTTTTGATGCTGGTCATAGGCACAATCTCATCATCGAATTTACCCGCCTGTTGCGCCGCCGCCGTGCGCATCTGACTTTGCAGGCCGTAGGCGTCCATGTCATCGCGGCTAACGGAATAGCGCTCCGCCACCACTTCCGCGGTGTTCAACATGGCCATGTAGATGTCCTTGGCGGCGCCGGTGGCGGATTTGTTGGCGTAGACGTTCATCTTGTCGTTTTGCACCAGGGAAATCGACTCGACGCCACCGCCGATGCAGATGGGCATGCCATCATCGATCACCTGTTTGGCGGCGGTGGCAATGGCCATCATCCCGGACGAGCATTGCCGATCAAGGGTCATGCCCGAGACGCTGACCGGCAAACCAGCCGCCAGCAGGCTCTGCCGCGCCGTGTTACCGCCCGTGGTACCCTGCTGCATGGCGCAGCCCAGGACCACATCGTCCACTTCCGCCGGATCAATGCCGGCGCGGGAAACCGCGTTTTTTATGGCATGACCGGCCAGTGCCGGGCCTTCAGTATTGTTGAATGCGCCACGATAGGCTTTGCCAATCGGCGTGCGGGCAGTGGAAACAATGACGGCTTCTTTCATCGGGAGTTCTCCAGGCTTTCTTAAAATGCACAGTCCTAATTGCTGCGGCAATATAGACCCGCGACCCGGTCCGCGCCAGCCGCCAGAATATCATTTCGCCGCGGCGCCTGAAGTTCCCTCGCAAGCAAACCCGGGCCGCCGGTTTCCGGACAGAACCCGTCCCTGTCGGGCCGCGGCAGCGGTTCGAACTTTCCCGGGCCCTTGCCTTTCGGAGTTAACCGCGTTCTTTATCGCGGGCCCTGGTACAATACGCGCAAGGGTTCACTCAAATGCCGGTACTGGACATCTCCATATGAAGACAAGCGCCCGTTTAATCATGAACCCTTTCCTAGGAGCGGGCCTTGATCCGACTTTGGACCTGGCGGAGGGTGGCATCCGTACGGATGCGGCAGGTGCCGTCGAACTTTTTCGGCGCTGCCCAGCTGCCCATGAAACGCCAATACTGCAAGCGCCGGCGCTGGCGGCTGAACTTGGCGTGCAGAATATTTACCTAAAGGATGAACGCGGACGTATGGGTCTGGGCAGCTTCAAGGCCCTTGGCGCGGCATTCGCCATCGCCAAAACGGCCGCGCGAAAAGTCGCGAATGAACCCGTGCCGCGCTATGACAAAGCGCTTTCCGGCAACACTTTTGTCTGCGTCAGTGCGGGAAATCATGGACTATCCATGGCTGCCGGGGCACGCCTATTCGGTGCCCGCGCCGTCGTCTTCCTCTCGCACGCTGTTCCGGAAGGCTTCGCTCAACGGTTGCGTGATAAAGGCGCGGAAGTCGTTCGGCACGGCCAGACCTATGAAGCGAGCATGGAAGCCGCCGCCCTGGCGGCGGCGCAAAATGGCTGGCAGCTTTTATCCGACAGCTCTTGGTTGGGCTATACGGAGCCGGCGCGTGACGTGATGGAGGGCTACCTCATTATGGGCGCTGAAATGGCGGATCAAATCGATCTGCCCCCCAGCCATATCTTTCTTCAGGCCGGTGTCGGCGGCATGGCGGCGGCCTGCACCGCCGCCGCCCGCACCAATTGGGGCAGGGCTCCGAAAATCTGTATCGTCGAACCTGATCGGGCCCCGGCTTTACTGGACAGCATCGTCGCGGGAACGGCCACGGTTTCCGAAGGCCCGAATTCAATCATGGGCCGTTTGGATTGCAAGCAACCTTCGCAGCTTGCCCTGAAGTATCTCGCGACCGAGGCAGATGCCTTCATGACAATCAGCGACGACGAAGCCGTGGCTGCGGTCGAAACACTGGCGCGGCATGGCATCGCCACGTCAGCCTCGGGCGCCGCCGGTCTGGCCGGGCTGCAAGGCGCCATGGCCGCGGCGGCGGGTCTTGATATTGATGCGGGCGCAACGGTACTGCTCTGTATATCGGAGGGTCCCGAGAATGAATAAGCCCGACTTTCCCGAGAGCGAATATGAAACGCGGCTCGACCGCGTTCAGGCGGCGATGCAGGCCGAAGGCATGGACGCGCTGCTCTTCACCAGCGAGGCAGAAGTGCGCTACTTCACGGGCTTTCGCACCCTGTTTTGGCAAAGCCCGACCCGCCCCTGGTTTCTGGTTGTGCCGCAACAGGGCAAGCCGATCGCCATCATCCCCGAAATCGGCGCCGCGTTGATGCGTGGCACCTGGCTGGACGACATTCGAACCTGGCGCTCACCACATGCCACGGATGACGGCGTATCGCTTCTCATAGCGGCCCTTCGGGGGAGCGGCCGAATTGGCATTACCATGGGGCGCGAAAGCAGCCTGCGGATGCCACTGCTGGACTATGAACGCCTGCGCGAGGGATTGCGCGCCGCGGCATTTGTCGATGCAAGCCCGCTTGTGCATGCGCTGCGCATGGTTAAATCGCCGGCCGAGATTGAGAAGATCGCCGCTATCTGCGACATCGCGGCGTCGAGTTTCGCCCGTGCCGCCGATTTGTTCCTTGCAGGCCAGCCGCTGAACGAGGCTTTTCGATCGTTCAAGATCGAGCTTCTGAAACAGGGTGCCGAAGATGTGCCTTATCTGGTCGGCGGCGCCGGCCAAAGCGGATATGCCGACGTGATTTCGCCGCCAAGCGATGAAACGTTGCGGGCCGGCGATGTCCTGATGCTGGATACGGGTGCGACCTTGGACGGTTATTTTTGCGACTTTGACCGGAATTTCGCGTTTGGCCACGTCAGCGACCAGGCCAAACATGCCTACGATACCTTATACCGCGCGACCGAGGCCGCCCTACGGATGGCGCGGCCCGGCGTCGTCTGCCGTGACCTCTATGGCGCCATGCTCAAGGTGATCGACCAGGCGGGCAGCGATGTTGGAAGGTTCGGGCACGGCCTCGGTTTGCAGCTGACCGAACCGCCCTCGCTGATAGCATTCGACGATACGGTTCTGGCGCCGGGGATGGTGATCACCTTGGAACCGAGTATGGTGGTGTGCGAGGGGAAAATCATGGTCCATGAGGAGAACATCGCCATCCGCGACGGTCCCCCCGAATTGCTTACCCGCCGTGCCGCCCCGGAGCTGCCAATTCTTTAGGACAACGAAATTGAAACTGCCATTCTCTCTGGACAAAGGTATCGCGACCGAAGCCGCCTTCGGCCTGATTGTTTTGCAAGCCGACGAAACCTTGGAAGCCGAATTCCGCGGCCTGTTTCAGCGTCCGGGACTGGCCCTCTATCATGCCCGTATTCCCAGCGCGGCGAAGGTCACGGCAGACACCTTGAAGCAGATGGAAGAAGCCCTGCCCCGCACGGCGTCGCTTTTGCCAAGCAAGGGTCCATTGGATGTCGTGGCATATGCCTGCACCTCGGGCGCGACCATCATTGGAACCGACAGGGTGGCTGCGGCCATTCAAACCCAGCATCCCCGGGCCGAAATTACCGACCCGATCAGCGCCGTGATTGCCGCCTGCGCCCATCTTGGCGTCAGGAAACTCGGATTTGTGACGCCCTATGTCGCCGAAGTCTCGAAAGCCATGCGCGCCCTGCTGGAACGAAACGCCCTCGCCATAACCGCATTTGGTTCGTTCGACCGTAGCGAAGAAGCGGTTGTTGCCCGCATTTCGACTCAGTCCGTCCGTGATGCGATCTGTACCGTCGGAGGTGCCGACGATGTCGACGCGGTATTCGCGTCCTGTACCAATTTGCGGAGTTTCGATATCATAGACAAGGCCGAGGCCCTGATCGGAAAGCCGGTCATTTCCAGCAACCAGGCGCTCGCCTGGCATATGTTCCGGCTTGCCGGACTGCCATCGCCGCCAAATGGGCCGGGCCGGTTATTTCGGTCGTGATTCCAATGCCGCGATGACCTCGGCACTGGACTGAACCCAGCCGAATTTCATCGCGAAGTTCCGCAAGGTAGCCGCGTGCAATTCCGCATCGAAGGATGAAACCGCGTCCGCCACCATGGTGGTGGGAAAGCGATGGTGAAATGCCTCGCGGGCGGTTTCCTCCACACAGATCTGGGTGACCGTGCCCGTAACAGCCAAGGAGCCAACCCCCATATCCCGCAGGGAGTCATTCAGACTGGTGCCGTGAAAGGCGCCGTAGCCGTATTTTTCAATGATCAGGTCATCCTCTTCGGGGCGCAGTTCATCGATCACCGCCGTGCAGTCCAAAGCGGCGTCCAAATCCGGATAATGCCGGAAATGGCCCTGCCAGCAGCATTTCGTGTGCGGTTCACACTCCGGCGACCAGAGCCATCCCAGGCTTGGCGTCTTGCTGGATAGGAATTTGGTGTAGATCACCGGCCGGCCGTGCTCGCGAAAGGCAGCGATCAGAGCCTGATGGGCCGGAATGGTATCCAGCGCGTCGGGTACCAGCAACGGGGCGTCCTGGCGGACGAAATCGTTCTGCATATCGACGATCACCAAAGCCGGATTTTCAAATTCATTCCGCCGATCGGTCACGGCCACCTCCCGCCTCGCAGCTAATGCCATTTCATTTCTGTGACAGGATAGCGTTAAGATACCGGCAAAACCAACAGCATCGAGCGAATGAAACAGGATGAATGAAATGACGGATTTCGATTATATCGTCGTCGGCGCCGGTTCCGCGGGTTGCGTTCTGGCCAACCGGTTGTCAGAACCGCCGCTGCTTCGAACCCTGCTGCTGGAGGCGGGCGGGCCTGACCGCAGCATCTGGATCCATGTGCCGGTCGGCTTTTCCAAGATGCTGAACAACCCGGCCATGAACTGGTGCTTCGAAACCGAGCCCGAGGCCGGCACCGACAACCGCAAGATCCCCATCCCGCGAGGCAAGGTGCTGGGCGGTTCCTCGTCCATAAATGGCATGTTGTATGTCCGTGGCCAGGCCCGGGACTATGACACCTGGGCCCAGATGGGCAACCGGGGCTGGTCCTATGACGAGGTCCTGCCCCATTTCAAGAATACGGAACGGTTCGAGCGCGGCGGCAGCGACCTGCGCGGCGGCGCGGGCCTGATGAACGTCGCGGACATGCGCGAAAAGAACCCCCTGCTGGACGCCATGATTGAGGCCGGCGGCACGGCCGGTTATGGCGTCAATCCTGACTACAACGGCGCCCAACAGGACGGTTTTGGCTATTATCAGGTAACCCAGCGCCAGGGCCGGCGGCACAGCGCCGCCCGCGCCTTTTTGGCCCCGGCCTCGCATCGCGCCAATTTGCAGGTCGAAACCAACGCCATTGCCGCGCGCCTTATCATCGAGGACAAACGGGTTGTCGGCGTTGAATACACGGTCGACGGCCAAAAGCGCGAAGCCCGCGCCCGGCGGGAAGTAATTGTCAGTGCCGGCGCGGTGCAATCGCCGCAATTGTTGGAGCTATCGGGTATCGGCCAGCCGAAATTGCTCAAGGATCTCGGTATCGAAGTCCGGCACGAACTGCCCGGGGTAGGTGAAAACCTGCGCGATCACTATACCGCCCGCATGAACTGGCGGGTCCGAAACGCCCGCACCCTGAACGAACAAAGCCGAGGCTGGCGCCTTGGGCTGGAGATCCTGAAATACGGCATCGCCCGGCGCGGCATCCTGACCTATACCGCCGGTATCGTACACGGCTTTGTCCGCAGCCGGCCGGAGCTGGAAACGCCGGATGTGCAGTACCATGGCGCCCATGCCAGCTATGCCAAATCCGCCGACCGGGTGCTGGATACGAAACCGGGCATGACCATCGCGGTCTGTCAATTGCGCCCGGAAAGCCGGGGGTCGATTCACATTCGCGACAATCGACCGGGCAGCGAACCAGCCATCAAGCCCAATTTCCTGGCCGACGAAATCGACCGTGCCGCCTTGATCGGCGGCATGCGTATTGCCCGCGATGTTGTCGCCCAACCGGCCCTGCAGCGTTATGTCGAGTTCGAGATGAACCCCGGCCCGGAGGCGCAAAGCGACGATGAACTTTTGTCCTTTGCCAGAGCCACCGGGGCCACGGTCTTTCACCCCATCGGTACCTGCCGCATGGGCGAGGATCCCACCGCGGTAGTTGATAGCCGGCTGCGGGTGCATGGTCTGGAAGGCCTGCGCGTTGTCGATGCTTCGATCATGCCGACCCTGGTCTCAGGCAACACCCACGCCCCCGTGGTGATGATTGCGGAGAAAGGCGCCGGCATGATACTCGAGGATACAGCCGGGCAATAGGCACGGCGATGCCCAAAACAATATTGTCGTGGTCGTACGTGAATAACAGGAAAATCATATGAAACAGCATCTCGACAGCCGCGGTCATGGACTGACAACATCCAGCACGGCGGCGGCGGACGCCTTCAATGCCGGCATGCACAGTTTCGTCTGCTGGCGCACCGATGCCATGCGCCATCTTGATGCCGCCATGGCGGCCGATGCCGATTTTGCCCTGGCAAAACTGGCCAAGGGCTGGATATTGCAGACCGCCCGCACCACCGCCTTCCGGGCGCCCATAGAAGGTCTGCTGGCGGAAGCCGCCCCTCTAATGGAAGCCGCCGATGGGCGTGAACAGGCCTATTTTGACGGCCTGACGAAAGCCCTCAGCGGACATGGTGTGGAGGCCGCAACAATCATGGAGGCCATGCTGGCGGAAAATCCAACCGATCTGCTGGCCCATCGCCTGGTGCAATTTGAACTGTTCTGGAACGGCCGCGCCGGCTGGATGCGCGATATTGCCGAACGGGCCGCGCCGGCGTGGCGCGATGACACGGCCGATTACGGCTGCTTCCAGTCCGTGCGGGCGTTTGCCTCGGAAGAGGCCGGAGATTACGAACACGCCGAACATTGCGGACGCAACGCCGTGGATATAGACCAGTCGGACTGCTGGGGCACCCATGCGGTGGCCCACGTACACGCCATGCAAGGCCGGGTCGATGACGGTGTCAGGTGGTTGGAGGGCCTGAGCGGCAATTGGGGCGAAGCCAACCAGATCGGCCATCACCTGTGGTGGCACCTATGCCTGATGTTGCTGGAACAGGGCGCCTATGACCGCGCGTTGGAGTTGGTGACGGCCCAGGTGCGCAACCCGGATTCAGCGCTGGTCAAAGCCATGCCCGACGCCACCATCGATTTGCAGAATGTCGCCTCCCTGCTCATGCGGTTGGAATTGCGCGGCGTGGATCTGGGCGATCATTGGAGCATTCTGGCCGAGATCTGCGCCGGCCGCATCAACGATCATGCCAATCCGTTCTCCGCCGCCCATGACATGCTGGTTTTGACGGGAAGCGGACAATACGATCTGGCGGCGCAATTGCTGGACAATATGCGGGCCTTCGCGACCACCGGGGATGGCAGCCTGGTGACAGCCTACCGGGCCGCCGGCATTCCGCTGTGCGAGGCCATACTGGCCTACCGGCGAGGTGAATTTGAGCGTGCCGTCAGCTTGCTCTCGCCGGTGCGCCATGATCTGCCTCTGATCGGCGGCAGCCATGCCCAGCGGGACCTGTTCTTTCAAATTCTGCTGGACGCGGCCCATCGTACCGGGCGCAGGGAGCTGATCCCGCTCTATTTCGATGACATCCGCCGCCTGGGTTTCGACCGGGTGGAACAGCGCACCCTGTACCGGGATTTTGCTGATGCGGCCTAGCAGGCTGCTAGATTAACGACAGCACGGCCTCGGCAAATTCCCGGGGCGCCTCTTGCGGCAGGTTGTGGCCGACCAGGGGGATAACCTGACGCCGGTACGGACCGGTGAAGAAGCGCTCGTGTCCGGCGCATCCCGTAGGCGCCATGACGCCGTCACCGCCGCCGTCCATGGCCACCGTGGGCACCGCGATCAAGGGCCGTTCGGCCAGTCGCGCCTCGATATCCGCCACGCCGGGCTCCCCCGCCACCAGGCCATAGCGGTGTCGATAGGAATGGATCACCACCTCGACGAAATCCGGGTTCTCGAATGACACCGCGGTTTCATCATAGACCGCGTCGGCAAAGCGCCAGTTGGGCGACCAAAGCTGCCACAAAAGTTTGCAGAATGCGTGATGATTGGCCGCCAGTCCGGCCTGGCCACGGGCCGTGTGGAAATAGTACTGATACCATAGGCGGTGTTCTATATCGGGCGCCGCCGGACGGGTGGAACCGGCAATGTTCTGGATGTTGTAGCCGTTGCAACTGACCAGTCCCCTCACCCGCTCCGGCCACAGGGCGGCCACGATACAGGCGGCCCGCCCGCCCCAGTCATAGCCTCCCAGCACTGCCTCTGGAATCTCCAGAGCGTCCATCAGGGCGAGCAGATCATGGCCCAGCGCTGCCTGCTCGCCTGACCGCAGAGTATCCGCCGCCAGGAACCTGGTCGGGCCATAGCCGCGCAAATAAGGCGTGATCACCCGGCAGCCCGCGGCCACAAGGCACGGTGTCACTTCGTCATAGGCCCTGATGTCGTAGGGAAAGCCATGCAACTGGATCACCACCCTGCCATCGGGCGGGCCGGCCTCGTCATAGGCAACATCCAGGACCCCGGCGGCTATGTGTTTCAGCACCATTGATTGCTCCGACTTTCTCCCTGCGTGGCGGCCGATCCGAACCTAGTGCTAATCAGCCACTTGGGCAATTGCCGCAAATCGGGTTAGATAGGCATAATCAGCCAACGTTGTGGAAAGCAAGAGAGAGAGCTATGAAAAAGCGCGTCATGATCCAGTTGCCCATCAGTGATGGTCTGAAATCCGTATTTGATGGACGGGACGATATCGAAATTGAACTCTTCACCGAGTTGAGCGAAGACAATATCTACCAACATATCGGCAATTATGACGCGGTGATTTTGGGTATCGCACCCCTGACCCCGCGCCTGATCGAAGCGGCTGACAAGCTGAAGATCGCCTCCCGCTTCGGAGTTGGATACGACGCCGTCAATGTGCCGGCTTTGACCAAGGCCGGCATCCCGTTGTCCATTGCGGGTATCGCCAATTCCGTGACCGTCGCCGAACATGCGCTGTTCTTCATGCTGGCCCTGGCCAAGCAGGCGTTGCCCTATGACCGGGAAACACGCAAGGGCAACTGGGCCGTCCGCTTTGAGCGACCGGCCTTCGATCTGGCCGGCCGTACGGTGTTGATCCTGGGTTTCGGCAAGATCGGGCGGCGTCTGGTCAACCGCTGCGTGGCCATGGAGATGAACGTGCTGGTCCACGACCCCTATGTCATTCAGGACGGCATCCGTACGGCCGGCGCCACCCCGGTGTCTGATTGGCGCGGCGCCTTGGGCGAGATCGATTTCCTGTCGGTCAATTGCATGAAGAATGACGAGACCAACGGCATGGTGGGAACGGCGGAACTGGCGGCGATGAAAAAAACCGCTTACGTGGTCAACACCGCCCGTGGCGGTATCGTGGACGAAGCGGCGCTTTATGATGCCCTGAAGTCCGAAAGCATCGCCGGCGCCGGGATCGATCCATTTGTCATAGAGCCCGCCACCGCGGACAATCCTCTGTTCGAATTAGACAATATTCTGGTCAGCCCGCACTCCGCCGGCGTGACAAAGGAATCGGTCTTTCGCATGGGCCAGGTGGCGGCGCAGAATGTGGTCGATTGCTTTGACGGCAAATTGGATCCCGCCAACGTCATCAACACGGAAGTCTTGAAGTAACGGTCTGCAAGGGCCGATGCCATCTGGGAGCCTGAAATTCCATGCGCAAAACCTTCCCTAAGTCCGGCGCCGATTGGACAACCCTGGATGCCGCCATGAGCGAAATGTCCGAGGGCGACGTCGATTGGCGTCAGGGCCGCGCGCCGCTGTATGTTTTCCATGGCAGCGATGCCGCCTACGATGTCGGCTTTCAGGCCTTCATGAAGTATTTCAGCGAAAATGCCCTGGGCGGACGGCGGGCCTTTTTCGGTCTGAAACGAATGGAGGACGAGGTCGCGGAGATGGGCCTGGACCTGTTCCAGGCCCCGGACGGCGCCGTCGGCAATCTGACCACCGGGGGCAGCGAAAGTATCTTCATGGCGGTCAAGGCCTGCCGCGACTGGGCCCGCACCCAGAAGCACATGAATGCGCCGTTCAACATCGTTGCGCCGTTTAGCGCCCATGCGGCCTTCAACAAGGCGGCCGATGTGATGGATCTGACGGTGCGCCGCCTGCCCACCCGGGAAGACTGCCGCGCCGATGTGGAGGCAATGGCGGCGGCCGTGGACGAGGGCACCATTATGCTGGCCGGCTCGGCCCCCTGTTTTCCCCACGGCGTGATCGATCCCATGCAGGAGCTGGGGGATCTGGCCCTCGAACGCGGCGTATGGCTGCATGTGGATGCTTGTGTCGGCGGCTATGTGGCGCCGTTCTTCCAACGGATCGGGCGCCCGATACCCGGCTTTGATTTTGCCCTGCCGGGGGTGCGCAGTCTGTCCGCCGACCTGCACAAGTTCGGGTTTTGCCCAAAGCCCGCCTCGACCGTGTTCTATCGCTTTGCCGAGGATCGGGAGCGCGGCCTGTTTCATTTCGATCAATGGCCGAACGGACAATTCAGCACGGCGACCCTGTCGGGCACCCGGGCCGGTGGCGCGGTGGCGGCGGCCTGGGCGGTCCTGCATCACCTGGGCGAGGCGGGGTACATGGAGATCGCCGGCCAACTGGCCGCCATGACCGATGCCTATGTGGCCGGTATCAAGGCCATCGATGGGTTACATTTATGGGCCGAGCCGGATTTGAGCATTATCAATTTCGGCGCCCGGGATTTTGATATCTTCAAGGTGGCGGAGGGCATGGACGCCCGCGGCTGGTTGCCGGGGCTGACCCAGAATCCCAAGGGCATGCACGCCATGCTGTCCATGTTCCACGAAGTAGGCCGGGCCGACTATCTGCAGGATCTGGCGGCGTCCGCGCAAATAGCCCGGGACGCCCAGGACGAAAGCAGCGCATCCAATCTGAAGGCGGTCTATTGAGCCAGGCCGAAGCGCCGCCGGGCAAAGGCCGCGCCCTTATCGGCCTTTTGATCGTTGGTCTGGGTACCATGGTCGTGCCCCTGGATACGGCCGTGAATATCGCTTTTCCCGATATCACCGCGGATTTCGCCATTCCCATCGCGGACATCCAATGGATCATAATATTTTACATTCTTACCTACACCTCGCTCATGCTGGTCTGCGGCAAGCTGGGAGATCTGTATGGCCACAAGCGCATATTTCAGGCAGGTCTGGCGCTGTCCGCATTGGCCTTCGTGCTGTGCGCCATGGCACCGGCCTATCACTGGTTGTTAGGCGCGCGCGCACTGCAGGGGCTTGGCGGCGCCTTGATATTGAGCTGCGGGCCGGCTTTGGCGACGGCCCTGTTTCCCGAGAGCCAGCGCGGCCGGGCACTTGGCGCTTATGCCATGATGTTCGGCATTGGCGCCGCCCTGGGGCCATCCTTGGGCGGGATCATGGTGCAGCATTGGGGTTGGGAGGCGGTATTCTGGTTCCGTCTGCCGCTTTCGTTGCTGGCCCTGGCCGCCTTGCCCTGGTTGCGCCCGGCCCTGGGGCAGCGCCGGACCGGCGGCTTCGATCTTGTTGGCGCATTGCTGTTGGCGGTGGGCCTGGGCGCCCTGATGCTGGCCCTGAACCAGATGCAGTTGGATATGGCCCGTGGTCTGGCGATCGCCGCCCTGGGGGTCTTGGCGTTGATCGCGTTTGTCAGACGCGAACTGCGTGCGCCGGAGCCGATTGTTCCCCTGGCGGTATTTCGCCGCCTCGATTTCACCATGCTGAACGTGGTCAACGGCCTGGTCAATCTGGTTGGCTTTTCCGCCTACCTGCTGGTGCCCTATTTTCTGGTCCGGGCGACGGATTACTCCCTGGCCCTTGCCGGCGTCCTGCTGGCGACCTCGGCCATTGGCCAGGCCGCCATAGCGCCCCTGTGCGGCTGGCTGTTGAGCTGGCGCCCCTGGGCCAGCCGGCTGGCCTTGCTGGGCGGGGTCATGGTCGGTGGCGGGACCATGCTCATTGGCGCCTGGGGCACAGGGGTTGCCATCTGGGCCATGTGCGTGCCCCTTGCCTTGCAGGGCATGGGTATGGGCCTGTTCCAGGTCTGCATTCTCGATGTCGCCACGGGGCGCCTGGATGCCAAGGACCGGGGCGTCGCCGGCAGCCTGGCCATGGTGAGCCGCACCATTGGCAACGTTCTGAGCGCGACCTGCCTGTCCCTTGTTTTCGCTGCTCTTAGGCAAACGCATGCGGCCGGCGGCATGGACGAAGCGGCGGCATTTCTATCCGCCTTTCAGTCGACCTTTTTCTACGCCGGGGCCGGCCTGCTAATCTGCCTGGCCATCACCCTGCTGCGCCCGCGCCTATGGTTCAGCTAGAGCATTTGATCACCAACCAAGGGGTGGCAGCTTCGGGTCCTGTTGTTAGACGGCAATTTTTTGCGAATATCCGCCGTAGATGAAATCGCCACTGTCGTTTGGGGATTGCACGGGCAACATGACACAGCGAAACAGAACCTCACGGAAATCCGGGTCGTGATAACTGCCTTCAACAGGAACGGGACCGCCCTCTTGCAAAGACCTTTGGCAGCCTTCGGCAAAACGATCCCGTAGATCTTCCGGCAAGATGTCTTCCAGGTTGCTGCCTAGGCGTTGCATATCCCAATCTGACCGTAGTGTGTTGCCACATGCAATAAAGACCGCACAGGGCATATGCCTGTCGATACGAATAAGAAACCGGTCGTGCCAGTCCTCGGTCGCATCGGCGAGCCCCAGGCTGGTTAGGGACGGCAACGCCTCGTCTCCGCAAGCTTCCCGCCAGTCTGCGCTGGCGCGACCGGCGGCACGCCGGTCTTGATCACTATTGTTGAGCATTGAAATCCTGTGCTCCTTTCCAACGTGGAATTCATCGCACTCGTAATGGAAGAGTGTGCAGCGAGCCGTGACCACCGTCGTGCAATGCTCGATCGATAACCCGAACGCCCGCCACTGACCGTTGTGCGGCCTCAGGTACCTCTGGTGCGGATGATTTTACTGCTGCTTCGGTCATCACACTCTCACGCAGACGCTGGAATCCCATACGGTTCAAGTTTGCCCTTCAGGATCGCGAGAAAATTGTCAGGGACTTCAGTTGTCGGATTCTTACAATCGATCCGTAAATATTTCGTTACGGACGATCTCTGCCAGCGCTGGGTTGCTGGCTCCCGCCACGTGGGGCGCCATGCCGGCTCCTGTGCAGGTTTCTCGGACACCGGCGCGGTCGTGAGAGATGATCAGCGATGCCTGCCTGCGCCGGAGACGCGTCCTGGCGGTCACCCCGCCGGTTCCGCGCCTAAGGTTAAGTTAGCCGTTCGTCGGGGGGCAGGGTGTCGGTGACCAGATCGCGGATCAGGCGTTTGTTGGGCAGGGGTTCGATCAGCATCTCGCCGGAACGCAGCGGCGTGGTGCAGGCATAACCGGTACGGCCGTCGATGCGCATGACGCATTCCTTGCAGGCATTGGCGTTGATGCAGGAATAACGCACCGCCAGGGTGGCATCCCGGTTGCCCCTGATCCAGCGCAGGGCGTCCAGAACCGATTGCCCGTCCTCGAAGATGAAGGTGAAATGTTCGTATTGCACCGGCCCGCCCGGGCCGCCACGGCGGATCTTCAGTTCGGCGGCCGGCCGTTCGCTGGCAAGGTCCATTGCTCTTATGCCTCCTCCGGGGCCAGACGGCGCACCTCGCCCCGTGCCAATTGAATTTCGCCGCCCTGCAGGCGCAGGACCTGATTATAGGTCCAGGCTTCGTCCAGGCCGGGATAATCCTCCCGCTGATGGGCGCCGCGGCTTTCCGTCCGGGCCAGGGCAGCCGTGGCGATGGACCGGGCCACCAGCAACATGTTGCGCAGCCCGAACCAATCCGCCAGTTGCTGATTAAAGGCGGCCTGGGTGCCGGTGGGCATATCCGGCAGTGCGGCGGTCAATGCCGTGATCCCGGCAATGGCCCGGTTCAGACTTTCGGCGGTTCGAAACGGCCCCACATCCTGCTGCAATATTGTCTGCAGCGCGGCAATGGCGGCGGTCGGGCTAGGCCCCTGGCCGGGGCGGCCACTGGCGCCTTCGAGAGTAGCCAGAAAGGGCGCGGCGGCGTCGCGGATATCCATCCCGGCGGCGTTGGGGGCAATGGCGGCGGCGGAACGCCCGGCCAGTTCGCCAAAGACAAAGGCCTCCGTGATGGCGTTGCCCGAGAGACGGTTGGCCCCGTTGGCGCCGCCCACGGCCTCGCCGGCCGCGAACAGATTGGCGATGCTGGTGGCCAGGCTGTCATCCACCCGCAATCCGCCCATGTGATAATGGGCGATGGGATAGACCTCGATCGGCATTTTGGTCAGGTCGATGCCGGCAGCGGCCAGACGGTCGATCACCGGGCCAAATGCGGCCCGCAGGTCTTCGTCGGGGATATGTTCAAACGACAACCAGGCCCCGCCATGGGGAGAGCCGCGGCCCGCCGCCACTTCCTTGACGATGGCATAGGTCGCCGCGTCGCGGGTGACGACGTATTTGCCGTCTTCGGGGGCGCCGTAATTCTGGGTGAATTCCTGCATATCTCCATTCAGCAGACGGCCGCCCAGCTTATAGCGGAAGGGGTCCCACATGATCGGATCCATCCCGATCAACCGCGGCGCCAAATGGCCGATGGGGAAGAATTGCACAAACTCCATATCGATCAGCTCGGCCCCGGCCCGCAGGCCCAGGGCAAAACCGTCGCCACCCATGTTGGCCGAGGCCGAATTGCGGCTGTACATAGAGGTCAGGCCGCCGGTGGCAATCACCGTCGCCTTGGCGGCGATGGTCACGGCCTGACCGGTTTCCAGATGCAGGGCGACGGCGCCTGCGGCCCGGCCATCCTGGGTGACCAGATCGGTCACGAAAAGGTCGGATATGCGGCGGATCGTATCGTGGCGCCTGACCTGGTTGCGTAAAATGCGCGCCGATGCCGGCCCGGTGTTGAGGAAATCCACATAGACACAGCGCTTGCGGTCATGGCCCGGGGCGTGCGCCTGGGTAATATGGTTGCCTTTTCGGGCCCAGCCGACACCCCACTCCTCCATCTGCCAGATCCGGTCCGGCCCGGTTTCGCAGAGAATCCGTGCCAGGGGTTCATTGACCAGGCCGCGGCCGGCGGCGATGGTATCCTTCAGATGAAAGCGCCAATCATCGGGCTCTTCTTCGCCAATAGCGGCGGCCACGGTCATCTGGGCCATGACGGTGGCGCCCGAACGCCCGATCAGGCTTTTATCCAGCAACAGTACCCTCGCACCTGCCTCCGCCGCCGCGATAGCGGCATACATGCCGGCGCCGCCGGCGCCGATGATCAGGACATCGGTCTCGAGGTATTGGCTCATAAGGCGCTACAGCAAATCCGCGACCGCCGCGCGGTAGGCTTGGATCCCGTCCATATGATCCGCCAGAGTGTGGCCCGCGATCCGGGTGTGGTGCGCGCCACGGCCATAGGAATTGTTGACGGTGATATGAGACACCCCGGCATCGCGCCAGAATTGAAACTCCCGGCGCCAGTCGTCCGGGCCGCCGGCCCCGACGGAAACCCAAACCTCCAGGCCCATTGCCGCGGGATCACGGCCCGCCGCCTTTGTGTAGTCACGCAATTTGGTGAATTCCGCCATGGCGGTGTCGCCTGGCGGGTGGGCCAGCATGATCCAGCCTTCGCCCCACCTGGCGGTGCGCTGCAAGGTCACGTCCTCGTGGCCGCCGAACCAGACCGGGATGCTGCCCGCGGCCGGCCGGGGATTGATGCCGGCATCATTGATCCTGTGCCACTGACCATCAAAGTTGACATGCGGCTCGGCCCACAACGCCTGCATGAACTGCACCTGTTCCGCTGAACGCCGGCCCCGGTTGGAAAAGTCCTCGTTCAAGGCAACAAACTCCTCCGGGTTCCAGCCCACGCCGACGCCCAGGCGAAAGCGCCCGCCGCTTAGGACGTCGACACAGGCCGCCTGTTTCGCCACCAGGGCCGCCTGGCGCTGGGCCAATATCAGGACCTGGGTGGAAAAGCCGATCGCCTTGGTGCAGGCACTAAGAAATCCAAACAACACAAACGGGTCGTGGAACAGATCGGCGGAGGTATTGCGCTCACCCCAATCGGGCCGGCTGTCTACATTCACACCGACGACATGGTCAGCCGCGCCGATGTAGTCATAGCCCATAGCCTCCGCCGCCTGGGCATAATCGCGCACCACCTCCGGATCGCCGCCGATGTCCCACATGGGGATGTTCGCACCTAATTGCATGACCTAATCTCCCTTACCTTTGCCATTAGCACATTTTCAAAATGCGTTGGATCACCGGGCCACCCGCTCCCCCTAGCGCGCTTTCCAAACCGGCGCGCGTTTCTCCTTGAAGGCGAGCGGGCCTTCCTGGGCATCATCGCTCAAATAGACATTCTCGTAGGCCGCATCGCCCGCCTTCAGCGCCTCGCTCCAACCCACCTCGGCCACGGCATAAACCATTTGCTTGCCGGCGCGCACCGACAGGGGCGCGTTCTGGGCGATGGTGGCGGCCATATCCTGGGCCGCCGTGGCCAGATCGGCCAGCGGCACCACCTGGTTGATCAGTCCCACCTGATAGGCCCGCTGAGCCGATATCGGCTTGGCCGTGACCAGCAGTTCCATGGCCACGCGGGGTGGGATCAGCCATGGCAGGGGCGCGGCCCAGGGCGCGCCGCGGCTCCACTTCGGCTCGGTAATGGCGAACCTGGCGTTTTCGGCGGCGATGCACAGATCGCACATCTGCGCCAGATAAAACCCGCCGGCATAGGCCAGTCCGTTGACGGCGGCGATCACCGGTTTGTTGGTGTGAATATTCTTGTTCAGGTAGGGCAGGAAATCGGCGGGCGGCACCTTCAGGGCCATGTCGGACATTTCCTTCAGGTCGGCGCCAGCGCAAAAAACCTTCTCGCCGGTTGCGGTCAGGATCGCCACCAGGGCCTCGTCCTCGTCCACAAAGCGGCGGAAGGCCGCCCACAAGCCCTCGCGCACAGCCGTATTGATGGCGTTCATGGCCTCCGGACGGTCGATGGTGATGGTCGCGATGCCGCCGGACAGATCATAATGTATGGGGTACTCACTCATGCTTTCCGCCTTTCGGTTTTTCCCTAGCCATTGCCTGCGGTGAACAGGTGCTGCAGGCCGCCATCAATGTGCAGCAGCATACCATTGATATAGCGCGCCTCGTCCGAGGCCAGGAATACCGCCGCGTTGGCCACGTCCCAGGCTTCGCCCATGCGTCCGGTTGGCGACAGCGCATCGCGGGCGGCGATCATGGCCTCCACGCCGCCGCTGCCATAATGTTCTTTCATGGCGTCCGCCACCATGGGCGTGTTCATCAGGCCGGGCACCAGGGCGTTGCAGCGGATGTTGCGGCCGGCAAATTCCATGGCGATGTTGATGGTCAGGGCGTTCACCGCCCCTTTCGAGGTGGCATAGGCCAGCTCGGGCCGGGCCGCCTTCACCGCCGAGAGGGACGAGACGTTGACGATGGCGCCGCCGCCCTGTTCCAGGAACAGCGGCAACACGGCCTGGCAGGTCAGAAACATCGAGGTGACGTTGACCCGCATCACCCTCTCCCACTGCGCCAACGTGGTCTCGATGGGGCCGCCCAGGGAGGCGATACCGACGTTGTTGTGCAGGATATCAACCCGGCCATAGGCGGCCCGGCAGGCCGCGACCATTGCAGCGACGGACGCTTCATCCGCGACATCGGCGGCATGCGCCATGGCTTCAAAGCCTTCGCCCCGGATAATGGCCGCGGTTTCCGCCGCCGCCTCCGGGTTCAGGTCGACGGCGAATACCTTGGCGCCGGCGCGGGCAAATGCGGCCGCCGTGGCCTTGCCGTTGCCCCAACCGGGGCCAATGGCGCCGGCGCCGCAAACAAGCGCCACTTTGTCCCGCAATCGAGAGCTCATATCCGGTTCTCCTCGTCCGCCGCCAATTGGGCCCGCAGTTCGGTTTTCAGCACCTTGCCATAATTGTTTTTCGGCAGGGCGGCAACGAAGTGGTATGCCTTGGGCCGCTTAAAGCGGGCGATATGATCCAGACACAGGGCGTCCAGTTCGGGCCCGGTGATCTCGCCGCCAGACCCGGCGACAACAAATGCGATCACCTCTTCGCCCCAATCAGCGTGGGGTCGGCCGACCACCGAGCACTCGTCGACGAATGGGTGGCGCAACAGGACCTCCTCCACCTCGCGGGGATAGATATTGCTGCCGCCCGATATGATCATATCCTTGGCCCGGTCCTTCAGGGTCAGGAAACCATCACCGTCAAAGGCGCCCACGTCGCCGGTATGCAGCCAACCGCCGCGCAGGGTTTCCCGCGTCGCCTCCGGGTTGTTCCAATAGCCGGCCATGACCACGTCGCCGCGGCAAATCACCTCGCCGATGTCGCCCACGGAGACATCATGATCGTCTGCATCCACCACGCGGACATCGACATCGGTGCGGGCAATACCAGTGGAACCCAGGCGGCTCAGATAATCCGGATGCGCGCTGTCCGCATGCATGGCCCGTGACAGGCCGGTGATGGTCATGGGCGCCTCGCCCTGGCCATAGAGCTGGACCAGTTTCGGCCCCAGCACCGCCAGGGCCCGCAGGGTATCGGCAACATACATGGGCCCGCCGCCGTAGATGATGGTTTTGATATTGGCGGTGTCCGCCGTCTCGATGCCGGGGGCGTTGATCAGCCGCGTCAGCATGGTGGGCGCGAAGAAAAAACTGGCGCGCGGATAGTGGCGCAGCAGCGCCAAGGTCTCGGCGGGATCAAAGCCCCCCGATTCCGGAATAATATTATTGGCGGCCTTGGCCACATGGGGTAGCGCGAACAGGCCGGAACCATGACTAAGCGGCGCGCCGTGGATCATGCAATCCTGTGGCGCCACGCTGTCCATGTCGGCGAAATAATTCATCACCATTGCCATGAGGTTGCGCTGGCTTAACATCGCCCCTTTCGGCCGACCGGTG
The DNA here is from genome assembly GCA_021776235.1 of Alphaproteobacteria bacterium. GTDB lineage: Bacteria > Pseudomonadota > Alphaproteobacteria. Next base: position 14 of record JAJFGG010000160.1, on the reverse strand, counting down.
GTGCCGGAGGTGTA
>JAJFGG010000159.1 GCA_021776235.1 Alphaproteobacteria bacterium | reverse complement strand
TGCGCGCGATGCCGAACCAATAGAAAACTGCACCAGGCGATGCAGCCAGCCGGGAACAACTGGATCAATACAACCGCCGACACAACAGCGGCGGAAAAAAATCAATGTGCCTGCTTGACTGAATGCCTAATGGGTGACCCCGAAATTTTTTGACCCCGAAATTTTTTACAAATTGGGGATCTTTCAGGGGAGCAGGTCACCTTTATTAGAGGGTAGCGTCCCCTTTGCCCTCCCCTTTGCCTCGTAATGCGTCACCGTAATGCACCGTAATGCTTGGCTGCATGGCTTGAATTCAGTAATAAATGCGCCATATACATGACACCCTGGTGTTCGTTCTCGCCGCATGGTTGATGAGGTTGAGATGTACATTTTTGATCCGCCAGGGGTGAAACGGTTCCGCATCTCGACGCAGAGGGCCGTTTGTTGAGGGCCCGAAGCCTTTCGGCGCACAACCCTCAAGACGGCAACACGCAAAAATCTGCAAGCACACCGGTTCTGTATCGCCGGCCTGCTGTGCTGAAAAGCAGGTCCATCATGGCACGCAAAATGAAAGCGGGACGCTTGGCCCGCGAAGGGAAGAAAACGAACCATGCAAGTTGATCGCAAGGTAGCGGAAACAGAGCAAGACACGAAGCAAACAGAACAAGACACTAAACGCGATAACGAACGCAAAAGTAGACGTTGCCTGATGTGCGAGGAGATGTTCCTGAGTGCGTGGGCAGGCGAGCGCATCTGCCGCAAGTGTAAATCGAGCTCGGCTTGGCGTACGGGCTGATGGCGCGGCCGATCATGGAGGAGTTTCCGGTATTTCCACGCTGTTCCTGAAATCACCGCCTACAATTTTGCCAAATTTGCCGACGCAATTCAGAGGAGGCCGCCATGGCGAATAGAGCCAAGGAAGTCGCCAAGGCGAGAGAGCGGACGCCCGCATTCCAGGGCCGAAAAGGCAAGGGATCTTTCCCGAGCCGGAGGAAAACTTCGGCGCCGGATAGCAGACGGCGGCGTGCCAATGCTTCCAGCAATCCGCGGGAACGCTTTGAGCATTATATGGCGCTCGCACGCGCAGCCGCCACGGCCGGCGATGCGGTCGACTCGGAAAACAATTACCAGCACGCTGAACATTACCTTAGGCTGATGAACAGGAAAGCGATGGAACGCGAGGCAAGCCGGTGCGGCGGATCGTAGGTTCGCCGCTTTAAGACCGGACCCAAAAATTTTTCCGAGCCGAAATAGCGGAACAAAAATAATCTCACTAGTTCCAGACGATTTTCTTCCTCTATACCGTTTCGACTGTATCTTTCGCCGACGTCGCTGTCGCGCCGGCGACCTTCCTCAGGGCATTCATCTCGTTCTGCATAACACGTTGCAGCATCCGCCCATCGGTCGAATGGAGAACAAAGCGGGCGCCTAACTTGATCGCCTTGCTGGACGTTTCCATGGTTTGCTGGTGCACCATCACCGGAGTTTTTCGCGCCGCGCAGCGCTTGATAATGTCCTCGATCACGCGCAGATATTTCCTGTTGCCGTAGTCATCCGGAATACCCAGGGATGTGGACATGTCATTGGGTCCGATGAAAACGCCATCGATGCCGCCGACGTCCAGGATTGCATCCAAATTTTGGTAGGCGGGTTCGGACTCGATACCGATAATGACGAAGGATTCCTTGCGCCTGTTCTGCAGGTACTTCCTGGTCGCCTTGCTGGGCAGTTCGTTTTTCTCCACGGCCCGGCGCAGATATTCACCTTTCAACGGATGCCATTTGGCCGTCGCCACCACCGCCTGGACTTCCTCCACCGTCTCGCAATAGGGCACCAGAACACCGGCCGTCCCGGCGTCCAGGGCCATGGCGACCCATTCCGCTTTTGGGATCGGAACCCGGACAATCGGCGTGATGTCGGCCCGCTGCAGCATCCCGGTGAGCTGCTGAATCTCGGTACGGTCCCGCGAGCCGTGCTCGGAATCGATGATCGCGTAATCCAGCGTGCTGCCGGCCAGCACCTGTTCAAACCGGGTTGAAGCCATTTGCGACAGCATGCAGCCGAACACGTGGCCACCTGATTTTAACGTACGCCTGAGTTTGGTCGGGTTCATAAGTCACCTCGTCGAATTGATCGGAGCCCTGTAATAGCCGACCGGTGCCGGTCATGCCAAGGCCGTCACTCAGGCCAGGGTCGGATCTTTCCGGGTTTTGTTATCCTGTGTTGGTTGACATAGACTAACGGCGAGGGCCGCTTTCGGCCTTCCTGCGTGGAATCTCAAACTAGCGGTGTGTTATGAAATTCGGCATGTTTGGCGGCGCCCGCACGGTTGCAAATGCCGATGACGGATACCACGAAGGTTACAACGCCTATATCAACGCGGTCGTCGAGGCGGAACAGCTCGGCTATTTCAGCAATTTCCTGGTGGAACATCATTTCAGCGGCATGGGCCAGGTGTCCGCCTCCCTTAGTCTGCTCTCGTTTCTGGCGGCGCGGACCAGCGACATCCGCCTCGGCACCGCTGTTGTCGTGTTGCCCTGGCACAATCCGGTGCTGGTGGCGGAACAGGCCGCGACATTGGATCTGTTGTCTGGCGGGCGTTTTGATTTCGGGGTCGGCAAGGGCTACCGCCACAACGAGTTTGAAGGCTTTGCCATTCCCATAGAGGAAGCGATGGAGCGTTTCGAGGAAGCCATGACGGTGATCGGCAAGGCCTGGACAACGGAAGGCCGGTTTTCCCATCACGGCAAGCGCTGGCGGTTCGAGAATATCATGGTCGAACCGGCACCGCTGCAAAAGCCCCATCCGCCCCTGTGGCTGGCAGCGGGCCGCCCGGAATCGCTGCAATACGCGGCGCGGGAGGGCTACAACCTGTTCCTGGATCAGTTCCAGACTTTCGAAGTCATCCTGGAGCGGCTGGCCATATTCAAGCAGGCGCTGCAATCAGCCGGCCGCGCCTATGACCCCTTGGGCGTGGCCGTGGCCCGTGGCCTCTTCATCGCCCGCACCGACGAGGAGCGCGAAGCGGCGATCGCGGCGCGCATGAAATCACAGGAGGTGATGAATGCTTTTGCCACGACCGCGGGGCAGAAATTGCAGTCCAGCATGCTCTCCGATAGGGATCTGCGCAAAGCCGCCGTCGAAGGCGTCTTGCTGGGAACGCCGGATGAGATCATTGAACGATTGAAATGGCTCGAGGCCCAGGGCGTTGCCTATGTGCTGCTGTCCTCGCCGGCACCGGACGGGTTGCGGATATTCGCCGAAGAAGTCATGCCTGCTTTTGCGTAAAAAAAGGCCCCAAAATGCTCTATGGGAGCCCGGCGCCCCGATATTCGCCATTGATCTATCGCAATGCGGAAAGGTTTCCTTCGGGGTAACCTCTCAGGGTTGGGTTCGTGTTTCCCGCCCGCAGGCGGGCACGACGCCAGTCTGAAAAGGAATGACCGCCATGCGAGGATCTGCCCGGCGAAACCCCGCTCCCCAGATGAAGCCGAACCACCGGCAAACCGATGAAATGGTCTTCTGTGCCCGAAACGGCGCATGGACGTCCGTGACCTTCCGGGTTGCAAACAGGTTTTTCATTCCGACCCGAATTGAGGTCGATGCCTGCGCCTTCAGGAATGACAATGAATGTGATCTGGCATGTCTGTCCCCGGTTCGCGGGGCTACCGCGCCCGTCGAAACCAGGGATCCTGGACGAGCAGAAAGCAATGACAAAGAGGGCCTCGCCCGGGGTACCCGCGACGAGGCGGCTGTTTCTTCAATCGACCGCCTCGTGATGAGTGACCCGTTTTCGATCCTTAGCCTCATTCGCTAACCGGCGGGGCCGGAAGACAAGTGGACGAAAGATAGGGAACGCAATACCTAACTGTCGCGAATACGCCCTATCTATTTAATCTGTGGCGGCGGCCTGTCCCGACCCAGCGATGAACACGGCGAATGCACCAGGATCAGTTGCCGCGGCAGACAAATTCAAGGCGCCGGACTGCCCGGCCCCAAGGTCCTCTCCACCTCTCTCGCTGCATGGCTCGCGTTGTCCCAAACCATGGTTCCCATCTTGCGCCAGTCACGCACAAAATCCGCTCTGCTTAGGTATTTGACGCCGCCGCCGCTAGGGAATTCCATCCATCGGTAAAAATTGGTCCCGTCGGCCGAGGCGATCCCCGGCCGGGAGGCCGGCCAAAAACTGTCTTCACAGTCGACAAAATCCACCTGCCAGGGCACCGCCAGACTCCCGGTCAAGTCGCCGGCAGCCATATTGCCGGTCGTCCATCCAGGGCTCAGGCGAACCAGGGGGTGGTCGGTAAGGCCGGTAATCGCGGTCCAAAGGTTGGGATCCCACGCCGCGCGGCCTACCTCGATCCCGGGATAAAAGGAGCCGCCGCAGACATGCTGCATGTGGGCCTGGTCCATGAGTTGGGGTTGATCCTTGACGGCAACGGTTCCGAGACCGCCGCCTGGGCCTGGGTGCCCGGTCCAATCGTTGAGGAAGTTTCCCTGAAGCCAGTTCTCCATATGCTTGTATTGCAGCCGCATGAGCGGCAGCGCCCGCAAGTACGGCATGTCTTGCGTGGACGGAGTGGGCAGTTCCGCGTTCGGGACTCCACCGGGAATCTGTGTGTAATTCGGGTAGGTGTCCGATGAAAGTTGCGTATCGGGAAGCGCCAGACGGTCGAAGTAGGGTTGCCGGGTTGTTTGCGGCAGGGTGTTGTCGCTCAACGTGGTCATGAGCGCATTGGCGAAATAATAAAAGCTTCCCGTCCGTCCATGCTTCCGCATCGCCGAACCGGCCCCGGTTTTTTTCTGTTCGCCGTGCACTTCGGCCATCTGCGCCAGGGATTTGAAAATGGGATAGATGTGACGGGTAAACGAGGTGTCATGAAGACCCGAGCCAGCTGCCGGCGGCACCCCGTCGAGCGCATGGCTAAGGGCCAGATCGTACAATGACACAATGGGTATGATGTCGCCGCCGAAACGGGGCAGGGCAACCACCGACCAGGCCGCCGCGGTAAATTCTTCCGTGCCGCCCTTGAGTTTGATTGTCGCCTTCACAGGACCGTCCGCCGCATCATCTTCGACGAAGGGCGTCCACATGGACTCTTCGGAAACGCTCCCGGACATGTTGTCATTCGTGGGGGCGCCATTCGCATCCAAGGCCAATTTTTTTGGGTTCCCGTTGCCCGCGTCAAAGGTTTGCACATTGCCGCGGCTGCCGATTAGAACCAATTGACCGTCCGCCTCGACCAGTGCTTCGCCCAACATCAGGCGATCGCCCTGTTTGAAGATTTCCGTTCCGGTCGGGGCGCTTCCCGTCGCGGTCAAGGTTTTGCTCACGCTGTTAGGGTCAAGGTCATTATTCTTTTTGTTGCAAAGGGTCAGCTCCCATTCGATCTCGAACTCCGCGGTGGTGACCTCCTTCACTTCAATTTTGGATTTACTGTAGCCATAATCCGAAAAGTCAAAATCCCCCAGGTTAAAAGTCTCTTCATAGGAATACTCGAAAATGCGAAAACGGGCGGCGCTGCGCCGGATGCCGCCTTCGCTGCCGCGAAATTGCGCGGCTTTTTGTGCGACATCGGTTTCGGCCAGATGCGAGATGCCGCCGTCATAATACTCACCAAGCGCCGCGCCCCAAGGCACCTCGGGTGCGAGCTGAACGCCTTTGGTGCTGTTTCCCATGCGGGCCACGCCCACCGCCGGATGAATGTGATATTCTTTCGTTCGCGCCATGTGTCCCGTCTACGCTCTGTCCCTGGTCTTGGGAATCGGACCGGCTGTGCGCTCTTATTGACCCGTCTGCGCAAAATGGCAGCGAGCGATAACTTATAAGAGAAAAATCAAAATCACACTTTATGATAGTTGCATCGAAATGCGGATGCTGTCAAAGTTGAAATAGACGAAATAAAAACATTATTTGTAGTTGAACTGCCTTCTCCGTGGGGATGGATTTCGTGTCCAGCAGCTATCAATTCGTTCTGAGAGAAGCTCTTTCCTTCCTCTATCCCTTGACCAATGCTTTCAGCTCGCTAAACGCGTTCGAAGATCTGGTAAATGAGCTTGGCTTCGAACTGGCGCCGGGCGCTGCCATGCCCAACGGCATTTCCGGGCTGGGCGGCGACATCAATACCTTGATCGAAGACGCCGGCACCCTGTTCGATGCAGGCGAGCCGGAACTGTCAGACGTGGTGTCGTTCATGAACCGCACGGCGGAAATGACCGCCGCCCTTGCGCAGGTGCCAGGGCATCTGAGCGCCGTCGTCACCGAAGCCACGGGCGCGCCCGGGCAACTGTTCCAGGATCTGCTGGACAACATGCTCTATGGGTATTTGCGCCGCCGCAGTCCGGGCCTCCTGAAGCTGCTGCATTTGCTGGCGGTGATCGAGTTGGAGCCTCATGCCGCCGCCGACCGCGGCAGAAGCTACCTGATTTACCGCTTCAACTGGGCCGCGCTCGGCGATTTGTTCAGGGACTCGGGGCAATGGGCGCGGACTTACTATAAATGGGGCGGCGAAGATTTTGATTCGGCGACCCTGTTAAGCCGGCTGGGGGATGTTTTCGACCATCTTGGCCTGATTTCCTTCGCCCGGCCCATGCCGCGCAATATGATGGCGTCCTATCTGGATTTGCCGGACCCGCCATCGGATTCGGATTTTCCCGATCCACCCCCGACCCTGTATGAACTGCCGGTCTTTCGTCTGGGGCGCTATCTGCCGAGTTTGACCGACAATGCGCCACGGGGTTCGGTTGGCGTCATGGGTTTGCCGGCCGAGACCGCTGGTCAAAAGGGCCTGGCCCTGATCCCGTACCTGCAGGGCGCCATCGACAGCACGTTCCTTGTGGGCGACAGCACAACGCTCAACGTAACAAGCGCGGGCGGCCTGGAAGGTGGATTCGGCTTCAAGCTTTTTCCAAACGGCCTGGCCGTCCATAACGGGATCACCGGCGAGGTCAGCGTCGATCTGGAATTGCAGCGTGCCGCGGCGGACGGCGAGGACAGCATCATCCTGTTTGGCGCGGCGGATGCAACCCGCCTGCAGGCCGAGGCGCTGTTGCTGTCCCTTGGCGGCAGCATCGGCACGTCGCCGGACGACAGGGATTTTTACATCGCCGGCGGCGCCGAGGGGCTGTCCCTGATCATCAGTCCCGGCGAGGACGGGCTATTGAGTTCGGTGTTGTCCGATGACGTCGTCGTCAGTGCCGGCGACCTGTTGCTTGGCTGGCGCCTGGGCAAAGGCATTTATTTTGAAAGCGGCGGCACCCTGGGGGTCGAAATTCCGCTGCAATTGAATTTCGCCGATGTCCTGCGCATCCACCGCCTTGGCATCGAAGTTGGTTTTGCCGATGCCACGACCCTGTCCGCCTGGGTCAATGGGGATCTGACCATTGGGCCGCTGTTCCTTGGCGCCGAGGGCCTTGGCATCAATCTTTCGCTGGAGGAAGCGGAAAGCGGCCTGCTGGGCAATTATGATATCGATGTGGGCCTTCGACTGCCCACCGGCTATGCCGCGGCCCTGACCTCGGACATCATCACCGGCGGCGGCGCCCTGTTCAAAACCGACGATGGCTACCGCGGCGCCCTGTCGCTGAAGTTCCAGACCTTCGGGCTCAGCGCGTTCGGCATTCTGACCACGAAAATGCCCGATGGCGCCGAGGGGTTTTCCTTTCTCGTCTCCATCTTCGGCGAGTTCGAGGTCCAGCTTGGCTATGGCTTTATTCTAACCGGGCTGGGCGGCATCATCGGCGTCCACCGGACGGCGGACGTGGAAGCCCTGCGCGACGCGCTCTATGCCGGCAATCTCAACACCATTCTGTTTCCCCCTGCGCCGATTGAAGACGCCAGCCTGATCCTGAATACCCTGGACACGGTATTTCCCGCCCGCCAGGGACAGTACCTGTTCGGCCCGGCCGCCAAACTGGCCTGGGGCACGGGCGTGCCGCTGATCGAAGGAAAAATCGCCGTCATTCTCGAACTCGGCGAAGAAAAGCGCTTGGTTATCCTCGGTGCGGTCGGGTTAAACCTGCCCAACCCGAACAAGGCCATCATTGCGCTTAATCTGGATTTTCTCGGGGTTATCGACTTTACCTATGGCCGGGTATCCTTTGACGCCGCTTTGACCCATTCAACCATTCTGACCTGGCCGGTCAGCGGCGAAATGGCGATGCGTACCGGCTGGGGCCCCGATATCTACAACGTCGTTTCTTTCGGCGGTTTCCACCCCGCCTTCGATGCCCCCGCCAATGTTCTGTCCCTGCAGCGGATGAGCATCAATTTCGGTTCCAACAATCCGCAGGTTACGATCACGGCCTATCAGGCGGTGACCGCCAATTCGTTCCAAATGGGCGCGAACCTGACCATTTATGCCAAGGGGCCGGAGATATTCCTTCTGGGGCAGGTCGCGGCCAAGGGCTGGGCCGGCTTTGATGCCCTGATATATTTCAACCCCTTCCGGTTTGACGTGCATCTGTACGCCGGCTTGGAGCTTCTTATCGACGGTTCGGTGGAATGCGGCATAAATGCGGATTTGAAGCTGACCGGCCCCAATTCCTATTATATCAGCGGCAAGGTCTGGATCACGGTCTTCGGCTTAGATGTTAAAATCGGCATCACCCACCGCTGGGGCGGCAAGAAGTCGGAAGACACGTTAACGGCCAACCCGCTGACCATGTTGCTGGATACCCTTGGCCGGACGGCGGAAATGGAAGCGGTCGACACCGCCTATCTGCAAACCGGGGTCAGTTTCGCGGCCAGCGGGGCGGACGAGGCAACGCCGATCGATCCGGTCAGCGGTCTGCGGTTCGTGCAGCGGGCCTTGCCGTTGAATACCGCCCTGCAAAAACTTGGCGAAGCACAGATCACCGGCCCCTACGATACCTTCGATTTGATCTTCGAAGACCATGGCGGCGCGGCCCTGGAGGCAACGGATTTAGAGTTGGAGTTCGTGCGCGGGCAGTATTTCGATCTCAGCGAGGATGAGAAACTACGCGGCGAAGTGACCCGTTCCTACAAGGGCGGTGTTGAAATCCATGGCGGCGGCAATTGGAAATATGATGCCGACGACGCGGTGTCCGGGGACTTCGAGTATGAAATCATCCCCCTGGGCGATGATGACGAGGAAACGGCGTCCATCTCCCTCGCTGTCCTGGGGCCTGGTGTCGCGGACCGCTGGATGAACAGGAATTTCGCCGCAGTGGCCCGTGAACCAGGCGCGGCCTGGCTGCACCCTGAACTCACCGACCCGGTTGAGATCTTGAACACGCACTTTGTCGGTTCCGTCGCGGATATTGCCTCCGATCTGGTTCAGGATGCGCCGACCGTGATGGGCAACCAGATCGGCGGGATGGTGAAGAAATCAGCGGCGGCGGATGTCGCGGCCGTGGCCCGGCGGCCCGTCGCCGCCGGCGTCGAGGCCAAATTCGATCAACGGCTTGCGGGACTCAAACGGGGACCGGGGGAAACGAATACCGTGTTGCCCAGCTATTTTTACCAGGACGTGGCCGCATAAAAGCCATGAACCATTTCGCGCAGGACGGCACAAGGAAAGGGAATTCATGAGTTACACGTTTTTGCCGCAAGTCAAAAGCGCCCTTGTCGCCGGCAGCCGCGCGCCAGGCGAGGCCGGAGTCCAGCGCCGGGTGATCCCCATTGACATCGGCGTGGAAGGTAATGGCGCCAGGATTTCCGATGCCCGTTTGCCGATCAGGCTGGAGAACGAAATTTATGGCGCCGGCGATGTCATCAGCCTGGTCCCCGATGCCATTGCCCGGGTCGAACCGACGCAAAGCAGCGTCGGTGTCGAGCCCAACTATTTTCCCTATGTGGAGTTTTTTGATGTCGATTTTCCCTGGCGCCTGAGTCTGGACACAGGCAACGGCAGCCGGGTGAAACCGTGGCTGGTCCTGATTGCGCTGAAAGCGGATGAGTTTGATTTCGCCGCGCGGGGCGCCGGGCCCCTGCCGCGGATTGTCGTTTCGACGCCAGCCGCCAGCCTGCCCGAACTTGAGCAAAGCTGGGCTTTTGCCCATGCTCATATCAAACGGGTGGGGGATACGCCGCTGGACACGCTTCTGCAAACCCGGCCCGATAGCCATCATTCGCGTTTGCTGTGCCCGCGAAAACTGGAGGAAAGTTCGGTTTATTTTCTCTTCCTGGTTCCGACCTTCGAGGCCGGCCGGTTGCGTGGACTCGGCGAAGAGGCAAATGTGTCGCCCTGGGACAAGCTGGCCTGGCAGGACGACGGCGGCTCCGATCTGGTCCTTCCCATCTACTGGCGGTCCCGGATCACGACGCGGGCCACCGAGGATTTTGAACATCTGGTCCGCCGGATCTCGCTGCCTGATGAAGACGCGGTGGCTGTCGGCGGCAAGACGGTCATCTTCAGCGGACGGCCCGGCTATTATGATGGCTACGACGAACCTGGCGAGTCATTCCTGGCCGAAGGCGCCTTGCGCCAGCCCGGCGACAGGCCGGTACCCAGAATTATCCAGCAACAGCAACTGACCGATAATCTGGCGCAATCCTTGAACAATGTAATTGGGAGCCAAATCCTCCCGGAGTCGGACGGCCCGGACAAGGAGGATCCCCTTGTCGCCCTGCCGCCATATGGCTGGCGTTTTGTCAAAGCCGACAAAATTGAAAACCGGCACAGGGGCGCCAAGGCGTGGTTGAACGCCGTCAACCTGGACCTCCGGTTCCGCTTTGGCGCCGGCGACGGAACCCGGCTGGTGCAGGGGCGCCAGGAGCTTTTCATGAAGAAAAGCTGGGCCCAGGTAGGTGATATCATCCGTGCGAACCGTTTGCGCGGTCGGCTGAAACTGGCCGATACGCTGTCGAACCGCATGATGAACAAGCATTTCCGGAAATTGCCCAACGACGTCGCCCTGGTGTTGAGCCAGTCTTTGTTGGGTGGATTGCAGGTCGGTGGCAAAAGTATCCTCGGAGACATGGAAAACAAGGGCATGCCCGGTGGCTACATGGTGCGCTCGATGCGGCGCCTGGCCTCGAAGCGGGCCGCCAAGCAAAGCGGGGTTGGAAAAGTGACCGGTAAACTTCTGCGCCTGCCCGGTACGCCGGGGGTAAAAGCATGGAATTATGGTTTTGCCAGCCGCGGCAGGAAATCGGACGCCTTCGCCGCTTCCCGCGTCACGTTGTTCGCAAACATTCTTGCCGCTGACCGGGTTGTCGGGGATGATAGCCTGGTTCCGAACAAGCGGCCGGTTGGCGGGAAAGCCCTGGAGGTTGGCAAACTCGACGCAGGCGAATACGTCGCCGAGATTGGCGATAAACTTTCCAAGCTGGCCCGGCTCAAGGGACAGCATTTGTTCAAAATGCTGCCCGCTTCGGAGAAGAATTCTCTCGACGATATTCTGCGTGGGCCGAGGATCCCGGATCCCCTGGCCGATATATTGTGTAAGGAGAACCCGGACGCCATATTACCGAATGCCGGAGATATCCCCTACAATTCGGTCGCTTTGGCGGAGGAAAACAAGGCTTTCATCGAAAGTGTCATGTTGGGCGCAAATCATGAGATGAACCGGGAACTGCGCTGGCGGGAGTTCCCGGGTGACATGCGCGCGACCGTTCTGCCCCGCTTTTGGGACCAGGGCCACCCGGAGAATGACAAAAGCAAAGATGACATCAGCGACATTCACCGCTGGACCGGACGTCTTGGCCGGCACTATCGGCGAACCGATGATCCCGCCTTGGTGTTGATCATTCGCGGAGACCTGGTCAGGCGGTATCCCGGGTTTTCGATGGTCTTAAACCGGCAAACGGTGGCGTCGGGAAATGACTGGGAGATGCCCGGCGAAGAGCAACAGAAAGACCCCGGCATTTTCCTGCCGCAAGCCTTTAGCGGACTGATCGGCGACGATATCGCCTATTACGGCTTCGACGTGTCCCTGGACAGCCTGAAGGAATTTCTCGATCAGTATTATTTTTTGATATTCGAACCCATGGGCAGGCCTCGTTTCGGTCTCGATATCGGGTCCTATTCGGCGCGCCGGAGCAAGGTGAATTTTCAACTGGTCAAGGCGCCGTTTCCGGTCAAAGGCCTGGCGCGCTCGAGCATAAGAAACGAAAGCTTCGAATTCAGCTACAAGCGCCTGAACAAGGCGCCACTGAATTCGGCTGCGGGCCTCGATAGTTGGGATGACATCTCCTGGTCCCATGTGGAGCCGACTGCATCCGGCTATGTCGATTTCGCGGATACGATCCCCGCGCCGATGGACGGTGAAGACCTATGGGGCGCAAACCGGCATTCCGCCAGCCTTGCCAAGGCAACCATGCAAAAGCCCGTCTGCGCCGTAATTCCGGCGGATCAACTGTTGCCGCTGTGAGGGCAGGAGCATGGTAATAAGGCCAACCCTGACAACGAGACCGTCAATTGCAACAGCGGCAACGCCGCGGTCCGGCTCGACCAGAGGGGCGGCGGCAAGCGCGACCAGGCGCACCGCGGCCCCTGACATTACCCGGTCGACCATCGGCACCCTGGCCGGTGGCCGGGGCGCCAGCGCCCAGTCCGCGAAGGAGCCGGCGGACCCGCTATTACTGCTGCCGCTGCGCCTGGAATACCGTTGTCTGAGCACGGACGTGCCGTTAAAGCTGGCCAGTCCAAGCGGCCCTGCCGCGGTTCGGCCGGGAACGCGATCGGGCGTCCGCGCCGCCGGCAGCCGTGCCGCGGCGGTCGATGCAAAAATTGCCGCCCGCAAAAACGCCCGCGGCAACCGGACCATTATTGCTGGCCGCACCGGCGCCACCGCCAGCATCGTCAAATCCAGTTCGAGTCTGAAAATATCGCCCTTGAAATTGCCGTCGACCCGGACAACCCGAAAACGCCGGGAAATTTGGTTCCGCTGGTATCCCGATGACGTCTTCACCTTTGATGGCATTGCCGATATCGACGCGGTGGAACCGCAAGATGATGAAGCCACCAAGGGAACCGAAGCACTTGCCCTGCAGGCTTTCAACAGCGCGATTGGGCAAAGCCCTTGGTATGATGTCGAAAACGATGCCGTTCTCGAGGCTTGGCAATCCCTGGCCGCGGATGTGGGATTATATCGTGGCGTGCATTTGCTGCGCCAACAGGGCGTCATTCATCAAGACGCGTGGCATAAGAACTACGGCAAAATCCTCGCCCTGCCGCGGCGGGTGTCCCTGTTCGCGGTAACGGCGGGAAGGGTTCAGCGCATTGCATTGGGAAAAACTCTTCGCCCTGGCGTGAAATACAATCCCGACGCTGTCAGCGCCGAGAAGTCCGGGTGGTTGTCCAGTTTTGCCAACGCAGTGGCAAACGGCATGGGCGTAAAAATCACTGATCCCGGTCGGGTACAATTGGCCTTGGACGCGGATTGGCTGGTTGCCATTGGACTGCGTTCCGGCGATAGCGCCAAACAGGTGGAAGATTATTTGCGCGATGCCGCCGCCAACGGTAACGCCGCTTTTCTACGTATCGGGACATCGACCAATAACATCGACGGCAGCGCCTCGGGCTATCAAAGCCGGCCCAAGGCGAGCAAAGCCTCCATACAAAACCTGAGCTACGCCGAGCGCCGTGACAGCAAGGATCCGGAAAACGCCGCCGACCTTCTCGCCATGACCCTGGGGCTGGATGCGAAATTGCTTTATCAGCTTCCCGGCGCCGATAACGGTGACAGCGAAGATGCAAAAGCGATGGCAGTGGTCCTGCTGCCGGCGCTGCTGGAAAGTGCCTTCACCTCCCATCCCATCGTGCAGGAACTGTTTCGGGATCAATTCGATGTGGGGCAACTGACGGATTACTTCGCCGCCTATATTTCCGCGCGGGGCGCCCTGGCGCCGATGCGGCTCGGCCAGTCGGCCTATGGTGTGATGCCGCTGTCGCCGCTGGAAAATATGGCGCCCCCCGCCGATGCAAGCGACAGCGACCGGAAGATCTTTGAATACATAAAACTCACCTCCGGCCAATCCGTGGCGTCGGGGACCAAATCATCGGTGCGTCACCCTGTCATCGAACCCGATGACGGCGCCACATTCGAAAAACTGGAAGCTATTCTCAAACTCAGTGCCGTTTCAACCAGGCTGGATGTAACCAGCCATGTACCCGACGGCGCCGAGGCAGACGACGATAATGTACTGGGCTGCCCCTATGTCTACCATTCGAGATTCAAGCCAGCGGTATATCTGAACCGATTTCTCAGGACCCCGGCCGCACGAATGCCGGACCCAACTGCGAAAACAAGGGCTTATCCGCTTCTGTACCGCCTGATCCGTTTAAGTCTGGGTTACTATGACAGCACACGGTCAGATTCAACGGTATCGGCAACCCGGCCGGGTGCCGCCCGGTTGGCACTGGGCGGGTCAATCTCGCCGCGGAGCCTGACGCGCCGAACCATAACGGACAGCGTCCGGCGGCGGGATACGTCGGCCGGAGGGCGGGTGCGGCGGCCTCTTTCGGGCAACAGCATGCCCGATCACGTGAACGCCGCGCTGCGCCGTCTCAAGGCGATCGCCGGACGTGACAACGGGGTGGCGCAACTGGAAACCCTGATGATGGAAATTCTCGACCTGTTGCATTATCGCGCCGATGCCTGGGCGACCGGCCTGGCCTATTATCGCCTCGTCAAACAGCGGGACCGGAAATACGACGGCTTGCGCTGCGGCTATTACGGCTTTCTTGGCCAATTGCAGCCCAAGACAAAGAACCGGGACGACGGCTATATGCAGGCGCCATCGGTCCCCCAGGCCGTCAGTGCCGGACTGATGCGCTCGGCGCATTTGCGATTTGGCCAGGACTCCGCCTTTGCCATCAATTTGAACTCGACCCGATCCCGGCGGGCCCGCGTATTGTTGGATTCCCTGCGCCAGGGACTGACGCTGCGAGAGGTACTGGGATACGTCGCCGAACGCTGGCTCAAGGAAAGCGGCAACAGCGGGATGAAATATGACCTGCGGTTGGCCTATCCGATCAAGTTGCAAACGGCCGACAGTGACGCGTCCAGCGAATTATCCTTGATCGACGGCAGTGCATTGCTTGACGACAGCGCCAATGCGGCCCTTCCGGCGGCCATGAGAAACGCTTTTGCTGCGACCTTGGTCCTATTAAGAAAGGCCCTCGATGAGGATCTGGATTGCGTCAGTGACCTGGTGATGGCCGAGGCCGTACACCAAATGGCGGCAGGAAACGTCACCGCCGCCAATGCCTGGCAGCAGGTGCTGTCCGGCGGATCGGTGCCAACCCGGTGCGATTTTATCCGCACCGTGGGTGAGGGACAGGCGTCTACTCATCGCGTGACGGTTTTGCTCGACCCAGCCGCGGCCAGCGGCGGCACGCCCAGAAGTATCGTCGAACCGGCGCTTGGCGCGCTTGCCCGGGATGCCTTGCCCAACTTCGGCAGAGCCAGCCTGCAATTCACGGTCAACGGTTCTGGGGCGGCGGGCGAAGGACGAATTTTTCAAGGGAGCCTTTCGCTTGCCCGTGATCTCGGCATGACGCCGCTCGACTTTCTGATTGGCGGCAAGAACGAGGTTATCGGCCGCGGCCGCAACTGGGTCCTAAAAAAGTGGCGCCAGGACGAGGCCATGACGACGGCATTGGGCCCCCTGCCTGCCTATGACCTGAACGCTCATATTAACCAAACTCAGCCCCTCACTTTCGATTTCGATGCCGGCAGGATGAGCGTCAATTCCCTTGTCGGAATGATATCCGGTCTCGTCAAAACCATTGGCCAGGCCAGACCGCTTGCCCCGGCCGATATGAACAATGCCGCCCTGCCGAAACACAAACTGGACGCTGCCGCCTATGAAGCCGCCATGGAAGTTGCCCATGCCGCGCTGCGGGCCCGGGCAATCCGGCAAAACGAAGAACTGCAATTGCTTCGGTTGGGCCTCAAAAACCAGCTCGAACAATTGGAAACCGTGGTGTTTCAGGCCCATCATGCCCTCGACAATGCGACGGCGACCCCCGCCATCCGCCAGGCCCGGCTGACGGCTCTGGAAACGAGCCGGAATGCCTGGGACGATGTCCTGACCGCGGTTTCGGGTTACGGGCTTCCCCAGGCCCTGCAGCCCTACACCACTACGGAACTACTCCAGGGCTGGGAGATTTTAAGGGAACATTGGCAACAGCTGGCGCAATCCCTGACCGGAAAATCGAACGCCCTTGCCGCTGCCGCGGGACAGGAATTTGCCGATCTCGAAGATGAGGAGATGATCGAGGCGGCGATCCGCGAACTGGTTGCCGCCTTGCAAAACAGCGTCGATGGCGAGGGCATGAAAGTCTATCCACCCTTTGCGCGCATCAGCGCGACCACCCCCGAGGTGCAACCGGATGCCGTTGAGCTGTCGAATGTCCTCGACGGATGGACGGACCTGCGCCCGATCCTGGGACATTGTCTGAACGCGGCGGAGCGTTTGGCCAGATACAGCACATGGCTGACCGGACCGGAGGTGACCGGTATTCCGCAGATCGACCCCACGGACCAGAATTTGTACCCTTTATCGCACCACGACGGTGTCTTTATCTCCAGATTGCGGTCACGCGCCGCGATGCGACGGCAAGCCACTTATTGCGGCCTTGTGGTTGATGAATGGTCGGAGCAACAACCGTCCGACAAACAGATCACCGGCCTTGCCGTCAATTATAATGCGCCACAGAACGAGGCGCCCAATGTCCTGTTGCTGGGCCTCGCCGATACCGATGGCAAAACGACCTGGACCGAACGCCGTGCCGCTGATGTGGTGATTGAAGCCATCCGTCTCATGCAGGTTCGGGCCCTGCCGACCGAGGCCGGCCAATTGTTGCCCTCGAGTTTCAATTCCGTCGACGCCAAGAAACAGGGCAATAGCCATGACAGGCGGGTACCGACGGGGAAAAACACCTTCAGCGTATTCAGAACCGCCAGAGTTCGGGCCGGCCGTCCTTCGCTTTCCGTCCACACAGTGTCCGAAACATTGATCAACAAGGGGTAGACCATGCCGACGGTGTTTCCGGGATCCATTTCCCAAGCCTATCTGAAGGGTCAGGATCTCCAGCCCAACAATGGCACGGCTCACATCGACCAGGGATTGGCTGCCCAGGTTCACGATCCCCTGTGGTTTTTGTCTTTGCAATGGCTAAGCGGCGAGTTCGAAGCGGAGAATGGCGGACGGGTCGGCGCGGTTCACGTGGAGTGGGAAGAAGAGCCCATTACCCGCTGCTTGATCGAGGGCCAGGAACATCCACTGGCTTCCGGCCGGCCCATGGAATCCCTGGTCGAGAAGGAAGATGCCGACGGACTGTCGGATGCCTGGAACAGTGAAAGCCTGGATTATTCGTTCGAAATCCGCACGGGAACCGCCGGATCGTCCCAAGGGTGGCGTCTCGAAGCCAAGGATTATGACGGCAACGGATTGGATTGGTTCAGTTTCGACATCGGGCGCAAGAGCCCCCGCAACGCCGACAAGCAAGAACAGAGCCGCAAGATCATACCGCAAAGCCTTTATTTCAAGGGCATGCCCCACCCCCGTTGGTGGCGCTTTGAGGACGGAGACGTCTTTTTAGATTCGGGCATAGACCCTGAACCCAATGTTCTCTCGACCCTGTTGGTCGAGTTTGTCTATGCCGATGTCAACAATTGGTTCGTCTTCCCGCTGGAGCAACAAACCGGCTGCCTTCGGCGGATCAAAAACCTGACGGCCATCGACAGTTTTGACATCGGCACCGAAATCCAACCCATGTTCCGCCAATGGAGCACCAATCCCGATAGCTTCCAGTTATTCAACCTGGCCGCCACGGAAAAATCCACCGTCAGGATCGGCGGCGATGTATTGTTCCTGCCCGAAGTCGCCAATGAACCTCTGCAGGGCGCGATCTGCGAGGAAGTTGATTTTATGCGCGATGAACTGGCGAACTTTACCTGGGCGATCGAAAACTATGTCACCGACAGCAATGGACAGGGCCGCTATCGCGCCGAAGAAGCCATTCCCGACGCGGTACCTGAAAGCGATGATGATCTGGCGGACAGCTTGAAGGGCGCGCCGCACTACAAACTCAAGTCGCGCCTGTCCGCACGGCATGTGCCCTATATGCCGATCCGGATCAATCCGGATTCACTTGCGGATGGCGACACCTATTTAAGACGCGCGCGTTCGGTGGAGACGGCTTCACTCGCCAAACCTCAATACCAAAGCCAAGTAGTCCGGGAGTCTTGGCGTCTCGACGAAGACGCCATCCCGCGCACTGGGATCACGGTGCAGCGCCTGAAACGTTTCGCCCGCGGTAGCCAGGGAGAGGAGTATTTCTGGTCGGCGCGCCGCAGACGGATTGGCGTCGTGGAAAGATCCTTGCAATTGCAATTCGATTATCTGGAGCCGGTCAGTAACCAATCCGACGAATAGGCGGCCCTTCGCACGGCGCTGGTGGTGTTGTGCCGGGAGTTGCGGATTTCCACACAGGCATTGCGGAAAATACGGCGGTCAGTCTGATGGGTGCGGGTGCGATGGCTGGGTCTTTAGCCACTCGACCGTTTCCCGCAGCAGGGTCGGTATGTCCCGCAGGGCAACGCCAAGGCTGTCGCGGCGGGTGAAGTCAAAGCCGGTGGGCGGAACGGGCGGTTCCGTCAGCGGTGCCGGCATCTGCATGGCGGGCAGGATTTTGTGCAGCTCCTCATAGATCTCCTGCCAATGCCAGCTGTCGAAAACGCCAAAATAGCGGCCCGAGGCGGCCGGGTTTTCGTAGGCCGCCAGAAACAGCGCGGCGAGATCATGCAGATGGATCATGGAGCTGGAGTCATTGGGGATCTGTTTGTGTCTGCCTTTCTCACCATTAATCAGGGCGCGCAACCAAAGATGCGGGTTGTTGTTCATCTGCGCCGGCAGAATGACGGGGCCGAACATGCCGGTTGGCAGGATGATGGACAGGCGCATGCCATTGTCCTGGGCAAACTTGATCGCCGCCTTTTCCATGACGGTCTTTGCCGCCGAGGTGTGCTTTTTTGCCTGGCATTGCTGCCGTTCGTCCGACCAGTGATCGACTTCGTTCTTGACGGCCACGGCCGGCAGCGGATTGGTGCTGCTGGTGCTGCTGCAAATCACCACGTTCGGGACGCCCTGGCGCGCGGCGGCGCGCATGATGTTCAGGCAGCCGTCCACGGTCGGCATGATGATCTCGGCATAGCCCTGCGCATCGTCCATCTCCCGCGCCGGTTTGCCGGACGGGCCGAAATAGGTGGGGATCAGGCAGGCGATGAAGACGCAATCGCTGCCCATCAGGGCCTCGTCAAAATCCCCTTCATTGGCGCCTTCATTGGCCATGTCGGCGCTGAACAGCGACAGGCGTCCGGCGGCACCGGTCAGGGCATTGAGAAACGGGGCCTTGTCCGGTGCATCCCTATCCCGCAGGGTGCCGCGAACCGTGTAACCCCGGTCAAGCCCGGCCTTGACGATATGGGAGCCCGCAAGGCCGCTTGCCCCGGCGACGCATATGACTTTTTCCGATGTATTCACCTGTCACCTATCTTGTCTGATCTCTCGCCAGCGCCATGACGTTGCCCGTTTCAGCCGATATCATACACCATGGGCGCCATTACCAGGGCGCCGGCCGGTATGCTACGATCACGACAACCATGGCGGCGGTCCGGATAATGTCGATTAAGCAATCTTGAAATACCACATGAAGGCATGGCGATGGTCGATCAAACCGAGCCGAAAACGAACAACCCTGAGACTAACGGTCCCCAGCCAATTGAGGGGCAGTCGCGCGCCCGCGAGGCGCAGGCCGCAACGTCTCCGCGCGGCGAGCGCTACAATGACCCGGTGATCAACCGCGATCTCCGCTTGGCGGGGATGCTTTCCGTGGCGCCGGACGCCATCGTCGCCGTCGGTGGTGACACTACAATCCGTGTCTTCAATTCAGGCGCCGAGACACTGTTCGGCCACCGGGCGGCGGACATCATGGGCCGGCCGCTGGAAGAGCTGATCCCCGCCCGCTTCCGGGGCGCGCATGCCGGACACATGGCGCGTTTCCGCGCCTCGCCGGAACAGAGCCGGCTGATGACCGAGCGTAGCGAGATCCTTGGGCTGCGCGCGGACGGTTCGGAATTTCCCGCCGAGGCTTCGGTGTCCAAGCTGGAGATGGACGGCGAAACCATCCTGACGGTGATGCTGCACGACGTGACCGTTCGGAAACAGGCCGAGGCCGAACTGATCGCCGCCAAGGAGCGGGCCGAGCAGGCCCTTATCCAGGCCGAGAAGATGGCCGCTGTCGGCACCCTGGCCAGCGGCATCGGGCACGAAATCAACAATCCCCTCTATGCCATCCTGGGCGCGGCCGAGGCCATTCGCGACGGCGGCGACCTGGCCCGCGGCCAGGCGCACGCTCAAGACATTATTGACTATTGCAAGCATATCGCGGGCATTATCAAGAACCTGACCGGCTATATCCGTCCGGCGGATAAGCACGGCCTGGAACCGGTCGACGTCAACACGGCGATTGCCGAGGCCGTCTCAATGGCCCGGCTATCACTCATTGCGGATACCATGGAAATTAACCAGCGGCTTGGCACGGTACCCGCGATATCCGCCAAATCCGAGGATGTCCAACAGGTATTCTTCAACGTCATCCGCAATGGGCTGCAGGCAATGGGCCGCGAGGGAACACTGGAGATCGAGAGCGATAGCGGAGCAAGTCAGGTCTCCGTGCGAATTCGCGACACGGGCACGGGAATTGCGCCCGATGACCTGACCCGGATCTATGACCCATTCTTCACCACCAAGGGGCCGGACGAGGGCGAAGGCATCGGACTATTCGTAGTCCAGCAAATCATCAACAAGTATGACGGCAGCATCGAATACGCGAGCGATGTGGGCAAAGGGACCTTGTGCACAATCACATTTCCGATTCGAGAAAGAAATGGCGAGGGAACGCGACATGAAACGTAAAATACTGGTGATCGATGACGAGGCGCCGATCCGCAATACCATCCGTCTGCAGCTGGAGGGCACTGACTACGATATTGTCGAAGCGGAAGACGGGCAAAAGGCCATCGAGGTGCTCAACAACGAGAACATCCTGGAGGTTGTCGCTATCATCTGTGATGTCCGCATGCCCAAGGTAAATGGCGTTGAGGCCGTTGCCTACTTCCGCGAGAATTACGCCGGCATCCCGGTCGTCGTGTTGACCGGCTATCCGGATGTACAGCTGGCGGTCGATTTCATGAAGGTCGGCGCGGTCGATTATCTGGTCAAGCCCGTGGAGAAGGAAAAGCTGGTGGAAGCGGTCCGCAAGGCTGCCCGTCAGCACAGCATGTTCAGCGGCGCGCAGCCAAAGTTGTGATATCCAGGCTGGTCGCCAGAGCGTCACCTTTGCCTTAGGTAGACGGCGATTTGATCCTTTAGGGCCAATCGTTGACGGCGTAGTTGTTTTTCGTATCCCTCGTCGGCTGGCTCTACATTCGTTTCGATGCGATGAATTTTCCGGTTCACGGTGTGATATTGATCGGCCAGCTTGGAAAAGTGGCTGTCCGTTTCGTTGAGGGCATGGATTTTGTCTTTATCCGCGGGAAACTCTTCCGCAAGCTCATGAGGTACATGTGACATAGCCGTCCATCCGTTCTGTATGTGTTGATTAATTGAGATTGCGATATGGCCGGTACCGTGGCCTTGATTTGCCTCAAGCGGGAACGTATGGAATGTGCCGGCCTGGAACATACGCCGCCATAGCCCCGACATGCTCTCGGTCCTTGGATCGCCCCGATGCGCTGGCGTCTCGCGTAAACTCCTGACAATATGACTAGATTACTTGGCGATGAGGAAGTGAACCTGTTGCGGTGGATTTATTTTACGTCCTTCTGATACTGCTGGTGGCAACCCGGGCGTTCGGCGAGATCGCGGAGCATGTCGGCCAGCCGGCCCTGGTCGGCGAGTTGATCGCCGGCATTACGCTGGGCGCCATCGTCGCAGAATATCCAGGTGTCTTTCCGGATCTGGTTGGCCTGGCGGGCAACGAGGTTTTTGTCTCTCTCACGGATCTGGGGATGTTTCTGCTGATGCTGTTCGCCGGTATCGAGATGCAGCCGCACAAGATTCTTCAGTATTCGGGCGGCGCGCTGGTGGTGGCGCTGGGCGGCATGGCGCTGCCGCTGGCGTTGGGCCTCGGCCTGGGCTGGGCGTTCCTGCCCGAAAGCGACGCCAAACTGGCCCAGTGCCTGTTCATCGGCACCGCCTTGGCAATCACCGCGGTGCCGGCGACGGTGCGGATCCTGATGGACCTTGGCCAGTTGACCACCCGGGTCGGCCAGACCATCATCTCGGCGGCGGTGTTCGACGACGTCATGAGCCTGATCCTGCTGGCTTGGCTGACCGGTCTGCTGACTTTCGGCGCGCCGTTGGGTTTTGCGGATGTTGCCTTGCTGTTTGGCAAGATCGCGCTGTTTTTCGCCGTCACCACATTTGTCGGCGTCTATGTGTTTCCCAGGGGCGGCCGCCTGATGCACTATCTGAAGGCGCGCGAGCTGGAGATCAGCGCCGTCCTGGCCGGCGCCTTCGCCTTTGCCGTGCTGGCGGAATGGCTGGCGCTCCACTTTATCGTCGGCGCCTTCGTGGCCGGGCTCTACTTCGGCCGCAGAACCATCGACGCGGAAAGCTACGAACGAGTGAAGAACACTGTCTCGGCGATGACCTTCGGCTTTCTGGCGCCGATCTTCTTCGCCTCGATCGGTCTCAACCTTGATCTCGGTGCGTTGAGCGGAGCGCCGCTGTTCGCCGGTCTGCTGATTGCCTGCGCCTTTTTCGGCAAAATCGCCGGCGCCGGCGGCGCCGCCCGGGCAGCGGGATTTTCCGCCAGGGACGCTACGGCGATCGGCGTCGGGATGAGCCCGCGCGGCGCCGTCGAACTGGTCATCGCCGGCATCGCCCTGAATGCCGGACTGTTCGAAGTGGTAGGCCCCGGAAACCGTATCGTTGCGAACCTGTTCTCCGCCGTGGTGGTGATGGCGGTGGTGACCACCGTGCTCAGCCCGATCATCCTGAAACGGGTGTTTTCCAACGGCAGCGACAGCGCCTGATTCTAGCGCATGTCGGGGCTGATCGTTCCCGCGCCCAGCCGCGCTGCGATGTTTCCCCTTTCAGCCGATATCATACACCATGGGCGCCATTTCCTCGGCCGTCCGTCCGGCAAAGTCAATCGAGGGGACACGTTCCATAGAGCGCTGCTGGGCGGCCTCCAGGGCCTCCAGTTCCGCATCGAGGTCGATGGTCAGGCATTTGCCGTTTTTCACAACCTGCAGGCCGTCCACATAGACGTCTTTCACGGCCCTTTCGGCGGCAACGAATATCAGACTGCGAAGGGGCTCCCGCATTGGCCGCATGGCCTGGTGTTTCAGGTCGACCAATACCAGGTCGGCTTTCGCGCCGACCTTCAACATGCCGATGTCGTCGCGCCGCAGGGCCTTGGCGCCGCCGATGGTGGCGGCTTCGAACACGTCCGCTGTTTTCAGATCTGCGACCGTGCCGGCAACGGCACGGGCAACCGTTCCCACATTGCGCATTTCGTCGAGAATATTGTGCGGATAGGTGTCCGTGCCGATGCCCATATTGACGCCGGCCCTGAGGTAGCCACCGAAGGTATTGAGCGCGATACCCCGGCGCATGAAAACTGTCGGGCAATGGGCCACCGTGGCGCCTCTCTCGGCCAGCAAGGCCAGATCGTCCTGTGTGGACCAATGCAGCCAGGGATGATGATCGAGAAAAATGCCGTGACCGATAATGGCGCGTTCCGTCAGTATACCGAGTTCGTCCATCCAGCGGATCGGCGTGCAGCCATGGCGGCGCACAATTTCGATGAATTCGTTGACCGATTGCGCCGCATGGATCTGGAACGGCAGGTTTCGTTCCTCGGCGTAGTCGTGCGCCTCGCGTAACAGGTCTCCCCCCAAGGTGTCGATCTGGGCCGGGGCGAGCATGCCCGTCAAACGGCCGGACGGATGCTGATTGGCGAGATCTATGGTCCGCTTCGCGGCCTCGAAGCCATTCGGTCCGCGTTGCTTGTCACTCCAATCGTATTCCAGAAGATGCCCGTCCCTGGTATACCAGGGCGCCTCGCGGAACGACGGCGCGACACAGGCGCGAATGCCGGCTTCGGCTAAAAGTTCGAGCCAGCCGTCAAAGGCCATGGAATAATCCACGATCGTGGTGCAGCCGCTTTGCAGCAATTCCGCCATGGCGACCCTGTGGCAGGGCGGCGTGCCGTCGGGGTCGTTGTTGAAGATCGTCAGGAACTCATACAGCGATGAATGGTAGAAATTCGGGCTGAGGGTTTCATCCGTGATGCCCTTGCGCAGGGGTTCCGAGGTGGGATGGCTGTGGATATTGACCAGACCGGGCATAACCATCAGGTCACGCCCGGAAATTTCCTGATCCACCGGGCCGTCATAGGCACCGCCAACATGGCTGATCTCGTTACCGGCAAAGGCGACGTCCACATCCCTTAAATAGTGATGTTTTCCCAAGGCGCCGTTCCAGGCCACAACCCAGGCGGCATTTCGAATGACCGTTGTCGGCTTCATGTTCCTACCCTTCATTGCTTCAAGTCTCCGGAACTCTCCGGACCGAATTCAAGACTCACAATAGCCCGGAAATGCTCTAGCCACGGGCAAGGCACTGCCCGGCCGGATCACCACGAGTGCGCGAAGCCAATCGCTACTGTGTCTGAATCGCTGCCCGTCGAGACCTGCCGGCGCCGGCCGGCATAGGCAATCTTGACGCCCCAGTCGCGGGACAGCGGGTAGGAAAAGCTGGCGACAAATCCCAGGACTTCCCTCCGATCATCTTCCGCGATCCCGTTTATTGTCGATTGCGCTCCATATCCAAAGCCCCCGCCCGCACCGATCCAAAGTCCCGGGCGAAAGGTATACCAAATGTGTCCCTGCCCGACGTACAATGGATCCGTCTCAAGCTTGGTGCCTTCAAAAAACTCGTCGTTCTCGGTGAAGAACCACACAGAGCCCGTCAGTTCCACCGACCATTTTCCTTTGCTGTGCACGATCCCCGCCTGCGGCCGAATGGTAAAGCGATTTGTGCCCAGATTGATAAGGCGTTCCTCTTTGTACTGTCCCGTGGGCAGGTGGACCGCCAGGGCAACGCCGGCGATGGTCTCTTCCTCGAGATTGGCATGATACGAACCAAACGCCTTACCTGTTAATGGCGGTGCGCCGTAAACATTCACGGCAAAGCGCGCGATTGTGTCGGTCCAGCCGGATCGCTCGGTTGACGCCGGACTGCTATTGAGCAGTCCGGCCCAGTAACCCGTCTGGTAGGCCTGTGCGATATCGACGCGGGCGGATTTTCCAAACAGTTCGAATGTTCGAATATATTGCGCGCCCCAGGTATCCATCTCCATTTCCACATCCTCAAGCCGCAACGCAGGGCTATCGGAGATATCAGCCTCGGTATAGACATACCCGGCGCCGGCAAAATTCAGCCCGGTGGGGAGGTGGCTCCACCGGCGCGGTTCTATTTCCTGTGCCCCGCAAGGGACAGCGAGCCCCAGAACGATAACGCCACAAAGACACCACTTGCAAAGGTAACTTATTAACTTCAGATGAGCTCCTGGCCCGCCAATGGCGGCTCCGCAAGACGTATAGGGCTGATCGAACATGCTGCTTATAAAATCTGAAAGCGCTGCATATTGTCAATGTCGGTTTAGTGGTGCGCAACAAGTTTCGCGAGGGCCGGATCTTGAATTGTTAAGTCGCCGCGATTTGCAGTACAAGTTGGATATTCAAGATTTGAGCCAATATCAGATCCGAGAGTAGCGGTGCAGCGGTCCGCAGCCCGAAAAGGTGTTGTCAAGTTAACCGGATCAAATTTCGAATATAGAGTGAGGACACATCCATATGGAAAACTTTACGCCTGTAGCCGCCACTATCGGCGGATTTCTGATCGGACTATCGGCGGTCATGTTACTTGCGCTGCAAGGCCGAATTGCCGGCATCAGCGGCATTCTCGGTGGCTTGTTGCCGCCAAAGGCGGACTTTGGATTGTGGCGGTGGCTGTTCCTGCTGGGTCTGGTTATTGGCACCCTTGTTTTCGTGGCCCTTGGCGGAGATGTCTCGCTGCGGAATATCAATCCCTTTGCTTTCGGCGATGGCACCCACTTCGCCGTGTTGATCGCGGGCGGACTTTTGGTTGGTCTGGGCACCCAACTTGGATCTGGTTGTACCAGCGGCCATGGCGTCTGCGGTATCGGTCAATTTTCCGTGCGGTCGATTGTCGCGACGGTCACGTTCATGATTACGGCGGGGATCACCGTTTTCATCATCCGCGCCGGCGTGGGAGGTTAGTCATATGAGGAACCTTTCCGTGTTGCTCTGCGGCATGATTTTTGGCCTTGGTCTGGCTATATCGGGCATGATTGACCCCAGCAAGGTCATTGGTTTTCTTGACATCACCGGAAACTGGGATCCGAGTCTGGCATTTGTCATGGGCGCGGCGGTCTTTGTAACGGCGATCTGTTTCCGGCTTGTCCTGCGCCGGCCGGCACCGGTTCTGGGCGGAATTTTTCAGGTTCCGACAAAACGGGATCTGGATGCACCGCTCATCATCGGCGCCGCATTGTTCGGGGTCGGCTGGGGCTTGGCCGGTCTTTGTCCAGGGCCGGCATTCTCCTCGCTGGCATTCTTCGGACCGAAGATCCTGGTCTTTGTTTTTGCGATGTTGGTCGGCGCCATGCTTGCCAAGCAGACCATCTTCAACCCCTTCACCGATGCCGAGCCGGAGTATGGAGCGAAAGGGGAATGATCAATACAAGGTGGTTATGAGCGCCATTCTCGATGATCATTCCATTCCATTGCGGGACAATTATGCACCCGCGTCGCGACAGTCGGACGGAGCAAACCTTCGAGACCGCGTGACAGATAGATCCGTGTGTTCTATACTCCCAGCCATGAACCTCGCAGCCGCCACATATTATTTTGGATTTTTTGGCTATCCGATGCCGTTGGCGGAGGTAGGGGTGCAATTGATCTGAATTATGATCTAAAAGAATCCCGAAACCGCCAGACTGCTGGCGGTTTTTTTGTGCCGCCGGCCTAGCCCAGCAAAACGAGGAGCTAACGCCGTGTTGGACAATATTGACGACCTTCGCATTCGCGACATCAAGGCCCTGAACACCCCGGCCGAAATTATCGGTGAATTCCCGCGCACGGATACCTCCACGCGTACGGTTGCCAGCGCACGCCAGGGCTTGCAACGGATCGTGCATGGCGACGATGACCGTCTGGCGGTCGTCATCGGCCCCTGTTCGATCCATGACACCGAGGCTGCCATGGACTATGCCGCCCGCCTGGCTGAACTGCGCCAGCGCCTTGGCGACAGGTTGGAAATTGTCATGCGGGTGTATTTCGAAAAACCGCGCACCACCGTGGGCTGGAAGGGCCTGATCAACGATCCCAACCTGGATGGCAGTTTCGAGATAGAGCGCGGCCTGCGCCTGGCCCGGGGGCTGCTTCTGGATATCAACAACCTCGGCCTGCCGGCGGGTTGCGAGTTCCTCGATATGACCATGCCGCAGTACATCGCCGACCTGGTTTCCTGGGCGGCCATCGGCGCCCGCACCACCGAAAGCCAGGTCCACAGAGAGCTTGCTTCCGGTACCTCCTGCCCCGTGGGATTTAAGAACGGCACCAATGGCGACGTGAAAATCGCGGTCGACGCCGTGGCCTCCGCCTCGCAACCGCATCATTTTCTGGCGGTCACGAAAGACGGCCGTTCGGCCATCGCCAGCACGGCCGGCAACAAGGACTGCCACATAATCCTGCGCGGCGGCAAAGCTCCCAATTACGATGCTGCCAGCGTGGACGCCGCATGCGATATGGCGCACCGGTCCGGATTGAAGCCGGCGGTGATTATCGACGCCAGCCACGCCAACAGCGCCAAGGACCCGGACAATCAGCCGCAGGTGATGGAAGACGTGGCGCGCCAGATCGCCGCCGGTGACCGCCGCATTATCGGTGTCATGGTCGAAAGCCACCTGGTTGGCGGGCGCCAGGATCTGGTTGCCGGGCAACCCCTCAATTACGGCCAGAGCATCACGGACGGCTGCATCGACTGGGACACCTCCGTTACGGTTCTTGAAGGCTTGGCGGACGCTGTCGCGAAACGCCGGGAGGTGAGCGCCGCCGTGGCCTAACCGGAGTTTCTATTTCAGGTTTTCCCGGGCCCAGACATCCTGGGCCGGGGTCGCTTCGGGGTCGTCGTGGCGTAACTGGTAATAGGGTATGAAGGGCTTGTAGATGCCGTGCACCCGGCGCAATTCCTCCACCGCCGTATGGTGGGCATCGACCCGCAGATCGATATGCCCATAGTCCTTGTGGCCATGGCTGATGACGGCGGCCGAGCGTTCGTTCAAATGGCTGCCGTCGGCGGCCTGCTGCCCGCCCGCATCCCGGCCCGCCTCCAACGCGCGCAACAGGCGTTCATCCAGATCCTCGCCGGGTTCGGCCTCGAACGCGGCGGCCATGGCAGCCAGTACGCCTTCGCCCGCCAGCACATTGCCCATAACCAGATAATCGTCCCCCGTCACATGCCCCGACCAGGGCCGCGTATGCGCGCCGGTATGGACAGCTGTTTGGCCTGTAGCGTCGACAATGCCGACCTGGCGATAGGCGAACTGCGGGTCATCGCTGTCCAGTTCCGCCAACACTTTGGCGGGTGCGAAGCCCTGATCCAGCAGGCGCAGGGCCAGGCTGCCCAGCTTCAGATTGACGAAGGCCTGGGTCGATACCGCACCCAAGCCGCCGCGGATGGCGGGGCAATAACCGCCCACGGCCAGGGAATAGGTAGCGATGCCGATGCCCAACTGGCCGGTGCGGGCGCAACGCGCGATCACGGTGTAGGTCATGGAGGCCTCTCGTCTGCAATTGAACCTGCTGTTAGATTTCCAGCTTCGCCGCCGCCGTGGTCTCGTCGCCGGTATTGGGCGTTCCATGCGGCTCGATGAGAAGTACGTGTGCTTCTTCGTCCGCAACAGGACGGTGTTCCACACCTTTGGGAACAACATACAGATCGCCTGCATTCAAAATCACATCTCCATCTCTCATTTCAATCTTCAAAGTGCCGTCCAGCACCATGAAAAAATCATCCGTTTCCGCATGGGCGTGCCAGACAAACTCCCCCTTCACTTTTACGACCATCACGTCATGACCGTTGAATTTGGAAACAATCCTGGGTGACCAGTGTTCGGAAAAGGTCGCCAGTTTCTTGGCGAGATCGATTGGGTTCATTTCGCTGGCCTAATTTTCATTGGAGCATCTACTATTGCGAACTGGATGGTTGGGCTAGACTTTAGCATGACCCAACAGGCAACGGGGATGGCGCCATGAAATACGTTTGTGATGCCCCGGGCGGAAAAACCTGGTTCCGCATTGAGACCGAGGTGGAGGCAGAGCAGGAATCCAATCTGATGCAGCACGCGGTCGAGAAACATTTCCGCCGTGAAATGACCAAGGCCAAGGCAACCTACAAACCCACGTCGACGGTCTTCATTGAGCAGAATATCGGTCTGGCGGCGCATTTACAGCGGGAAATGCCGTTGTTTCTGACCTTGCGCGATGCTGACGGCGATGGCCTGGCCACGGCCATGCTGCCCCCGGGAGGCGGCGACGACAAGGGATTCAAGATCGTCATCGTCGGTGTGAAGAATAGCGATCCCTACGCCGATCAGGCCGACGCCATTCAGGCCTTGGGACGGAATTTCGGCCTGAATCTGGAACGTGAGAAATGTTTTCCCTACGCCCGGTAATGTTGGAACGGCCGGCAGCAGTGGCTTTACCCCTTGAGGGATTAAAAAATGAAGGAGGCGGACGCCGATGTCCATCGCCGACGAGAATATGGAAACAAAGCTGAACATCCGCCCCCTGCACCCGGCCCTGGGCGCCGAGGTGACGGGTCTTGATCTGGCCGTGCCCCTGGCGCCCGGGACTTTTCAGGCTTTGCATCAGGCGTGGATGGACTATCTGGTGCTGGTGTTCCCAGAACAGGCCTTGAGCGATGGGCAGCAGATTGCCTTTGCCCGCCAGTTCGGCGAATTGGAAGTGCACCACCAGGATATCATCAAATCCCGTGCGGCGCCCGAGATCTTCCGCGTCGCCAACGTGGACGATGACGGCAATCTGATGGCGGCGGGGGACCCGTCCGTGGCGCAGATCTCCCTGGCCCAGCGCTGGCATACGGATTCCAGCTACCGGCCTATCCCCTCCATGGGTTCGATCCTGCATGGCATAGAGGTAACCCGGGAGGGCGGCGAAACCTGGTTCACCAATATGTACCGGGTCCATGATGCTCTGCCGGCCGCCCTGCGCCAGCAGATCGAAGGCCGCAAGGCGCGGCACGATTTCGCCCATCTAGCCACCTTGGCCCCGATCAAGCCCCTGACCGAGGCGGAGCGTCAGGCCATGCCGGCGGTCTGGCAGCCCATGGTGCGCCAACATCCGGTGACGGGCCGAAAATCCTTGTTCATCAGCCCGATCTACAACGATGCCATCGAGGGCATGGCTGACGAGGCGGGGCTGGCACTGGTAGCACAACTGGCCGAACTGGCGGGCCGTGATGAATTCATCTATCGCCATCGCTGGTCCCCCGATGATGTCGTAATGTGGGACAACCGCTGTACCATGCATCAGGTCACGCCGTATGATCTGGCCCAGCGCCGGGTCATGCATCGCGCCACCATTATTGGCGACGGCCCGGTCGTCGCGGCCTAGGCGAATTGGCCCGAACCCAGGTCGCGCAGCGTATCCTGGAATGGCGTAGCGCCTGTTTTTCCTGGAGTCCGGCCTAAAAGAGCGAGAAATACTCCCGTTCTTCCCACTCGGACACCACGGCCATATAACGCTCCCATTCCGCCGTTTTGATCCGGGTGAGATAGTCGACAAAGGAATCGCCCATTTCGGCCCGGTAGAACGCGCTTTGTTTCAGGGCGACAATTGCCTCCATCAGGTTTTTGGGCAAAGCGGCGGCGTCGTTCTCATAAGGGCGTTCCACGGGCGGCGGCGGCGCCAGATCCCGTTCGATGCCGTCCAGACCGGACAGAATTTGCGAGGTGAAATAGAGATAGGGATTGGCGGCCGGCTCGCCAATTCTGTTTTCAATGCGGCTGTCCTGATACCCTTCGGCCGCCAAGACGCGGACCATGGCGCCCTTGTTGTCGCGGCCCCACTGGATGCGGTCGGGGGCCAGCGCAAAGGGGCGATAACGTTTGTAGCCATTGACCGTCGGCGTGGAGAACAGACAACTTTCCCCTGCGTGCTCGAGAATACCGGCGATCCACTGCTGGCCCAGCCTGGAAATAGGCTCTTCCGGCGCCGGCATGAACAGATTCCTGCCGCTGTCTTTGCTGATCAGGGATTGGTGCAGGTGCCAGCCGCTGGCCATGGCATCGTCGAACCGGGGCCGGCACATAAAGGTGGCGTGCCAGCCCTGGCGCCGGCAGACCTGTTTCACCATGGAGCGGAACAGCACCATGTTATCGGCATGGGCCATGCCGCTGGCCGGATTGAAGGTCACTTCAATCTGGCTCGGCCCGAATTCGATTTCCAGGGAGGCCAGGGGCAGACCCAGGCCGACGCAGTTTTGCCGCAGCAGATCGAAGACCGCTTCCAGTTCGTCGTAGCGCTGCTCGGACAGATACTGGTAGCCCTGGGCCATCAAGGCGGTTTCCGGCGGTGCGCCCGGTTGGCCGGCATCTTCCAGGGCCAGCTTTGGATCGGTAACGCGGAAGACGTGGAACTCGATCTCCAGGCCGGTGACGATTTCAAATCCCCTGGCGTGCAGGCGGCCCAGGGCATCCCGCAGTCTGGTGCGGGAACAGACCGGCGCCGACTCGCCATTGGGAAGGTATAGATCGGCCAACAGCCAGCCGTTCCTGGGCGACCATGGCAGGACGCGGAAGGTGGCTGGGTCGGGAACCATCAGGACATCGCCGGCGCCGGTCAATTGGCCCCGGCCAAAGCCGATATCCTCTTGCCAAACCGGGTAAACCGTTCTGTGCGAGGTGTCTTTCAGCAACAGCGTCGAGGTCATGGCCACGCCGTCTTCCAGGGCGGCTTTCAATCTATCGGCCATCAGGGTCTTGCCGCGCAGGACACCATGCTGATCCACAAAAGAAATGCGGACCACTTCAATCCCGGCCGCCTCGACCCGCCTCAGCAAATCCGTCGCCGCGTCCTGCTCAGCCTGCCCCCGCAGGCCATGCCGTTGCACAAAGCTCGTCATTTTTTCCCTATCCCCCGCCGCGGCGCCTATAGAGAGGCATCCCAGGGGCAGGCCGACCGCCGTTCGGCGTCCATATCGCGCCAGATTCCGGCATGATTACCCGTTGCCCCAATGGCATCAATGGCAACCGGCCCAAGCAATCTCTCCGCCGGTTGTTCCGACAGAAAGCGGCTCAGATCCATCTCGCCGCCCTGGACCTTCCTGATTGCGTTGATCAGCATGCGCCGGTGCGCGGTAATCGCCTTGTCGGAGCTTGCCAATTGCTCCTTGCTTCGGTCCCGGATCGATCCCTGGGATTCGCAGGCCCATTGGTCGTGGACGTTGATGTCCATTCCCATGCCCGTATAGGTCAGGGTTTCCTGCTCCAACCGGTCAAAGCCGTAATCGTTGCCGGCATTGCGCGTTGGCGCGTAGTCGGGCAGCATATGTTCCGCCAGCCGCTGCGCCCGCATGGTTTTCTTGTCCACCGGTTCGGCAAAGCTGGTGAACATGGCGTACCAGTAACACCGCGTATCATCGATGGGCACATGCCATTGGGTGATGTTCATGGTGCTGGACATGGGGATCGTCACGGCGCAGGGAAAGACCTGATTGGTGATGCGCACGTGGGTCAGGCCGCCGGCCATATGCCGCAGGGCGGTAATCCGAAGACCGAAGTCGGTTTCCTCCGCCGCAATGTCGGGCCGGGGATATTCACGCAACACCTGGGTGATGGGAATATCGGTATTGGCGGCGGTATCGCGGAACTGCCGGCCATACTGCGCGCTGGGATCTTCGTCCTGCAGAAAACGATGCAGGAACGATGCGTGCACCGGGTCTATGCCCACTTCCAGGGCTTGCAGCCAGTTGCAGTTCCATAACCCCTTGAAGGCGAAAACGTGGCTGTCCGGGGCGCGAAAGCAATCGAAATTGGGTAACGGCGGCGCCTGGTTTTCTCCCAGAAAGGCAAAGACGACGCCGTTTTTCTCCACCACCGGGTAGGCGGTCGTCCTGACCTTTTCGAAGGCGCGGGAGCCCATCGGTTCACCTGGTTGTTCCAGACAACGGCCGTCGACGCCGTACTTCCAGCCATGAAAGGGGCAGCGCAGGCCATCGGCCTCCAACCGCCCGCGCCATAGATCGACGCCGCGATGGGCGCAGTGGCGATCGATCAGGCCCAGATCGCCGCTGCCATTGCGAAACAACAGCAACCTCTCGCCCAGTAAATCCACCGGCACAATGGGTCTCTCGCCATTGATTTCTTCGGACAAAGCCGCGGGTATCCAGTATTGGCGCAGCACTTTTCCGGCATCCGTCGCCGGTCCGGCCCGGGTCAAAAGATCGTTGTTCTCCTGGCTCAACATGGCGACCGTCCCGTCAAAGAAGAATACCCCATGCCAAGTCTAGCAGTTATCGCCCCCGGCGCTTGCTATTAATGGCATCGGTTGACCCTGTGCAGAAGGTCCAGGGTTGCGCTACCATGCGGCCAAAGGGGAGGCTATTTGCCATGGAAAACCAGACCTATGATTACATCGTTGTGGGGGCCGGCTCTGCCGGCTCGGTACTGGCCAATCGCCTGACCGCCTCGGGCAGGCATCGGGTCCTGTTGCTGGAAGCCGGGCGGCCCAGCCATCCCTGGTCACGCGTCCCCGTCGGCTTCGCCAGGCTAATCGATAACCCGGCCGCCAACTGGCTTTATCAATCGGAGCCGGAGGAGAGCACGGGACAACGCAACATTCCGGTCCCGCGGGGCAAGCTTCTGGGTGGCTCGTCCGCTATCAACGGCATGGTTTTCGTCCGTGGCCAGGCCCAGGACTTCGATACCTGGGCTCAGTTGGGCAATCGCGGATGGAGCTATCGCGACGTGTTGCCGTTCTTCAAGGGAATGGAGAATTATGGCGGCGGCGAGGACGAGTTCCGCGGCCGCGACGGGCCGTTAAAGGTGACGGATCTGGACGAACACGGCCCGCTGTACGAGGCCATGATAGCGGCCGCCAAGGAAGTAGGGATCGAGCATAATCCGGACTATAACGGCGCCGTCCAGGATGGCATTTCCATGACCCAGGCGACCATCAGCAAGGGCCGGCGCATGAGCACCGCCCACTGCTATCTCGATCCGGCGCGTGGGCGCAGCAATTTGCGGATCGAAACCGGCGCCTTGACCGAGGCCCTGGTTTTCGAGGGGACGCGTTGCGTCGGGGTGCGTTACAGCCTGGGCGGCGTCAGCAACGAGGCCCGGGCGGGCCGCGAGGTGATCGTCAGCGCCGGTGCCGTCAACTCGCCGCAATTGCTGGAGCTGTCCGGCATCGGCCAGCCGGAACATTTGGGCGAGCATGGCATCACCGTGCAGCACGCGCTGCCCGGGGTCGGCGAAAACCTGCGCGACCACTATGCCCCGCGCATGCTGTGGGAAGTCGCGGCGCCCGGTCTGACCTATAACGACAAGGCGCGGGGCGTCCGCATGGTCTGGCAGGCGCTGCGCTATGCGGTCAAGGGCGTCGGCCTTCTGGGCCTGCCGGCCTCGCCGATCCGGGCCTATGTGCGCACCCGTTCGGGCCTGACCTCACCGGACGCGGGTATCTCGATGATCCCGTTCCTGGTCAAGGACGGCTACAAACTGGCCGACAAATCGGGCCTGACGATGATTACCCATCCCCTGCGTTCCGAATCCAAGGGCTCCATCCATATTGCGGCCGCCGATGCCAAGGCGCCGCCGGCCATTCGCTTTAATTTCCTCTCGGCCGAGCTTGATGGCCAGATTACCCTGGCCGCCATGGATATCGTTCGCCGGATTATGAACGCACCCGCCATGGCCTTTCTGGGCGGTCGGGAAACCGCCCCCGGCGCCACCATGCAGGCGGAGGACGAGTTGTTGGACTGGGTTCGGCAAAACGCCGAGACCACCTATCACCCGGTCGGCACCTGCAAGATGGGCGATGACACAATGGCTGTGGTCGACGACCAGTTGCGCGTGCATGGCCTGACCGGCCTGCGCGTTGCCGACGCCTCGATCATGCCGACGCTGACCTCGGGCAACACCAACGCACCGTCCATCATGATCGGCGAAAAAGCCTCGGCCATGGTGTTGGAGAGTGCGGCGTAGGCCTTATATCGATGACCATCTTATTAGGCTCAAGAATAGCGTGGACGTGACCGTTTTCGCAATATGAACAAGGCTCTGGCGCGCAACCAACGGAGTCAGAAAGGCATGCCGCGCCTGTTCTTTACAGGCCCGGCATGCCTCAATATGTCATTTGTCCTGAAGGTCAAAAACGTAGGTCACGAGCGCGAGAATACGTCCGCGGACATAGGATTTGGCGTCGCGCAAACTCAGGTAAAACGAATAGTATTCAACCGCTTCATCATTGTATTCGTTTCCCCAGACCCGCATGCCTTTTGAACCATGTGCCTTTACTTCTTCTCTGCCATCAATCACCCGATAGACCCGGTCAAAAGGAAATACCCCGCCGTTGTTGCTTGAAAGCGCACGTAGATTGGGCAGCTTGGGCGCCAGATAAATTGCCATCGGGCCGTCGCCGGTTCCTGTCTTGCCGTGGCAGACGGCGCAGCGCGACTGGTATTCCCGTTCGCCAATATTCAGTTCTTCGGCAAAAGCTGTTCCTGAACCCAATGCCAAAAAGGTCCCTGCGAGCATGAGTGTTTTGATCGACTTCATGATGATCTCCCGTTCTGCAAAAATTAATCCGATAGTCTCTGCAACTGCCTTGCTTTGTCGTGCTTCCAACTTCACCACGTGTTCTCCTCCGGCATGACTTCCTCTCCTCCTTGCTGTGCCGCCTGTCAGGCCTGGTTTTTGTCCTGGCCCGAAAAAATCCGCATCAGCTCGATCGGGAACGGAAACACAATGGTTGAGTTGTTTTCCACGCCAATCGTGTGCAGGGTGGTCAGATAACGCAGCTGCATGGCCTGGGGAGTCTCGGCCAGTATCTGCCCGGCTTCGAGAAACTTGCCGGCTGCCTGAACCTCGCCTTCCGCGTCGATGACTTTGGCGCGGCGTGAGCGTTCCGCTTCCGCCTGTTTGGCTATCGCGCGGATCATGCTTTCATCAAGGTCGACATGCTTGAGTTCAACATTTGAAACCTTGATGCCCCAGGCGTCGGTCTGCTCGTCCAGTATGCGTTGGATATCCGAGTTCAGCCTTTCCCGTGCTGCCAGCATTTCATCCAGCTCGTGCTGTCCCAATACGGAGCGTAGGGTCGTTTGTGCAAGTTGACTGGTGGCGACAAGAAAGTCTTCTACCTGAATGACGGCTTTCTGAGCATCGACAACGCGAAAGTAAACCACTGCATTCACCTTTACGGAGACATTGTCCCGTGAGATCACGTCCTGCTCCGGCACATCCAGCACGCGGGTCCGCAGGTCCACCCTGACCATCTGCTGAATTATGGGGATGATAATGATCAGACCAGGACCTTTGACCCTCCAGAAGCGCCCCAGCAGGAAAACGACGCCTCTTTCATATTCCCGCAAGATCTTCAGGGAGTACAACAGGATGAAGACCGGTATCAGGACGACGGCGATCCACGCTTCGCTAACTATCCAAGACATGAGCTAACTCCGATTCGATTGGGGTTGTACGATCAGCGTCAAGCCATCGATCTTTTCGACGCGCACCCGGCGCCCGGCGGCAAGCGCCCTGGACGCCCGTGCACTCCAGACTTCGCCGTGAACACGGACCGTGCCGGCATGGCCGTCCCAGTCGATCACCTGTCCGCTGCTGCCGATCATTTCCTCGGGCCCGCTTACCACCGGGCGGCGGCGGGAGCGCACCAGCATCGTCAGCACGATAATGAAGAAGCCGGCCCCCACCACGGCAATCGACCCGATCAAAAGCCAGGAAATGCCATATCCCGGGACGTCGGTTTCCAGCAACATGATCGAGCCGGCGACAAACGCGGTCACACCGCCAATGCCCAGTACGCCGAAGCTGGGCGCAAAGGCCTCCGCAACCATCAGCGCAAGGCCGAGCAGAATGAGGGCGAAGCCGGCATAGTTGATAGGGAGCAACTGGAAGGAATACAGCGCCAAAAGCAGACAGATGGCGCCGACCACGCCGGGCACCAGAACGCCAGGGCTGTAGAATTCCAGGATCAGCCCGTAGATGCCAATCAGCATCAGCACGTAGGCGATATTTGGGTTGGTGATGATGCCAAGCAGACGGGTTCGCCAGTCAGGCTCCATGGCCTGTAATTTGAGGCCGGACGTCTGCAGGCGATGGGGCTGCCCCAGAACCACGACCTCGCGTCCGTCAAGCTTGGCTAGAAGGTCGTCGATATCATCAGCGATCAGGTCGATCACGCCTGCCTTCAATGCTTCCTCGGCGGACAGACTTGCGGCCTCACGCACCGCCTTTTCGGCCCAGTCGGCGTTGCGTCCGCGCATCTGGGCAAGGCTGCGAATATAGGCGACGGCATCGTTTACAGCTTTCTCCGCCATGGCCGGGACGCGTTGTTCCCCGCTTGCTTCCGTCTCCGTCCCATCATCATCATTTTTGCCGGGACCCTTTGGCATGGGTATTCCACCGCCGATCTGCACCGGCGTGGCGGCTCCCAGGTTTGTCCCGGGCGCCATGGCGGCTACATGGCCTGCATACATGATATAGGTGCCAGCACTGGCCGCGCGGGCACCGCTGGGCGCCACAAAACTCACAACGGGAAGGGGGGCTTGTAGAAGATCCTTAATGATTTCTCGCATCGAAGTGTCGAGCCCACCGGGCGTGTCGATGCGCAGTATTACGAATTTAGCGCGCTGATCCCATGCCTTATCAACGCCCCTGTGTATGTAGTCGCTCGCCGCCGGACCAACGGGCCCTTGCAGATCGAGCAAGAAAAAGACGCCCTTCTGTTGGGCGTGGGAAAGTGTAGAGAACAGAAACAAACCGAAAGCAAATATGATCAGCCTGATGTGCATGGCAACCTTTCCCAGATAGCCGATCAACCGCCGCGACCGCAAACCTCTCTATACCCGGATTGATCGGCTGCTGACGTTCTTCAAACTTGGCCGGAACCGATCCATTCCGCTAAATCGCATCGTGCCCTTAGGGCGCACCTCACATGCACCGGTTTACGGCAAAACCTATGGAGCAACCACCGACGCCAAGTCAGTATCCCGTCACTAGGACAGGATTGCACGCCGCCGAAAAGTCTACCTTGACGCGCGTCAAGCCATCTTGGGGCTGTCCCCGATTTCGCTCCAGCCATTCGAAATAGGCATCGGGGATAATCAGGCCAACGGCCTCGTTCATCCAATTGTGCGGCGAAATTGGATGGGTCCGCACGTCCGGGAATATAAGCTGCGGCGTTCTTTGCTCTCTCTGGCCCTGGCTTGGCCTCAGGCGATCAGCGTTTTCAGCACCGCCTCGAAGGCTTCGTCGTCCCAGCCGAAGGGCCCCTTGTCGCCAGCGTAGGCGATCTTGCCCTCCTTATCGACCAGGAACAGGCGCATGGGCAGGCCGACGTATTTCTCGTCGATATCGTTGTCGATGCCGTCCACCAGCATGGGGATGTGAAGGTTCAGGCCAATCTGGCAGGCCGAGGCAACGGCGGTGCGTTCGGCATCCGTGGTGGGTTCGTCGTAGAGGATATCTTCGATCAGATTGTTGGGCACCTGCCAGCCGCGCTGGGGATGCGCCTCGCGGATATAGACGATGTAGAACCGAACCTGATCCTGGTACCTGGCGTAGAGTTCGTTAAGGCGCACGGCCTTTGAGCGAAATGGGGGTCAGGTATACGAGCCGAAAACGATGCCCACCGGTTTGCCCCGCAAATCCGACAGACGCACCCGTTCGCCGGTACGCTGGCGGTGCCGGTCCAGGACGTCGGCGACGAAATCCGGCGCCACCGCACCCACCTTGGGTACCTTCGCCTCGCGGGCCTTTTGGGTCGCTATATGGTTTTCGAACTCGGCCTCGGTGATATCGGAAATTTCCAGCCACACTTCGCGCTTCTCCGCCATGTCCATGGCGCGGTATTGTTCCAGGGTAACCGGAGAGGTAGGGGTGGTGCCTGCCATTCATATGCTCCTCGGTCGGGTTTTTTCCATGCCGGCTGTTCTTGAAGGCTGATCGCGGGCACGGCAGCTTACCCCAGCAAGGCCGCAATTTCCAATTGCAGCGACAGGGAATAATTGGGCTTGCGAGCTGTCCAAGCATCGTCTTTGGGTTATCATGGCGAGGTCTTCACGACGGAAGGTCAGGCGCAGGCAGATGGATTTCACTCTCAGCCCCGAACAGCGGATGATTTACGACTACGGCGCCAAGGTGGCGCAATCGTTTGATCACAAGTACTGGCTGGAAAACGCCCGCAAACGCCAATTCCCCGAGGAATTATGGCGGCAAACGGCCGACGACGGTTTTGCCGGCCTGATGATTGACGAGGCCTATGGCGGTAGCGGCCTGGGCCTGTTGGAAATGGCGCTGTTGATTGAAGGCATGAGCAACCATGGCCTGCCCTTGTTGATGTATGTGGTCGGCCCCACTATGTCTCTCGGCCACATCAACATGCACGGCACGGACGAACAGAAATCCCGTTATCTGCCTGATGCCGCCGCCGGTAAGACCATGTTCTGCTTCGCCATTACCGAGCCGACGGCTGGCAGCAATTCGATGCGCATCCAATCTGTGGCCCGGCGGGATGGAAACCGTTTTAAATTGAGTGGCTCCAAGGTCTTCATCACCGGCGTCGATGTCAGCGATTATGCCGTGGTGGTGGCCCGCACTACGCCCCATGATCAGGTCAAGCGCAAGACCGACGGCTTCACCGTTTTCATCGTGGATCTGAAGGCCAAGGGCGTGGACTTTCACGCCATGGATATGAGCGTCGTCAATCCGGAAGAGCAGTTCACTCTGTATTTCGATGAGGTTGACCTGGGCCCGGAGGATGTCCTGGGCGAGGTCGACAAAGGCTTCAACATCCTGTTCGATCTGCTGAACCCGGAGCGTGTCACAGTCGCTGCCATGGCCTGCGGCATTGGCCGGTTCGCCATCGACAAGGCGGTGGCCTATACCTCCGAACGGGTGGTCTTTGATGGCCCCATCGGCGCTTATCAGGGCGTGCAGCACCCTCTGGCGGCGGCCAAGACCCAGGTGGAACTGTCCTCGCTAATGCTGCGTCAGGCTGCCTGGTCATTCGACCGGGGCGAGGAAGCCGGCCCGGCCGCCAACATGGCGAAATATGCCGGCGCCGAGGCCGGCATCATGGCGGTGGAAGCAGCCCTGCAGGCCCACGGCGGCAGCGGCTTCACTCACGAATACGGCCTGTACGATCTGTATTCCGTGGCGCGGCTATTGCGCACGGCACCAATCAATCGGGAACTGATCCTGAACTATATCGGCGAACGGGTTTTGGGCATGCCCAGGTCCTATTAGGGCGCGGTTGGGATCAAGCTGTTTGTCTTTGAGAGGATGCACCCATGACCGATCTGCCCAGGTTCGTTGAGTTCCACGAAGAAGGACCCCGGGAAGGCTTTCAGATCGAAGCGGTGAGCTATCCCCTGGACCGCCGTGCCGCCCTGATCGATAGTCTTAGCGAGACCGGTTTGAAACAAATCCAGGTCGGCTCTTTCGTCAGCCCCAAGGTGGTTCCAACCATGGCCGATACCGCCGAACTATTCGGCGCCATCAGGCGCCGGGACGGTGTTGAATACACCGCCCTGTGGCTGAACAAGAAGGGCTTCATGTTGGCGGGTGAGGCGCCTCGGGTCCACATGGATACGCGGTTGTTGTTTTACACCACGGATGAATTCTCCCAGGCCAACAATAATTGTTCGGCCACGGAAATGCGCGACCGCCAGGCGGAATGGCTGGATCTATACCTGCAACAGGGCTTGGCCCCGACGTCGGCCTATATCATGACCGCATTCGGCTGCAATTTCGGCGGACCGGTGCCGATCGGGGCGGTGTCCGATCTGGTGCAATGGATCATTGAACTGTGTGCCGCGCGGGACGTGCCGCTGCCGGCGATCTATCTGGCGGATACGGTCGGTTGGGCCAACCCGGAGGACATGAAGCGGCGCATCGGTATGGTACGAGAACTGGCACCCGACGCGCGTATCGGTTTGCATTTGCATGATACCCGGGGCTTGGGCGCCGCCAATGTCTATGCCGCCTTGCAGATGGGGGTGGATCTGTTCGATTCCTCGGTCGCGGGGCTGGGCGGCTGCCCTTTCGCCGGCCATGGTTCAGCCCGTTCCGCGGGAAACATCTGTACCGAGGACATGGTTTTTCTGTGCCAGGAAATGGGCATCGACACCGGCATCGACCTGGACGCTTTGATCGATAGTGCCCTGTTGGCCGAAGACATCATCGGCAGACCCCTGAATGGCCGCATTATGCATGCGGGATCTTTGACCAGGTACCGGCCCCGCCCATGAAATTGTTAGAATTCTGCGCCCATTGGCATGGGGTGATGGCGGGAAATTAACCGTTTTTTAGACATCATGCGGTACATCGTTCCCGGTCTCCACTGGTGCAACTAGCAAAGGTACTCGTGTGGTATGAGTTTCTATGGTCCACCCCGGGAGCAACTGGGGCAGGTAACGTCGGGCTTGGAAAGCGTAGAGAAAGTCTACGAACAGCACGGCCTGAGCACGTTCATGCAGGATAACCTGGTTGCCTTGATGCGCAACCAGTCGTTCGTTTCCGACGCGCCATTTGTTGCGGCCATGCTGGCCAACGCTGATGGCGAACGGGACATGTGCAAAATTTGGCGCCTGCATACCTGTTGCTGGGCCGCGCGCGCGGCGCTTGCGCTCGATGGCGACTTCGTTGAATGTGGCACCTATCAGGGATTCTACGCGGGCGTAGTTGCGCAGTATTTACGCTTCGAAGGGCAGCCGCGGCAATTCTATCTCTATGACACGTTTTCCGGTTTGCCTGAACAGTGGTCCACTGAACTCGAAAGAAGGAAAGTCAATCCAGGTTACCAGTGGGACGGCGTTTATGAAGATGTCCTGAACCGGTTTGCCATTTATCCCAATGTGCGTGTGGTCAAGGGCATTGTGCCGGAGGTGTTCGACACCGTGGTGCCCGACCGTATCGCCTTTCTGCATCTGGACCTGAATGCGGCGGCGGCGGAAACGGC
The DNA here is from genome assembly GCA_021776235.1 of Alphaproteobacteria bacterium. GTDB lineage: Bacteria > Pseudomonadota > Alphaproteobacteria. The sequence continues at coordinate 3,547 of JAJFGG010000159.1, read as the reverse complement.
GGCCCTGGATCATCTGGTTTCACGCTTGAGCGATGGCGCCATGGTCGTGCTTGATGATTTTGGCCGCCTGGAAATGAGTGACTTATGTCGGGCGCATCTGGAATGGTGGGGCCGGCATGGCCACCCGATTCTCGAGCTGCCGACCGGTCAGGGCCTGGTGACCTACCGCAAGAACAGCAGCTGAATCCGACTAGATTACTTCCGGGCTATTGTGGCCCTCGAATTCCTGACATAGTTGCGCATGAACTCGCATTATCGGGTTATGGCATTGGCCTGTGCGGTTAGCTTCGGCCTTGGCACGGCCGCCGGGGGCCAGACCAAGGGCGACGGCGAAGCCTGTCTGATGGGCAGCGGCCGGGTCCATTTGGACGAAGCCTATTGCCGGCGCGCCTTGAGCCGGCAGGATCTGGCGCCGGCCGAACGGTCGGCCTTGTTGACATCTCAGGCCGCGGCTCTGTTGAGCCTGGGCGATGGCGAAGCGGCCGGCGCGGCGTTGGCGCAGGCGCTGGCCCTCAACCCGGCCTCTGCCAAGGCGTATCTTTTGCGCGGCTTGACGCAAACCAGCTTGCCCATGGCCCTGATGGATCTGAACCGGGCCATCGCCTTGAATCCTTTCTTTGCCGATGCCCTGGCCTATCGCGGCAGGCTGTATTTGCAGGCCGCCGATCCTACCGCCGCCCTGGCCGACTTTGCCCACGCGTTGTCGCTCGAGCCGCGTTCCTCCCTGGCCCTGTTCTTCAAGGGCGTCCTGCGTTTCCGACAAGGCCGCTTTGACCTTGCAGCCGACTTGTTCGTTGAAGTTTTGGCTCTATCACCGGTGCGGCATCCCATCGCGGTGTTGTGGCTGGCAGCTGCCACGGCCCGTCAGGGGGCAGACGGCAGGGCTGCCTTGGAGCCCTACTTGTGGTGGTGGGAAGACGGTGTCTGGCCGGCGCCCCTGGTGCAGTTATGGGCTGGCACGGGTACCCTGCAACAAGCCATCACTGCCTTGATGGCACAAAGAAGCGACGATACCCGCTCGCAAGGCGCTTTCTTCGTCTCCGAATGGTATCTGGCGAAGGGGGAGCAGGCTGCTGCGCGGCAATGGCGGGATCGGGTGCGAGCCCACGCGAAGCCCTTTATGTTGGAAGTCATCGTCACCGGTAGTGCCGTTAGCGACTAGCCGGATTATCCCCTTCCAGGCCTTTGGGCCGCAACCAGGTAAAGGCGATCCGCGCGCCCAACATGGCCAGGGCCATATGGCCGAATGCCAGACCCCAGGCAAGATGGGACGGCCCGCCCGCCAGATCCAGGATCCAGCCTACCATGATCGGTCCGACGAAGCCGCCGCCGTAACCCAGCATGGAGTGTACGGCAAGTGTCGCGCCCCGGCGCCCGGGCGTGGCACTGCCCGCCGCACCGGCGGTCAGTGACGATGAATCCAGCCAGATCACCATGCCGTACAAGACCAACAGGCCGGCCGCCAAGGGATAGTTGAACGAGCCCAGAAAGCCGATTGCCAGGGCAAAGACCATAGACCCGGCCATGGCCAGGCGGACCAGGCGCCGCCGCCCCAGGCGAATGGATAGTTCGTTGCCGCCAATGCTGGCCCAGACACCGAACAGGGCCATCGCAGTGGCCATCATCGGGGGGCTCAAAAGCGGCGCTTCGCTGCTGTCCGGTCCGTAATCCTGCAGGGCGACGTAGGCCAGGAAGGCCACCGCCCAACCGCGCATGGCGCCCATCTCCCAGGTATGGATGCAGTAACCCACGCTATAGGCCATGGCCGAGCGGTTCGCGAATACGGGGCGAAAATCGAACAGCGCCCAGCTTGGTCCTTCTGAGACGGCAGAAGGCGACTGCCTGGGCGCAAACAAGGCCGCGATCAACCAGGCGCCGGCGGCGCCCGCCGCTGCAACGAAAAAGGCGGCATGCCAATCCCAAATATCTGCGATCAGGCCGGCGAAGACGAAGGAAAGGGCAGAGGCGATACCCATGCTGGCCGCATGCCAGGTGACTGCACGCGATAGCAATTTTCCTTCGACCCGGTCCGCCAATAGCTTCAGACCGGTCATATAGGTGCCGGCCCAGCCGATGCCGGCAATAGTCCGGGCCAGGGTGGCGCTCCAATAGCCGTCCGCATAAAGGGCGAACAACAGATGTCCGATAACGGTGCAGCCGACCCCAAACATGTAAATCCGGCGCGGATCGATCCGGTCGGTCAAGGTGACCAGGATGGGGACTGACAGCATATAGGAGAGATAGAAGCTGGCGGTGATCCAACCCGCCTCGCTGTAATCCAGTTGCCAGCGGGGAATGAATTCCGGCAATAGCGCCGGCCAGGCATAGGCTCCGACCTGGGCCAAAACCTGGGCCGTGCAGATCAAGGCGACCAGACGCGCCGCGCCGGGCTTTTCGGACCCCTGTGCCGCCTCGTCCTCCGCCTTATGCATCGTCACTACGCATCGCGCATTCCGTCAACCGTCCGGCTCGTCTACAATGTCTCGAAGCTGATTATAGGATAATTCATGCGCTACCGTATCGTTCCCGTCACCCGCTTTCGACAGAACTGTTCCCTGTTGTGGTGCCCCGACAGTCTGCGCGCCGCCGTTGTCGACCCTGGCGGCGACCTTGAACTGATCCAGGCCGCCATAGCTGAAGAGGGCGTCGCGGTGGAAAAAATTCTGGTCACCCATGGCCATGCGGATCATTCAGGCGGTGCCGCGGAATTGTCCGAGTGCCTGGGCGTGCCGATAGAGGGCCCACACCCGGATGATGGTTTTCTAATCGATGGCATGGCGAAACAGGCGGCGCGTACAGGCCTGACGGGGGCACGCGGCTTCACGCCGGATCGCTGGCTGGACGAAGGCGAGACGGTTGAGATCGGCCCGCTCATCCTGTCTGTGCTGCATTGTCCGGGCCATACGCCGGGCCATATCGTCTTCCATCACCCGGCTTCCAAATTGGCCGTGGTCGGCGATGTGCTGTTTCGCGGCTCTATCGGCCGTTGCGATGGACCCAAGGGCGATCATATGCAACTGGTTAATGCCATCCGTGGCAAGCTGTGGCCCCTGGGCAACGATACCGAATTCATCCCCGGCCATGGCGATATGTCGACCTTCGCCTGGGAGCGCGCCGCCAATGCCTATGTCTGCGATTTCGTTGAGTATTAGTGGCTGCGAACCCGGCATAGCGCTATTGAACAAGCCGTTTCGCAGGCAACAACTGGCAAAAATGCTGCGCGAGGCGTTATACCAAGTTGCGGGGTAAAAAAAACCAATATTCGGCGTTTGGAAGGGTTTGGGGGCGGCCCCCTAACGTCTACGCAACGCTTATATATGGTTATATATCACCGCAACTTGGTATAACGCCTCGCGCAGCATTTTTGCCAGTTGTTGCCTGCGAAACGGCTTGTTCAATAGCGCTATGCCGGGTTCGCAGCCTCTAATACTCAACGAAATCGCAGACATAGGCATTGGCGGCGCGCTCCCAGGCGAAGGTCGACATATCGCCATGGCCGGGGATGAATTCGGTATCGTTGCCCAGGGGCCACAGCTTGCCACGGATG
>JAJFGG010000158.1 GCA_021776235.1 Alphaproteobacteria bacterium | reverse complement strand
GTTTTGTCGGTCATGGTTCTGCTCCTGTGTTGAGTGAGGTTCGGAAACCACAAATCTCAACACAGGACAGGCCAACCCGTTATCGTGCAGTCCTCACCACACGCTGACAAAAATTATCGCGGGAGCGATTTAGTTCTTTGACTCATAGCGCGCATGGGCGCGCGTCGATTTGATTTACGCAATTCGAATTTTGTTGATGTTCCCTATCCAGACCGAAGTGGAGCTGAACGGGTTCGACTAAGCGCAAACCGTTTCGTGACTGATATTAACACCGCATCCGGGGAGCATATCTTCGACCCGCCACAGCGAAATCGGAGATGGGACTTGCATAATTGCGACCGAGCGGATGATCGCGGGTGGCGTCCTGCAACATCGGCGTGGAGACCTTATTATAGAACGTTACAAAAGCTGCCGCGCCGGATCAAACCAGGATTCCCTGACACGTCCGATGACACTCCCGCGGCCAAAGTTTTTTCGTTACTTTGATCATGATCTATGATGCTCTTGACCACTCCAATGAGAGGAGAAATATATGCTAGATCTCACTAACGCCGATTGGTCTCTTGGCGGGCGTGCCAGCGTACGCGGCAAGAACGGCATGGTCGCTGCCGCGCACCCGCTGGCGGCAAATGCCGGCGCCGAGATGTTGCGGCGGGGCGGCAACGCCTTTGACGCGGTCGCGGCAACTGCCGCCGCTTTGAATGTGGTTGAACCATTTATGTCAGGGTTGGCCGGTGCTGGCGCGGCGACTTTCCTGCGTGCAGACGCTGGAGAGGTCGCCTGTATCGATTTCATCCCGCCCGCACCGGCAGAGCTGAAACCGGCAGAGATGAACGGCGCGGTCGCAATGACAGGCCCGCTCGCATCCTGCACGCCAGGCAACCTCGCTGGCTGGTACGCTCTGCAAAATCAATATGGGAACCTTAGCTTCGCAGACGCTTTGCAACCGGCCATCCGGCTTGCTTCAGACGGCTATCCCGTTTCGAAATTCTTCGTCGCAGAAACCATCGATCAAATCGACCGCATCAAGGATCAGGAGTGGCACCGGGTGTTCCAGCCGCAATGCGGTTGGAAGCCCGGCGATATCATTAAGCTGCCTGACCTGGCCAGGACGCTGGAAAACATCGCCGAACAGGGTATTGGTTACCTATATGGCGGTGAACTTGGCGAGCGGCTGGCGCAGCGCATGGCAGAGGCCGGCGGCGTGCTTACGCTGCGCGATCTGGAATCGGTTCAGCCAATAATTGAAGCACCTATCAAGGCGAGCTACCGTGACCGGCTGATCCACGTACCGCCGCCACCGGCGGAGTCTTTTCAGTTTCTACTCGCCATGCGCATTCTTGATTCGTTTGACATCGGATCACTGGGGTTGCTCAGCGCCCAACATCTCGACCTCGTCTTCCGCGCGATCCGCCTATCAGCGGGATTGCGCATCAAACATAACCGCTGTACCCCGCAGGACGCTGAAGCGCTACTCGCAGACCTCAGCGCTCAGATTGAACGTGCCGGCGACGGCGTCCCGGTGGTCGGGCTGACCGAGAAATGGTCTGGTGACGCTGACTACGCAACGGATGCAGCAAAGGAAAACACAACATCAATGTCCGTCGCTGACGCTGAGGGCAACATGATATGCCTAACCCAAAGCCTTGGCGCACCCTATGGCTCGGGTGTCATGATTCCCGGCACCGGCGTTGTCCTGAACAACTTCCTGAATTGGACGGATTTGGACCCCGCATCACCCAACGCCTTACAACCTGGCCAGCGCATGGCGATGTGCCTCGCGCCGTCTATTTCCACCCGCAACGGCAAGGGGATTCTGGCACTGGGCACGCCGGGCAGTTACGGCATCTTGCAGACACAGGTCCAGGCAATGGTTGGCCATGTCGATTTCGGCCTCGACCTGCAGGACGCGATCGACATGCCACGGGCCCGTCTGTGGGATGGCAGGAAAATTTATCTGGAACGCCGCGTGAGCCATCCTGTCTGTGTCGAGTTGTCGGCGCGCGGCCACGAGGTCGCTCTCTTGCCCGAGTTCTCTTGGCGCGCCGGCGGTATGCAGGCGGTGGCACGTGACTCTGATAGTGGTGCGCTAACCGGCGCCGCCGACAGTCGGCGCGACGGCGCCGCAATTCCAGCTTAGGTGACCTGCGCGATGGACAGTTATTTCTCTGACGACTATGCCGAAGCCCGTGGGAAGTTCCTTGCAGCTGCGGAAATTTCGGGCGCCCATTTATTGCAATTAGAGCATCCTTTAAAGGGGCCGGGTGGTGAGGCGCTGGGTACTGACATTGTTTTTCTCGGCCCAAGAGATGCGCGCAACATTGTCGTCGCCGGATCGGCGACGCACGGTATCGAGGGGTTTTGCGGCTCCGGCTGTCAAACCGGGTTTCTAAGGGAGAATTGGGCCGCGCGTCTCAATTCAGACACGGCGTTGGTCCTGGTGCACGCCAATAACCCATATGGCTTCGCCCATCAACGCCGCGTCAACGAGGATAATATAGATCTCAACCGCAACTTCATTGATTTCAAGGCCGGCCGGCCTGATAGTCATGGCTATGCTGAACTTCATCCAAGTCTTGTACCTGAAACCTGGGACGGGCCGGCGCGAGAGAAAGCTGACGCTGCAATCGAGACCTTCAAGCAACGTGCCGGCTTGAAACAGTTCCAGCAGATTACCTCACGCGGCCAGTACGAATTTCCAGATGGCCTGTTTTATGGCGGCAGCGAGCCAAGTTGGTCACGCCGTACAATCGAAGACTTCGCAAGGAAATGCCTGTCCAGCGCGGCGCGCGTCGCCTTGGTTGATTTTCATACGGGGTTAGGCCCTCGCGGCTATGGCGAAATCATTGGACGGGGCGGACCTGGCGACCAGCAATACGAACGCACTTGCGCCTGGTATGGCGACGAAGTTAAGAGCGCTGCAGTTGGAAACTCCGCGTCAGTACGGCTCAACGGCACCATCGATTTTGGTTACCGCCGGGCCTGCCCGAAAGCAGAGATTACCGCGATCACATTGGAATTTGGCACACGTCCGCTTGAAGAAGTGCACGAGGCCATCCGCGCGGATAACTGGCTCTATGCCAAGGGTGGCGCAGACAATTCTCCATGTTTCAAGACGATCAAAGAACAAGTGCGCGCTGCCTTTTATGGCGAGGACAGTCAATGGAAGGAGGATATATGGGTCCGCGGACAGGAGATCGTCGAGCAAGCGCTGGCAGGCGTTAACGGGTGAGGGTCGAGGGCCCGCCCTCCAGGATTACGGTGACACGGATTACGGTGGGATTACAGTGACAGGGCATTTTTTTGGCACTGTTTGAAGGTGATTATATATGTTGGGGGCCTTTATCTCGAACTTACTCTCTGGAACGGTATTGAATGGACTGTCACTGTAATTCGCCGGGCGGATTTGCACCCAATGGAAAGCGCCGCCTTATCACGGCGCACACCCCAAGAGGACATTCGATCGGTATTGCAGTTCGCCGGTAAATTACCGAAAGTGCCCGAGTTCTTTGTCTAAAGATGCGTGAGAAATGTTGCTGCTCAACACGTCGGAAAAAGGCGGTACGCATTGAGAAATTTCGCGATGATGGCTCTAGCCGTTGCGTTAGTTGCGGCGGCAGATCAGGTGGCCGCGGCAGAGCCGTGCGACGCCGGCAACAGGGTTCGCGTTTCGGCAAATGACGAATGCCTGGTGATCAAAACCTACGGCGAGTCTGCCGCGCGAACATCACTGATCATCTTCATCCACGGCGACGGATATCGCCCCGACCCTTCCGACTACCGGCCATCCGACTACATGTATCGGATTGCTCAAAGTTACGGGGCGAAGGGTGTGGTCGCCGTCGGCTTGATCCGGCCCGGGTACTTTGATTTGATGGGAAATCATTCAACGGGCAACAGCCACCGGGACAAGGACAACTATCAGCCTGATGTGATTGAAACCGTCGCCGCCGCCGTTAAGGTGCTCAAAATCCACTACAAAGCTGAAAACGTTATCCTGGCCGGGCATTCCGGCGGAGCCGCCATATCAGGGGTCATCATTGGCAAATTTCCAGGTCTGGTTAACGCTGCCGTTCTTGCTGCCTGTCCTTGCAATGTCCCTGTATGGCGGACCATGAGACGAGGCTACAACAACTGGCCTTTGAGTCTTTCGCCGCACGATTTCATCGCTGGAATGGACAAGAACACCAGGGTTGTCGCCGTTACCGGTGCCGACGATGGAAATACAGAACCCGTTTTAGCCAGAAATTACGTGGCAAGCCTTAAGAGTATGGGCATTGATGCCAGCAATATCGAAGTGCCCGGTGTGGGACATAACGGCATTGTCAGAACGCGGGACTTCACAACCACAATTAGCCAGTTATTGGCTGGGCGTCCCTAAGCGCCCGCCTGGCATCTCAATGTCCGTTTGTGATGTAGTGGACGGTTCCCACCGCCGGCATCTAATGAGGAGCGGCTAGATTCTCCTCTTGTTAAGGGTTGTCGGACACCTGTCGCGGCGATGAGACTGCCACGGTCTTGATCGGCAGGTGTCGGACAAGCCTCAGGGAAGGAAATCGCGGGGGGTTTAGCCTCGCTGTTGCGGCCTGCTCGGTCTATGGGAATTTGAT